>JBFWUJ010000004.1:33501-66188 GCA_050247295.1 Sphingomonas sp. | reverse complement strand
ACCGGGGTCTTCATGGCGGCGATGATCGTGGCGATGCTGATCTCCTATATCCGGTATCGCTATATTTCCCCGATGCTATGGTTCTCGGGGATCATGGTCGTGGTCTTTGGCGGGCTGACGCTCTGGCTGCGCGACGAGCGCTTCATCATGATGAAGCCGACCATCTACTATTCGGCGGTGGCGCTGCTGCTGCTGTTCGGGCTGATGGCGAAGCGCAATCTGCTCAAGGTCGTGCTCGGCAGCGCCTATCCCGGATTGCAGGAACGGGGCTGGTTCCTGCTGACCCGGAACTGGATCGTCTTCTTCATCGTCATGGCCGCCGTCAACGAGGCGATCTGGCGCAATACGTCGCAAGATTTCTGGGTCGCGTCCAAGCTCTGGCTGTTCATTCCGCTGACCTTCCTGTTCGCCGCCGCCAATGTGCCGATGCTGCTGCGCCATGGCCTCGCCGACGAGCAGCCAGCCGAAGTTCCGCAGGTGCCACCCGAATGAGCGACAATGTCATTTCCATCCGCGGCCTCGCCAAGACCTATGCCGGCGGGGTCGAGGCGCTGAAGCCGCTCGACCTCGACATCATCCGCGGCGAGATTTTCGCGCTGCTCGGGCCGAACGGCGCCGGCAAGACGACGATGATCTCGATCGTCTGCGGCATCGTCACCCCGACCAGCGGCACGGTGACGGTCGACGGCTACGACCACCAGAGCGCTTATCGCGAGACCCGCCGCCGAATCGGGCTGGTGCCGCAGGAGCTCCATACCGACGCGTTCGAAACGGTCTGGGCGACGGTCAATTTCAGCCGCGGTCTGTTCGGGTGCGCGCCAAACCCGGCGCATATCGAGAAAATCCTGAAGGAGCTTTCGCTCTGGGACAAGCGCAAGGCCAGGATCATGGAGCTGTCGGGCGGCATGAAGCGCCGCGTGATGATCGCCAAGGCGCTTAGCCACGAGCCTGAAATTCTGTTTCTTGACGAGCCGACCGCCGGCGTCGACGTCGAGCTCCGGCGCGATATGTGGACCCTGGTCCGAGAGCTTCGCGACACCGGCGTCACCATCATTCTCACCACCCATTATATCGAGGAAGCCGAGGAGATGGCCGACCGGGTCGGGGTAATCAGCAAAGGCGAGCTGATCGTGGTCGAGGAGAAGAATGCGCTGATGAAGAAGCTGGGCCGCAAGGAACTGACGCTGAACCTTTCCGAAGTGATGAAAACGGTCCCTGCGGAGCTCGCCGAATGGAGTCTGACGCTCCAAGCCGACGGCCATGAACTGGTCTACGCCTTCGACGCGAATGCCGATCGGACCGGCGTGCCCTCCCTTCTCAGACGGATGAGCGATCTCGGCATCGGCTTCAAGGATCTCAACACGAAGCAGAGCTCGCTGGAAGATATCTTCGTCAGTCTCGTACATCAGCCGAAGATCGATCGGGGAGCCGCCACATGAACATCTACGGCACCTGGGCGATCTATCGCTTCGAGATGGCGCGGGCCTTGCGGACGCTCTGGCAGAGTCTCGTCACGCCGGTGATCACGACCTCACTCTATTTCGTTGTTTTCGGCGCGGCGATCGGCGGCAATATCCGCGCCGATGCAACCGGCGGCGTCGCTTATGGCGCGTTCATCGTACCGGGCCTGATCATGCTTTCGCTGTTCACGCAGAGCATCTTCAACGCCAGCTTCGGAATCTTCTTTCCGAAGTTCACGGGCACGATCTACGAATTGCTGTCCGCACCGATCTCTCCATTCGAGACAGTGATCGGCTATGTCGGCGCGGCGGCGACCAAGTCACTGGTGCTCGGTCTCGTCATCCTTTTGACCGCGGCCTTCTTCGTGCCGATCCGGATCGATCACCCGTTCTGGATGATCGCCTTCCTGCTGCTGATCTGCGTCACCTTCTGCCTGTTCGGTTTCATCATCGGCATCTGGGGCCAGAATTTTGAGCAGATCCAGTTCATCCCGATGCTGGTCGTGACGCCGCTCACGTTCCTGGGCGGCGCTTTCTACTCGATCTCGATGCTGGGCGAGCCGTGGCGCACGATCACGCACTTCAACCCGGTCGTCTATCTGATCGAAGGCTTCCGCTGGAGTTTTTACTCGACCACCGACGTCGGCGTCGGCGTCAGCCTTGCCGCAACTCTCGGGTTCTTTTTCCTGTGCCTTGGCATCGTCTGGTGGATGTTCCGGACCGGATACCGGCTGAAGACCTGACCTCAGGCTTCGACGAGCTCCCGAGCATCCTCTTCCTGGTCGGCGCGGGCAATGCCCTCGCCATCGAGATTCTGGGCGACGAACTCCCAGTTGACGATGTTGCCGAGCACGCTCTCGGCGAATTTCGGCCGTTCGTTGCGATAGTCGATATAATAAGCGTGCTCCCACACATCGAGCGTCAGCAGCGGCTTCATCCCATCATGGACCAGCGGCGTATCGGCGTCGTGCAACGAGGTGATGGCGAGCTTGTCGGACTTGAGGACGAGCCAGGCCCAGCCGTTGGAGAAGTGCCCGACCGCCTCCTCCTTGAGCTTCGACAGCATATTCTCGGTCGAGCCGAATTCTTCTTCGATCATGGCGGCGAGCTTGCCTGACGGCGCCTGCCCCTCCGGCGAAGCGAGGCAGCGCCAGTAGAAATTGTGGTTCCAGATCTGGGCCGCGCTGTTGAACAGCTTGGACTCGCCGTCGTTCTTCGCCTTTCGGATCAGGGCCGCCAGCGACCCGGTCGCATCCTTGCCGTCGATCGCCGCATTGACCTTGTCGACATAGGATTTGTGGTGCTTGCCATGATGGTAATCGAGCGTCTCGGCCGACATGAAGCGGCCGAGGGCGGTCTTGGGATAGGGAAGATCGATCAACTGGAACGCCATCGCGCGCAACTCCTCAAATCAGGTGGACGCGCCGCAGGCACGCCCGGTTCGGGGCATCCAGCGGCCCTCTCTCAACGACCAGCCTGCCGAAGCGGCTTTGGAAACCGGCGTTACTGGACGACGCGGAAACGCCGCAATTCGACCACCGGTTCCTGCCAGCCGGGGCGCAATTCGCTCGCGCGGAGGTAATCCTCATAGGCATCGCGGACATTACCCAGCGTCTCATTGGCGATCGCCCGGCCGTAATGGGCCAGTTCCGGGCGTGTCGTGTTGCGCTCGATCGATGCGGTGAACAGCGGCAGCGCGTCCCGCGCATTGTCCACCCGCATCAGGGCCGCACCCTTGTTGAGATAAGCCTCGGGCTGCGATGGATCCATCCGGATCGCGGTGTCGAAATCCTGCAGCGCCAAATCGACCTGGTTGCGGCGCAGCCGGAGGATGCCGCGATTGACGTGGGTCGCGACGATATCATGCTGCGACAGCGCCTCGTCCCGCAGCGCGCCATCGCAGGTGCGGAAATCGTCCATATCGGGCGCGAGCGGCGAATCCGCCGCCTCAAAACAGGCGCGGGCGGACGAGTTCCCAATTACCACGACACTGGCCGATGAAGGCGCCGCGACGGCGGCCAACAGTGCTGCGATCAAGAGCTTGCGAGCGGTCATCGAACGACTCCCTCCGGTAAAGCCCACGCTCTGCCTATAGCATGGCTCGGTGGCCGCCGCCAAATGAACGGCGCCGCAATTCCCGTGTTCAAGCGGAGATTGGAGCGCCGGCTTCGATCCACTGCCGGCCGGCTTCGAGCTTGGCGACCTCGGCCCGCGCCATGCCGGCGACCAACCGGCTGTCCGATCGCGCGCCTTCCTCGAAGGCAGCGATCCGCGCATCGAGCCCGGGCAAGGCCGAGGCGCGCGCCTTGAGCGCACACCAGCGGACCCGATCGCTCGGATGACGCATGGCGAAGTCGCCAATCAGGTCCTCGCCGGCGTCGCCGCCGAAATGGGCCGCCAGCGCCAGCATCGGCTCCAGCGACATCCGGGTCATCACCGCCGCAATATGGCCGGTTTCGACATCGAACCGATACTGGTCCCGGAAAACCGCGCTCGAAGAAGTTTCAAGGATGTTGAGCGAGACCGACATGTCGTCGGCGGGAAGCTGCAGGTGAACATCCCGGTGCGCCCGGTAGAGCATCACCTTCCCCAGATCGAGCCGCGCCTTCTCGACAAAATGCAGGTTCACGGGCTCGCCCGGAAAGCCGACGACATCCGCATAATCATATTCGTAATAGTCGCTCCAATAGCCGGAACCCAGATAGCCGACCGTTAGGAACGAGAAATTGTGGTCGTGTGGCACGCCGTAGAGGAACGGATCAGTGCCGCTGTGGCGGATCACGCTGTCCTTCAGCGCCGGCCAGAAATTTGCCCGGATCAGATAGCCCGAGGCGCTGACATGGAGCATCACCACCTGGGCGCTATACTGATTGTCGCGCACCTGATCGTCACAGCGCTCCTTGAGCTCGGCGATCATGAGGTCGGCGAGGAAGGTACGGTTGTTTGCCAGCTTCCTGAGCGCCGGACCGAAAGCAGCGAAATGGTCTTCGTCGCGCGGATCGATCCGGCCACTTTCGAGATGCTCGACCAACTCGGCCAGCTCCCATCGCTCCTCGGTTTCGGTGGCGACGACGCGCGGCATCAGGCGGCCGCCTCGTCGGCGAAGAACATGCGCAGCGTCTGGCTAGCGGTGGCGCGCACCTCAGGGTGCGGATCGTCGGCAGCCATCCGCTTCAGCGCCGGCAGCGCGGCCTGGGCATCGAGCGCCAGCATCTCGCGCATCACATGCCAACGCGTGTAGAAATGCGGGCCATCCAGTTCCCGCTCCATCAGCGGCAGCGCATCCTCGCGCTCCATCGTCCTGAGCAGCGAGACCATCATCTGCACCCGGGAGCTCGCCTCGTCGGTGCTGCTGGCGCTCAGAAATGCCAGGGTCTCGCGATCATATTCGGCGGTGATCGGAGCGCCACCGAGGCGCACCATCGCCTGGAAGAACAACATATCGCCGGCGGCGTGTTCGATCACGAAGCTCTGGTGGCGACCGTCGATCATGACCTCGTCACCGTCACCAAGCTGGCGGGTCTCGACGAAGCGGGCCTGCCCTGCCCCGGACGCCACGAAGTCCGGGCCGATCCCCGGTGCCTCCCAGAAGGACAGGGTCGCGCCACCTGCCCTCAGATAACGGAACTTGGTTGGCATGCCCGAAAACGCAATCGAGCCCTTGCCGCCATGCGCAACCTTTTTCGCCGCCAACTGATCGATGCCGGTGACGCTCAGCGCGATCGAAAGCATGGGATTGTGGAAAAGCAGCAGCCCCGTGTGGATGTCTCCCGACAGGGGATAGAGCGGCGGCCGGAAAAAGGGATCGGCGCGGCAACCAGCGATCATGTCGGCGAAGAGTTCGTCGATGGCCTGAATCTGGTCCATGAAGCGGTCCGCCTCGGCGAGGATCGCCGCCTGCGTCGGATTGGCAAGCTCGGAAAGCCGCCGCTCCAGTTGCGTCATCAGTGGGTGGGTGCCCCATTTGGCGGCACTGGCCTGCACGCGTGCAAAGGACGCATCCTGCGCCGCGCGATCGGCGAGCCAGGCGGCAAGGGCGGGGCCGGGGATCATCAGGCAAGCTTAGCGGCAATAAGAAAAGGGCGGAAGCGCAAGCGCTTCCGCCCCCCCTCTGAAGCGGTCGGGCGCTTAGAGCGCCATGATGACCGCGACAAGGATGCCGAGGCAGAGGGGGCCGGCGACCTCCTGCTGCTTCACGGAACCGTGGATGCCGACGCTGGTGCCCAGCTCCGGGATCGTGTTGATGTCGATCTTCTTCATGTCCAAATTCCCCTCTGAAACTGTCGTTTCCGACAAGGAAAAATCTGCTCGCCTCGGCTTGGCCAAAAGCCCCGGTTGGTTGCCCGTCCGGAACGGCGTTCAAATTCCTTCCTCGCCCCCATAGTCTGCGGGTTTTCGGAAACATGTCGCATGGTGAAAAAAAAATTTACCATGATCGCATTTTCCTCTCCCGCTCTCTCGGAAAGGCCATGCTTTACGGTTTCCGCGCGCCCCTATAGCCATGCGCGTCGAGAGGCGGGAAAAGGGGCGAATGGACCGCAGCGCGCAGAATAGCGGCACGACGGAGGTTCGCGAGGCGCATCGCTTCGATGCCGGCCGGCTGGAGCGATGGCTAGAGGAGAATGTCGGGGACTATGCCGGGCCGCTCGCGATCGAGCAGTTCAAGGGCGGCCAATCCAACCCCACCTACAAGCTGGTCACGCCCACCCGTTCCTACGTCATGCGTCGCAAGCCGCCCGGCCGGCTGTTGCCCGGCGCCCATGCGGTGGACCGCGAATATCAGGTCATCACCGCGCTTGGAAACCAAGGTTTCCCGGTCGCGCGCAGCTACGGCCTGTGCGAGGACGAAACGGTCATCGGCACGCCCTTTTACGTCATGGCGATGGTTGAGGGCCGGATCTTCTGGGAGCCGACCTTCCCTGAAGTGCCGGCAACCGACAGGCCGGCTTATTTCGATGCGATGAACGCGACTCAGGCGGCGCTGCACATGATCGAGCCCGAGACGGCGGGGCTCGAAGATTATGGCAAGCCCGGCAATTATTTCGCCCGCCAGATCGGCCGCTGGTCACGGCAATATGGCGAGGATGTCGACGCCGGGCGGGTGGAGGCGATGGAGCGGCTGGTCGCCTGGCTGCCGCAGAACATTCCCGCGGACGAGCCGCGGCCGCGCATCATCCATGGCGATTTTCGCTGCGACAACATGATCTTCCACCCGACGGAGCCCCGAGTGCTGGCGGTGCTCGACTGGGAGCTGTCGACCCTGGGGCACCCGCTCGCCGATTTTTCCTATCACCTGATGATGTACCGGCTGCCGCACGGGATGAGCTCTGGCCTCGCCGGGCTCGATTTGACTGAGCTCAATATTCCGTCGGAAGACGAGTATGTCTCTGCATATTGCCGCCGCACCGGCCGGGACGGCATTCCGGACATCGATTTCTACATGGCATTCAATCTGTTTCGCCTCGCCGGCATCCTGCACGGCATCAAGGGGCGCTATGTCCGCGGCAACGCCTCGTCGGCCCATGCGGCCGCTATGATAGAAGGGCTCGAACCGCTCGCCGATCTGGCCTGGGTGCAGGCGGTGAAGGCGGGAGCGCGCTGAGATGGCAGAGAAGGAATCCACCAAGCGGGAGGTGCTGCGCAACCTTCGCCAGATCGGTTGGGTCCGGCTCCTCGGCTGCGCGATCATCCTCGTGGCCGGGCTCTACGTTGCCCGCTTCGGCTGGACCGTTCCTCTGGCCAGCGATGCCGAGCGCGCGCTCTACGATCTCCGCTTCGCCAGCCACGCTCAGGTGCTCGACCAGCCAAGCGACCGGATCAGCCTCGTGGTCTATAACGACGCGACGTTGGAGGGCCTGGGCAAGCGTTCTCCGCTCGACCGACGAATGCTCGCCCGCGCCCTGACCGTGCTTAACCGGCTGGAGGTGCGGGCGATCGGCATCGATATCCTGATCGATCAGCGGCAGGACGAGGATGAAGAATTGATCCAGGCGTTCCGGGGCATGCGGGTGCCGACCCACCTCGCCTTTGCCTCCGCCGCGCTCAACCCCGATCAGGTCGAGACCTGGCAGGAGCATTTCCAGCGCGAACTCTTCCGCCGCGTCGGGCCCGGTCAATTGCGGCCGGCGAGCATCCGGCTGGAGCCCGACGTCGAAGATGGCGTCGCCCGCCGCTGGACCAGCCAGCGCGAAGGTCTGCCGCCGCTGCTCGCCAATGCGATGACATCGGCTAATCCGCAATTCCGTACCTATACCGGCCCGATCGACTATCGCCTGTCGTCGACGCCCAATGATCCCGATCGCGGCCGCTTCCCGAAAATCGCGATCGAAACGCTGGCCCAGCTAGCCACCGACGAACTGCCCGCCGAGGCGCGCGGGCTGATCGAAGCCAGCTTTCGCGAACAATTGCGGGGCCGCTACGTGCTGATCGGCGGCGACATCAACGATCTCGACAATTTCCGATCGCCGATGACCCGCTTCGGACAGGGCTGGATCAAGGGCCTCGAAGTCCACGCGCAGATGCTCGACCAGCAGCTCGATGGGCGGATGCCGACATCGATCCCCGGCATATTCCTGTGGCTTGCCGCCATCGTCGCGGTCGCCGCGGGCGCCGCGACCAGCCTGATCGATCGGGGATGGCGGCTCGGGATCGCGCTGGCGCTCCAGGTTGCCGTCGTCGGTGGCATACCGTTCCTGCTCCAGCGCCTCGACATCGATACGCTCGACCTGCCAGCTTTCGGCTGGAGCGCCGGCTGGCTGCTCGCCTTCCTCGGCGTCGGCATGGCGGCACGCGCGGTCGGCGCCGAACAAAGGCGTTTCGCCCAGTCGGCGCTCGGTAAATATCTGCCGGTCGATATCGCCAACGAGATTCTGCGCGATCCCGAAAGGCTGGCGCTGCGCGGCGAGCGAACCCGAATCTACGCGCTGTTCACGGATCTGGAAGGCTTCACCAAGCTAAGCCACGCTATTACGCCCGAGCAGCTTTCGAGCCTGCTGAACCGCTATCTGGACCTGATGAGCGCGATCATCCTCAAGCACGGCGGCACTATCGACAAATTCGTCGGCGATGCGGTCGTCGCTTTCTGGGGGGCGCCCATCGCGCGGCCGGACGACGCCGAACGGGCATTGAAAGCCGCGATCGAGATGCAACGAGGTGGCGACCTGTTTGCGGAAGGCGCAGGCCCGGATGTGCCGCCGATCGGCTGCACCCGGGTCGGCCTCCATTATGGCGATGCCGTCGTCGGCAATTTCGGCGGCGAAGGGCGAATGCAGTACACGGCTTTGGGCGACGGCATGAATACTGCGGCGCGGCTCGAATCGGCGAACAAGCATCTGAAGACCTGCGCGCTCGTCAGCGATGAGGCAGCGAGTCGCGCGGGCCCCCATTCACTGCGGCCGATGGGACGAATCGTACTCAGCGGCCGGGCAACGCCGATTGCTGTCTGGGAGCCCGCCGGAGACATGGACCCAGCCCTGCGCGCCGAACTCTCTGCGCTCTGGGAACGGTTCGACGGCGGCGACACGTCGGCGCTGGCCCGCCTTAGAGAAATCGCCGCCGCTCACACGGAGGATGAAGCGCTCGCCGATTTCGTGTATAGGTTGGAAAGAGCAGGTCCGGGAGGTCACTTTGTCTTGGGTTCAAAGTAAAGCTTTGCGTCGCATCGGCGCCGTCGCCATTCTCGCACTCACTGCGAGCACCGCCACAGCCAACAGCTTGGTCGTCCGCGCGACCGGCGCCGCGGCAACGCAATACCGACCAGGCACATCGTTGCCCGACAACGCCCAGATCAGGCTGAGTGCGAACGATTCGATCGTGCTGCTGACCAGTCGGGGCACACGCACCTTTCGAGGGCCAGGCACCTTCCGCCCGACCCAGGCGGGCGCGCAAGTCGCCGGCAACAGCGGTGCCCGCGTCGGCGCGGTGCGCAGCGCCGGCATCGATCCGAGCGTGCCGCAGCCTTCGATCTGGCAGATCGACGTCAGCTCCAGCGGCACCGTCTGCCTGACCAGCGCCAGCGCGGCGACCTTGTGGCGGCCGGATACGAGCGGCGCCGCACGACTCTCGATCCGCGGCCCCGGTGGCTCCACCCATGAGGTGAACTGGCCGGCCGGTCAGGCGACGCTCGCCTGGCCAAGCGCGGTACCGCTCGCCAATGACGGCGACTATCAGCTGACGCAGCCGGGCAGCCCGGTACCGACATCGGTGCGGGTCAAGCTGGTCGGTCAGGTTTCGACCGACTTCCAGGCGATCGCCGAGACGTTGATCCGCAACGGCTGCCAGCAGCAGCTCGATGTCCTGGTCGATAGCCTGCCGGGTCTCTAGGCTATGGCGGGCGGTGGCACCGCCCGCTTTCGACCCTAGCGCGACTGGCCTGTCGGAAAGCCCCGCTTCCTGAGCAGCGCGTTGACGTCCGGATCGCGGCCACGGAAGGCGCGATAGGCCTCGGCGCGGTCGGTCTCGTTGCCGGTCATGAGCAGGGTCTGGGCGAAGCGGCGCGCGGTCGCCGGATCCCAGACGTTGCCCGCCTCCTCGAACGCCGCCCAGGTGTCGGCGTCCATCGTTTCCGACCACAGGTAGGAATAATAGCCAGCCGAATAGGCGTCTGATGAGAAGAGATGGCCGAACTGCGGCATGCGGTGCCGCATCACGATCTCGCGCGGCATCCCGATCCGTGCCAGCGTCTCGCGCTCGAAGGCGTCGGGATCGACATCGCCGTCCGGACGGGTGTGCAACGCCATATCGACCAGCGCCGAGGAGAGATATTCGACCGTCTCGAAGCCCTGATTGAACTGCCGCGCCGCCATGATCCGCTGGACCAGCGCCTGCGGCATCGGTTCATTGGTCTGATAATGGCGAGCATAGCGAGTGAGAATCTCCGGCGTCAGCAGCCAATTCTCATGCACCTGGCTCGGATATTCGACGAAGTCGCGCGGCGTTCCGGCAAGCGTCGGATATTGCGTATTCGAGAGCAGCGAATGGATCGCGTGACCGAATTCGTGGAACAGGGTGCTGGCGTCGTCGAGGCTGATCAGGACCGGCTGGCCATCCGCCGGCCGGGTGAAGTTGTTGTTGTTCGATGCCAGGACAAGCCGTTGCCCGAGCAATCCTGAGCGGCTGCGATAGGTTGTCGCCCAGGCGCCCGAGCGCTTGCCCGTGCGCGCGAACATGTCGCCATAGAAGACCCCGACATCCTGCCCCTGGGCGTCCGTCACACGCCAGGTGCGGATGTCGGGATGCCAGACTGGCACCTGACCCGTATTTTCCTGGAAGCGCAGGCCGTAAAGCCGGCCCGCCATGTGAAACATGCCCTCGATCAGGTTGGAGAGCTGAAAGTAGGGCTTGATCTCGTCTTGCGAGAGATTGAACCGCTCACGCCGCACCCGCTCCATGTAATAGCGATAATCCCAGGGCTCGATCGTGATGTTCTGGCCGCCCCGGCGGGCGATTGCCTGCTGCTCGGCGACTTCCTCACGGACTCGCGCGACCGCGGCTGGCCACACCCGCATCATCAATTCCTGCGCCCGGTCTGGCGTGCCGGCCATCGTGTCCTGCATGCGCCAGTGGGCATGGCTCGGATAGCCAAGCAGCCGCGCGCGTTCGGCGCGGAGGCGAACGATCTGTCGGATCGTGTCATTGGTATCGTTTGCGCCGCCATTGTCGCCGCGATTGACGAAAGCCCGCCAGACGCGCTCGCGAAGCGCCCGGTTGTCCGCGAAGGTCAGCACCGGATCGACCGCCGAACGGGTGTTGACGATCGCGAACTGGCCTGCGGGCAGGTTGCGCTCGCGCGCGGCCGCGGCGGCGGCGTTGCGGACATCTTCCGGTACGCCGGCCAATTCGGTCGCGGCGACGGTAATATAGGTCTGCTCATCCGCGAGCAGACGCTCCGAAAATTGTGCGAACAGGCGCGCAAGCTGTTGGTTATAGGAGGAAAGCTGCTGCTTCTGCTCCGGATTGAGATTGGCGCCACGGCGAACGAATTGCTCGTAGACGCGCGTCACCAAGCGCTGCTGCAACGGGCTGAGCCCGGAACGCTGCCGCGCCTCGTAGACAGCGCGTACCCTCTGGAACAGGCGCGGATTGAGGACGATTTCGTCGGCCGACGCGGCAAGCCGCGGGCCCCATTCGCGCTGCAGCGCCTGATATTGCGGGTTGGTCATGTTCGATGTCATCACCCCGAACACGGCACCGACCCGGTTCAGCCGGCGGCCGGCCCGGTCCAGCGCTTCGATCGTATTGGCGAAGGTCGGTGCGGCGGAATTGTCGGCAATCGCCAGCACCTCTCGCTGCTGTTCGGCAATCGCATATTCGAACGCGGCGGGAAAAAGCTCCGGCGTCACCCGGTCAAAGGGCGGCAGCCCGTCAAACGGTCCCGGCCAGTCGGCGAGCAGGATGTTGTCGGGCATCGCCGGGTTCGCCTGCGCCCTCGCCGCCTCAGGCTGAGTGCCTTGTGCCAGCAGCGTCGTTGCACCCAATGCAGCCAACGCCGCTCCGCTCAACAGGATCATTTTCACGCATCGTCTCCATCGTCCAGCAAGTCGCCGACGCGCGAGCCCGCTGCGCCGGCTTGGCGTGCTCCTGCGGCAAAGCGCCGATTGATGCAATGCGCGGGTCGTCAGGTGCGACGGATGACGAGGTTCCGGATCTCGGTCATGTCCTCCATGGCGAAACGGATGCCTTCGCGGCCAAGGCCCGAATCCTTCACCCCGCCATAAGGCATGTTGTCGACCCGATAGGAGGGGACGTCATTGATCACGACGCCGCCAACGTCGAGCCGGTCCCAGGCGTCGAACATCTGGAAGAGATCGCGGGTGAAGATGCCGGCCTGCAGACCAAATTTGGAATCGTTCACGATCTCAAGCGCTTCGTCGAAATGACTGAACTTGATCAGGAAAGCGACGGGGCCGAACGCCTCCTCGGTGTTGAGCTTCGTGTTGCGATCCACGCCTTCCAACAACGTCGCTTCGAGCATCGCACCCTCGCGATTGCCACCGCAGAGCAGGATTGCGCCCTTCTCCACCGCTTCCTGAATCCAGCCGTCGAGACGCTTTGCCTCGCCCTCGGAGATCATCGGCCCAATGAAGACGTTGCGGTCCTTGGGATCGCCGGCGACCAAGGTTTTCGTCTTCGCGACCAGCATGTCGCGGAATTCGTCATAAACGTCGGCGTGGATGAGGATGCGTTGAACGCCGATGCACGACTGGCCGGACTGGTAGAACGCGCCGAAGATCGTCCGCTCGAGCGCGTCGGCGAGATTCGCGTCCTTGTCGATGATGACGGCCGCATTGCCGCCGAGTTCCAGCACAACCTTCTTCTTGCCCGCCTTGGCCTTCAAATCCCAGCCGACGCCGGGCGAGCCGGTGAAGGAGAGCAATTTCAGCCGCTCATCCTCGGTAAACAGATCCGCGCCTTCGCGATGCGCGGGCAGGATCGAGAAAGCGCCCTTTGGCAGATCGGTCTCTGCCAACACCTCGCCCATGATGATCGCGCCGAGCGGTGTCCGGCTCGCCGGCTTCATGACGAACGGGCAGCCGACAGCCAGCGCGGGCGCGATCTTGTGCGCGGCGAGGTTGAGCGGGAAATTGAACGGCGAGATGAAGCTGCACGGGCCGATCGGGACGCGCTTCCAGATGCCCTGATAGCCTTTGGCACGGGGGCTGATGTCGAGCGGCTGGACTTCGCCCGTCATCCGAACGCTCTCCTCGGCAGCGATCCGAAACGTGTCGATCAGCCGGGTGACCTCGCCTTCGCTGTCCTTGATCGGCTTTCCCGCCTCCACGCAGAGGGCATAGGCCAACTCGTCATATCTTTCGCCAAAGCGATCGACACAATGCTGGAGCACCGCCTGGCGCTCATAGCCCGCCATCCGCGCCATCGGCTCGGCGGCCTCGACCGCTCCTTGTATCCCCTTGTCGATCGTCGCCGCATCCGCTTGTGCGCACCTGAAGGCGACTTCGCCGGTGAACTTGTCGGTGACCTCGAGGTCCGCGTTCGGCTGCTCCGCCTTGTTGTTGAGATAGAGCGGATAGACGTCCTTCAGCTTCACCATCATTCGGCTCCCTTGGCCGCGTAATCGTCCGCACCCATGAAGTGCAGCGAGACATAAGGCTCGTCGCCGACGACCCAGCTGTCATGGCCGGGTGGTCCGGGCGGAATGTGGAACAGATCGCCGGCCCGCATCTCGTGGACCGTGCCATCCTCCATCGCCGCCGTCGCGCAGCCCGAGACGACCAGCCCGACATGTTCCACGTTGCAGCGCGCCTGCCCCGCCATCGCGCCGACATCGTCCGACCATTTCCAGCCGGGCTGATAGGTCGCGCGGCCGATCGTCATGCCGCCTATGCGGACCAGTTCGAACCTGCCCTTGGAAAAGGTCCTGACCTCGTCGGGCTGCTCGAAGCGGCGCAGGATGGCGTCTGTGGCGCCGGTCATAGCTTTGCGCTCAACTCCTTGATCTCGTTATTTAATATGCGGTCATTGTCGGCGTAATCGACGGGGCAGTCGATGAGGTGGACGCCGGGTGTATAAAGCGTGTGCTTCAGAAGACGCGGCAGATCGTCGGCGCTGTCGACACGGTGGCCGTTGGCGCCATAGCTTTCGGCATATTTGACGAAGTCGGGATTGTTGAACTCAAGCCCCCAATCCTTGAAGCCCATATTGGCCTGTTTCCAGCGGATCATGCCGTAGCTGTCGTCGCGCAGGATCAGCACGGTGAGATTGAGCCCAAGCCGAACCGCGGTCTCCATCTCCTGACTGTTCATCATGAAGCCGCCATCGCCGCAGATCGCCATCACCTTGCGGTCCGGGTAGATCATCGCCGAGGCCATGGCGGAGGGCAGGCCTGCGCCCATCGTCGCCAAGGCATTGTCGAGCAGCACCGTATTGGGCTCGCGCGCCGGATAATTGCGCGCGAACCAGATCTTGTAGACGCCGTTGTCGAGGCAGATGATGCCATCCGCCGGCATCGCTTCGCGCACTTCCCTGACCAGGCAGGATGGGAAGACGGGGAAGCGGCAATCCTCGGCAAGCTTCGCGCTGTGCGCCAACTCGGCCGCGCGCGCCTTCATCATCCTATCGAACTTCCAGGTGCCCGACGGAACGATGTCCTCCTTCATCTGCCAGATCGCGTTGGCGATATCGCCAATCACCTCGACCTGCGGGAAGTAGACCGGATCGACCTCTGCCGACCGGGTCGAGACGTGGATCACCTCGGCACCGCCGTTCTTCATGAAGAACGGCGGCTTTTCGATAACGTCATGGCCGATATTGACGATCAGGTCGGATGCCTCGATCGCCTTGTGCACGAAATCGTTCGCCGACAGCGCCGCACAGCCGAGGAACTTTGGATTGGTCTCGTCGATCACGCCCTTCCCGAGCTGGGTGGTAACGAAGGGAATGCCGGTCTTCTCGACAAACTGAAGCAGCATCCGACCGGTCATCTTCCGGTTGGCGCCGGCGCCGATCACCAGCACCGGCGAGCGCGCCTCCTCCAGCTTGCGGACAGCAGCGCGCACCGCCTTGGTCTCGGCCGTCGGCCGCCGCGCCAGGCTGCGCTTGATCGGCGTTGAATCGGTTTTCTCGTCGGCGACATCCTCGGGAAACTCAAGATGTGTCGCCCCCGGCTTTTCCTCCTCCGCGAGACGGAAGGATTCCCGGATGCGGCTCGGGATATTGTCCGCGCTGGCAAGTTGATGGGTATATTTGGTGATCGGCCCCATCATGTCGACCACGTCGAGGATCTGGAACCGTCCCTGCTTCGATTTCTTGATCGGCTTCTGCCCGGTCACCATCAGGATCGGCATCCCCCCGAGCTGGGCGTAGGCGGCGGCGGTCACCAGATTGGTCGCACCTGGACCCAAAGTCGCAAGGCAGACACCGGTCTTGCCGGTGTGGCGCCCGTAGGTCGCGGCCATGAACCCCGCACCCTGCTCATGCCGGGTGAGGATGAGCTTGATCGTCTTCGACCGGCTGAGCGAATCCAGCATGTCGAGATTCTCCTCGCCAGGCACGCCGAAAATATATTCGACGCCCTCCTCCTCGAGGCACTGGATGAAAAGGTCAGAGGCTTTGGTCATCGCGGCGGCTCCGATCGAGGGTTGAACGGTGATCGGGAGCGAGCCAAAGACCTTGGCCGACGCCCGCTCCCTCGACCATTGCAAGGTCTACCGGGGATTGTTTCGGCTGTCATCAGCGGCTTCGCGACCACTTTTCAGGCGGGTTTGCCTGTTGCCACGCCCCCCGCTTTCGGTGCATGTTCGCCACCGGTCTTTATAGCCGGCCCAAGGTAGAGATGGCCGGCGTGGAGGGCAGATGGGGGGCAGCCGGATCATTGCCGCCGGGCTGAGCGCGACAGGCCTTCTTGTCGCGGCACTGCTCGTTTTTGTCCGGCCGATCGCCAGCCCCGCCATCGCGCAGCAGAACAGCCCAACCTATGTCGGCGTCGCCACTTGCGGCGGCACCACCTGCCATGGCCGCAGCGAGGCGGACGGCGCCGTCGTCCGCCAGGATGAGCTGATGATCTGGCAGGATCCATCGTCGCCGGCCGGCGCCCATAGCCGGGCTTATGCAGTGCTGCGCGACCCGCGCAGTCAGGCGATCGCCCAGCGCCTCGGGATCGGCCAAGCCTCGACAGCGCCCGAATGCCTCGGCTGCCATGCCACCCCGGCCGGCCAGCGCGGCGTCCGTTTTCTCACCACCGACGGCGTCGGCTGTGAATCCTGCCACGGCGCCGCTTCCGGCTGGCTGTCGAGCCATTATGCGGTCGGTGGCACCCATGCCAACAATGTGTCACGCGGGCTTGTACCGCTGGAGAATCCCCGGGTCAGGGCCGGCGTCTGCCTCGACTGCCACTTCGGCAGCGCCAACCAGAACCAGTTCGTCTCGCACCGGCTGATGGCGGCCGGCCATCCCCGCATCTCGTTCGAGCTCGACCTGTTCACGACGCTCCAGGCGCACCATCAGAACGATGACGATTATCGGCAGCGCAAGGGGCGCAGCAACGCGCTGCAGACCTGGGCGATCGGACAGGCAATGGCGCTGGAGCGCTCGCTGACCCTGTTCTCCTCACCGGCGCGCGGGACCGAGGGGATGTTCCCCGAATTCTATTTCTTCGACTGTCACTCCTGTCACCGACGGATCAGCGACGATCCCAACTACCGTCCCAGCGCGGTGCCCAATCCGGCCCGCCCGATTCCGGCCGGCATGCCGCCTTACAATGACGAGAACATGATCATGCTCTCGACCGCGGCGCGGATCATCGCGCCGGCGCTCGGGCAGCGTTTCGATCGGGAAAGCCGCTCGTTCCACCAGGCGATCGCACGCGACCGCGGCTCGGCGGTCGCCGCGGCGGCGCGTCTGCGCGAAAGCGCCCGCGCCCTTGTCGCCGCCTTCTCTTCTGCGACCCTGGGTCGCGATCAGACCTTCGCGATAATCAACGCGATCACCAGCGAGGCGATCAGCCCGCGCTTCACCGATTATGCGGGCAGTGTCCAGGCGGTGATGGCGACCGACACCTTGTTATCTTCGCTCGTCAGCGACGGCGCCGTTTCCGAGGCGGCCGCGAACCGCATCCGCGCCGACATCAACACCGCTTATCGCGCGGTGCGCGACCCCAATGCGTACAGTCCGGGCGAGTTCCGGGCGAGCCTCGGCCGGGCGGCCGCGGCGATCCGGAGGTTGAGGTGAGGGACAAGCGTAACAAGACGTCGGTTGTCGCCATTGCCGCCTTGCTCGTCGCTTCCTGTGGAGGCGGGGGCGGCGGTTCCACGACCCCGCAGCCACCCGCGCCCGATCCCCCGCCATCGCCCGCGGCGCCGGTGTTCCAGACACCGGCGCTGGTCGGCTTGTCCGTCGCCGACGTGCAGCAGATCATCGCCCAAGGCGTCGCCGAGGCACAGGCGCAGGGCCAGCCTTCCGGGTTTGTCGTCATCGATCGCGTCGGAAACGTGCTCGCGGTTTTTGCGATGAATGGTGCGAATCTGACACTCCGCACACCGCCTGCGCCGAACGGTCAGAACAGCGCCCTCCAGAACCTCAATCTTCCGGCGCCGGCGGCGCTCGCCGGCGGGATTTCGAAGGCGCTGACGTCCTCCTATTTCTCGTCGGTCGGAGCCGCGTTTTCGACCCGCACCGCCAACGACATCCTGCAGGAGACCCTGCCGCCATCTGCCGCGACGCGCGGTCTCGAAAGCGGACCGCTATTCAGCGTCCAGTTCAGCCAGCTGCCCTGCTCGGACGTGTCCTCGCAATTCCCGAACCGAGCCGGAACCCATCGCGGACCGCTAGGCGCGGGTGCCGATCCGGGCTCCTTCCCGCTCTATCGAAACGGCACTGTGGTGGGCGCCGTCGCGGTCGTCGGCGACGGCGTCTACGGCTTTGACACCGAATATCGGGACAACGATCGAAACGTCGAGGAGGTCATCGCGCTTGCTGCGACCCGGGGGTTCGAGCCGCCGGCGGCGATCCGCGCCGACCGGGTGACGATCGACGGCTTTCTGCTCCGCTATTCGGACGCCACTCCGGCCGATTTCCGCAGCACCAACATTCCCAACTTCGCCGCGATCAACGGCGTCGTTGGAAATCTGGTGGATGTACGCGGTTATTACCTGGCGGCCGGCGGCGTCCTTCCCGGCACCGTTTACGGCACCGAGGAATCGGGCGTCCGGCCCGCCACAGCGGCTGAATTCGGCATTCCGGAAGCCTGGGTCGTCAGCAATGGCGCCGGGGTCAACCGCTTCCCGCCGATTCCGGGAACCGATGGTGCCGGTGCGCTGAGCGCCACCGAGGTTCGCACGTTGCTGGAGGAAGCCTTCCTCGTGCAGCGGCAAGCACGAGCACAATTGCGTATCGAAGGGCCGGGCGAGGCCGAGGCGCGAGCCCAGAACACGATCGCGGTCGTCGATACGAACGGCGAGATTTTGGGCCTGGTGCGCGGTCCGGACGCGCTTGCCGACGCGATCGACGCGGTGCCGCAAAAGGCCCGCACCACGGTCTTCTTCGCCAGCGCGACGGCGGGCGCCTATCTTCAGGCCAACCCGCGCCCCGGTGTCGCGGCTTATGTCAGCGCCGTCCGTACCTTTCTCGGCGACCCCAACGCACTCACCGGCCAGACAGCCTTTTCGCTGCGCGCGATCGGAAATATCGCCCGGCCTTGGTTCCCCGACGGACAGGTCGGCCAGCCGCCGGGCGCTCTGTCGGTGCCGATCGAGCAATTCAGCATCTTCAACACCGGCCTTCAGGCGCGCCTGATCGAACAGGACATCCTCGATCATATCGGCTTCATCCTCAATCCGGCGGCGGTCGACGTTCCACAACGCTGCACCGGTTCGGCGATCGTCCCGGCGACCGGGCGCAACCGGATCAACAACGGCATCACCCTGTTTGCGGGCGGCGTGCCGATCTACCGCAACGGCCAACTCGTGGGCGCGATCGCCTCATCCGGCGACGGCAACGACCAGAGCGACATGATCGCCTTCCTCGGCCTGCATAATGCCGGCATCCGCCTCAATGGCGCGATCGGCAACGCGCCACTTGCGATCCGCTCGGACCGGATCAACGTGCCGCTGCCGCAGGGATCGTCGAATCTGCGCTACGTACGCTGTCCATTTGCGCCGTTCGTGGGCACGAACGAACAAAATGTGTGTGACGGAAAATGACCGCTGTCGCCGCCCTCCTCTCGCTTCTTTCGACGGCAGGACCGCAGGCTCTGGCGCCACCGCCTATCCAGTCGACCGTACCGCCGCCGATACGGCTGGCGGCGCTCGACGATCCGCCGCCGGCAACACCCGCCGCGCCTGGAGCGGTGCAGGCCGGCCCCCCGGTGAACGAGCGCGGCGAACCGCCGCCGACCCCGGTCGAGCAGGAATTGATCGACGGCCGCCGGCGGCCGGACATTCAGCGCGATCTCCCCGATCCCGTGAATCAGGATAATCCGGGCGCGATCCGGGCGCCGCCACCGGAGGCCTACCCTCTGGACAACATCCCCATTCCGGATCGCTGGCGGCTGATCCAGTCGCTCGGCATCGTCAACGAGCGGTGGTGGGATCCGTATAACCAGAATACCCTGAAGGGCGACCGGCCACTTTGCCTACCGACAGACGAGGAGCAGGCGCGGCGGCGCGCGGCCGGCATTCCGCGTTGCGCGACACCGCGCTTCCTCGGCCTCACCGGCGACGACTGGTTCTTCGCCGCGGCCGCGATTTCGGACACCGTCGTCGAAGCGCGCAGCTTTCCCACTCCAGGCGGCGAGCAGAACACCACGCGGCCGGACGAGCTCGACGTTTTCGGCCGTAACAACAGCCTCGCGCTGGTCCAGACCTTCCTGTTCGGCGCCTCGCTGATCAAGGGTTCGACCGCTTACAAGCCGCCCGATGTCGAATGGCGCGTCCTCTTCGCGGTCCAGGCCAATTATGTGGACGTGCCGGAGCGGCGCGTCCTCGACGTGCGTCCGACGGTCGGCTCGAACCGCTTCGACTATGCGTTCGGCGTCCAGGAAGCGTTTCTGGACTATCACTTCGTCAACACCTCCTATCGGTACGATTTCTATTCGATCCGGGTCGGCATTCAGCCCTTCAACCTCGACTTCCGTGGCTTCCTCTTCCAGGATTCCAACCTCGGTATCCGGTTGTTCGGCAATCGCGACAACAATCGCTGGCAGTTCAACCTGGCCGCGATCTGGCGCTTGGAGAAGGACACCAATTCGGGCCTCAACAACATCCTGCAGACGCCGCGCCGGGACTGGCTGCTGCACGCCAACGTCTATCGCCAGGATTTCCCGGTGGTCGGCCTGACCAGCGAGCTGAGCCTCACCTGGAACATCAACCGCGAGCGCAACGACATCGAGGTCGACGACAATGGGTTTCCGGTTCGCCCGGCGCTGATCGGCAACCTGCAGAACCGCAACTACGACGCCTTCTACGTCGGCTACAATGCGGACGGGCGGATCGGACGGATGAACATTTCCGCTTCCGCCTATGGTGTCTTCGGTTCCGATCGGAACAATATTTTCACCGGCGAGCGGGGACGGATTGAGGGTTTCTTCGCCGCCATTGAACCCTCTTACGATTTCAACTGGATACGCCTTCGCGGCGCGGCGCTGTTCGCAAGCGGCGACAACGATCCTTTCGACAACGTCCAGCGCGGCTTCGACGCGATTTTCGAGAATCCGATCTTCGCCGGCGCCGACACCAGCTATTGGATCCGCCAGACGATTCCGTTCGCTGGCGGTGCCCGCGCCGTCACCCTGCAAAGCCGCAACGGCATCCTCAACAATCTGCGTTCGTCGAAAGAGCAAGGCCAGTCCAATTTTGTCAATCCGGGCACGATGTTGCTTGGCGTTGGCGCCGATTTCGACATCACGCCCGCGGTTCGTCTTTCGCTCAACGCCAATCATTTGTGGTTCCACCGGACCGGCGTGCTGGAAGTGCTGCGGCAGCAAACCCCGATCCGCCGCGACATCGGCTGGGACCTGTCCGCGGCGGTGATCTGGCGGCCGAGCTTCGTCCAGAATGTCGTCTTCCGCCTGTCCGGCGCCGTGCTTCAGCCGGGGGAAGGATTCCGCGACCTGTTCACCAATGACACGCGCGACAGCCGTTACTATTCCGTCCTCCTCAATGCGATCCTCAGCTACTGAGATGGGGCTGAACCTTCTCACCCTCGCGAAACGCACGATCGTGGCCAGCGCGCTGGCGCTGACCGCATTCGTCGGCACCTCGCAGCTCGGCGCGGCGGAGAAGGAGAAACCGGTTGCACGGGATTACGGGCTGGTCCGCGCCGCGCCCGCGCCGCGCACCCAAAATTGGGACGAGGCGGAACAGAAGAGCGCCGGCTGCCAATCCTGCCATACCCAGAGCGACGCCCACACCATGCACCGCTCGCCGGCGGTCGTGCTGGGCTGCACCGATTGTCATGGGGGCAATCCGACGGTTCGCGGCGACGCGAGCCTGGCGCCTACGGATCCGACCTATGTTGCGGCGCGAGAGCGGGCGCACGTTCTGCCCCGCTACCCGATCGCCTGGCACTACCCTTCCTCGGCCAATCCGACGCGGACCTACACCCTGCTCAACGCCGAGGCGCCGGAATATGTGCGCTTCGTCAATCCCTCCGACTATCGGGCCGCGCGCGACGCCTGCGGCGCCTGCCATATCGAGATTATCGAGGCGGCCGAACGCTCGTTGATGGCAACCGGCGCGATGCTGTGGGGCGGCGCCGCTTACAATAATGGCATCCTGCCCTTCAAAAACTATTTGCTGGGCGAGGCCTTTACCCGCGACGGCCAGCCCGCCCGCATCCAGTCTCCGGTCGGCGCGGCGCTCAGTCCGGAGCAGCGGGCGCGTGGGGTGTTGGCCGAGCTCTATCCGATGCCCACGTGGCATGTGGTGCCGCCGGGGGACGTGTTCCGCGTCTTCGAGCGTGGCGGACGCAACATCATCACCCAGTTCGCCGAGGTCGGCCTGCCCAATCCGACCGGCATCATCCAACGGCTCGAGGAGCCGGGCCGTCCGGACTTGCGTCAATCGAACCGTGGGCCCGGGACTGGGCTTCGGGTTTCGATCCCGGTGCTGAACGTGCACAAGACCCGGCTCAACGACCCCTTCATGTGGTATATGGGCACGAACGATCAGCCGGGCGACTATCGCCACTCAGGCTGCGCCGGCTGCCACGTCGTTTATGCCAACGACCGTGAACCCAGGCACAGCCTCACTTATGCCCGGCACGGGCGGGACGGGCAGACGGCAACCATCGATCCGACCATTTCCGGCCTGACACAGCGTCATGGCCATGGATCGGCCGGTGAGGGTGCTGCCGGCGGCAACGAAAGCGCTCCCGCGGCCGAAGGCGCCGCGGCGCAGGAAACGCCGGGCGGTGGCGAGGAGCCGCGCGCGGCGCCAGCCGACGCCAATCACCGAGCGATCCGCGAACGCGGCCATCCGCTGCGCCACGTCTTCACGCGGGCGATACCGACATCGCAGTGCATGGTCTGCCACATGCATCAGCCGAACATCTTCCTGAATTCCTATCTCGGCTACACGATGTGGGACTATGAATCCGACGCCGACCTGATGTGGCCGGGCCCCGAGAACCGCCTGCCGGCGCGTAATGCGGCGGAGGAGCAGCGCTTCCGCAACCAGCGCTATCCGGGTCAGGAAGAAGTGCACAACATTCTGGAGCGCAATCCGGAGGCGGCGGCGGTACGCGGCCTGTGGGCCGACCCCGAGTTCCTGCGCGAGGTCTATGACCGGGTGAACCCCCTCGCCCGCCATACCCAGTTCGCCGATTATCATGGCCATGGCTGGAACTTCCGCGCCATTCTGCGTCGCGACCGCGAGGGCAACCTGGTCGACGCGGACGGACAGATCATCCCGCCGAACGATCCCGATACTTTCCGCCGTGAGGGGGAAGGGCTGTTCGTGCCCGTCGGCACCAATCCGGGCCGGTCGGTTCACATGATGGACATTCATGCCGAGCGCGGCCTGCAATGCGCCGATTGCCACTTCGCGCAGGATAGTCACGGCAATGGCTTTATCTATGGTGAGGTCGCCAATGCCATCGAGATCGGCTGCCGCGACTGCCACGGCTCCGCCACTCAATATGCGAATTTGCGGACATCGAACGTCGCTGCGCCGCCGAATGGAACCAATCTTGAGTTGCTGCGCAATGAAGATGGCCGTCGCCGTTTCGAATGGACCGAAAGAGACGGGCGACGGGTGCTCATCCAGCGGTCGATCGTGGATCCAAACCTGGAATGGGAGGTGAGCCAGGTGCGCGACAGCGCCGATCCCAGCCTGCCTCCATGCGAGGCCCGGGGCGATCAGGCGACGCAAGGCCCCTGCTTCAACATCCGATCGGCCCGCGCCAAGCTGATGAGCCGCACCGGGGCGGAGACCGGGCGTTACGTCTTCGGCGCAGGTGTGCCGCAGAACGAACTTGCTCATCCGGATAACGAGATGGCCTGCTTCACCTGCCACCTGTCTTGGACGACGAGTTGCGCGGGCTGTCACCTGCCGATCGAAGCGAACAACAGGACGACGATTCACCATTATAGCGGCGAAGAGACCCGCAACTTTGCCACCTATAACCCCCAGGTGGCGCGCGACGAAATGTTTCAGCTGGGACGCCATCAGACGACCAAAGACAATATCATCGCGCCGATCCGCTCGACCTCGGCGCTGGTCCTCTCGTCGACCAACGTCAACAGGGAACGGATTTACGTCCAGCAGCCGCCGATCTCGGCCTCCGGCTATTCGAGCCAGGCATTCGCGCCGCATTTCCCCCACACCGTGCGTCGGACGGAAACGAAAACGTGCACAGATTGTCACGTCAGCCAGGCGAACGACAACAACGCGATCATGGCGCAGCTGCTGCTGCACGGCACGAACTTCGTGAACTTCGTCGGCATGCACAGCTGGGCCGGACTGCAAAGCGGCTTCCAGGCGACCCGCGTAACCGAATGGGAAGAGCCGCAGGCGGTGATCGGCTCCTATCTCCACCGCTATGCCTATCCCGATTATTATCGGATGCATGTGGACCGGAACCAGCGCGAGTTGATTAACTGGACGCGCGGCCGAGCGTTCGATCGCGGCTTCACGGGGGAAACGCGGGCGCTCGAGCAGTTCGCCAATGTCGTCCAGGGAACCAGCGGCGCGGTCCGCTGCCTGCAGGCACGGGGCGAATATATGTTCGTCGCCGAAGGACGCGGCGGCTTCATGGTCTATGACATCGCCTCGATCGGCAACAAGGGCTTCTCGGAGCGCATCCTGACCGGCCCCTTCTCGCCGCTCGGCCATGATACCCGGGTGCGCTCGCGTAACGCGACCTGCATGGCGCTGCCGACGAACCAGCCGATCCGGCCCGACCGCAACGATGCGATGGCAAACACGGCCCGGCCGCAGCCGGACGGAACGACCATCACCCTGCTCCAGGAAAATCAGGAGCAAAGGATGCACGACCTCTATCGCTATGCCGTGGTCACGGATGCCGAGGAGGGTCTCTATCTCGTCAATGTGGATACGATGGCGGACGGAGAGCCGCGCAACAATTTCCTTCGCCGTGCCAGGCTGACCAGCGGCGCGACCGAGTGGAACGAGAATGGCGTTCTGGCCGGCGCCCGCCACATCACGCTGGCCGGAAGCTACGCCTATATCATGGCGGATGCCGGCCTCGTCGTCGTCGATCTCAGCACCCCGCTGGCGCCGCGCCATGTCATCACCGTGCCGGTGCGTGACGGCCGCGCGTCGGCCCTGCAATTCCGCTACCTCTGGGTGACCTCCGCCGAAGGCCTCCAGCTGTTCGATGTCACCAATATGGAGAACCCGGTTGCCGTGCCGGGCGCCACGGTCCCGCTCGCCAATGCCCAGCGCGTCTATCTCGCGCGTACTTATGCCTATGTCGCGGCCGGCTCCGACGGGCTCGTCATCGTCAACGTCACCCGGCCGACGCAGCCGTCCGTCATCTGGCGGGTGACGGACGAGAACCGGGCGACGGTTTGGAACGGCCAGGTGCCGGACAGCCACGACGTCGTCGTCGCGACCACCAACGCCTCTTTGTTCGCCTATGTCGCGGACGGTCGAAACGGTGTGCGGGTATTGCAGCTGACCTCGCCGAGCAGCCAGCCCAATTTCTACGGCTTTTCGCCGCGGCCGGTGCCGGAGCTGGTCGCCTGGGCCCGCACGCCCTCCCCGGCGCTCGCCCTTGCCAAGGGGCTCGACCGCGACCGCGCGGTGGACGAGACCGGCAATCAGATCGCCGTCTTCGGCCGCCTCGGCTCACGCCCGTTCAACCGGACCGAGATGCAGCGCATGTATCTGAACAGCCGCGGTATCCCCTACCAGGTGCAGGATACCAGTACGATGGAGGACTGGATCGGCCCGCGGATGGCGGCGCGTTAGGGGTTACGACCGGTAATCGGGGATTATTGCTCGCCCCAAGCGCGCAGAACGCGGCCGTTTAGCTGGCATATTTCGATATGCAGGCAGCCGCCTAAGGAGTCCGGCGGCAACACGCCGCCCACGTGCCACACACCATTGGTCAGGCTGGCTTCCAAACGACATATTTGCGGGTCGGGCGCTGGTAAGCGCGACTGAAAATATGCCTCGGCGATACGAACAGCCGTTTGGGAGTTCGGGATGACAGGAGGGGTCTCAACCTTGGGCAGTTCAGGGACATCGTCCATGGGGCTGCCGACCCTGTCGCGACATCGCGGATCATTGCGGCGCGAATCGAAGGGCTCATCAGGGATAGTTTGAGTTTCCGCGCGCGCCGAGGTTCTGGTCCCGACAGCCGGCACATAGCATAGCAGGGCGCCAATGGCCGATCCGATGGCGATGTTCCGGGCAAGTCGGGCCATCGCCTCGAAATTCTACCCCTTCTTCTCCGCCGCGAGCATCCGGACAAGCGGCTGAAGCTGCGGCGTGAAGCTCGCCAGCACCTCGTCGTCCTCCGCAGTGATCAGATGACTGACCAGGCTGCGGCCATTCCACCAATGGAGGGCGAAATAGGGATGGTCGGCGATGATCATCGGCCTCCCGTCCGGCAAATCCGGATCGATCGGCGTCAGATCGAGCGCGACCTGCGGCGCGGTGGAAGGACAGACGAAAAGGCTATGGCCGGCGAACTGCGTCGTGATCGGCCGATGTACATGGCCGGAAATCATGCCGACGATGTTGCGTCGTCCGAGCATGACATCGTGGAGGCGTGCGATCCATGCGGCGTCCGGCCGCTCCGTCAGCCAGTCGATGCCGGTGTCGATCGGCGGATGATGAAGCGCAACCAGGGTCGGCCTCTCCGGCGCCGCATCCAGCCGCGCCGTGAGCCAGGCGGCCCGGGTTTCGCAGAAGGCGCCGCCGTGCCGCCCCTCTTCCAGCGTATCGAGCATTAGGATCCGCAGCGGGCCTGTATCGATCTCATACTGGATGAAGCCGTCGGCGGCGTGGGTGGTTTCCGGAAATTGTTCGAGGAAGGGCGCGCGCGCGTCGTGATTGCCCATCAATGGCCAAGCCGGGAATGGCAGCACGCCGATCGCTTCCGCATAGCGGGCATAGGAGATGCGGTCTTCGCCATTGTCGACGATGTCGCCGGTAACGAGCAGCAGGTCGGGCGTAGGGTGAAGGACGCATAGCGCCGCCAGCGTGCGGTCCAGTCGCTGGCGGTTGAACTCGTCCGGATCGGCGGGGTCGAAACCGAGGTGGAGATCGGTGATCTGGGCGATCAGCATCCGTTCATCGCGTTCTGGGTGCGGCGGCCTGCTGGGGTTGCGCCCGGATCACCGTCGTCGTCCAGCGCCGCCCTCGTACCTGCTGGCGGAGCAGCTGTGAGGGCACACCTTCGTCCATGTGATAGTCGTGGCACATGGCGCAGCTGGACGCCACAGGAAGCCGCGTCGTCTCACCTCCGTGGCAGTCACGGCAGCTCGCGACATTGGGAATCATCAGGTCGGTCGCATCGTTTGACCTGTCGGCGGTGTGGCAACTGAGGCAGGCTTGCGATCCGGTTATCATCGCTCGGCCCGGTCGCTGCGCATTCTGGTGGGGCCGATGATCGAACCAGCCGTGCAGCATGTAGCGAACCGGGAAAGCGACCGGTCTGATCCGGAAATCGAAGCCGGATGCGGGCGCCTGCACCTGGTGACATTCGCCGCAGGCACCATCGGGTGTGAAGGCCTGTCGAACCGCCGCCATCGCCCGCGGACTCGCCGCCGACCGCGCCTGCGCGAACTGGATCGCGGCCCGGATCTGGTTGACATCGCCCGGCCGGCTGCGCGGGCCGCCGCCGAGATCGGCCGGTAGCCGGTTGCCACGAGCGAAGGAGAGGATGTCGGCAACAACTTGCCGGGGTTCGCCATGGCGGAGCGTTCTCACCACACCGCCGATCGTTTCGAAGGCGAGGCTGTGGCACATGCCGCAATCCGCCTCCATGTCGATCGGCTGGAAGCGGACGCCATCCGGCGTCGGCGTGTGACAATCACGGCATTCGAGCTGCTGGCCGAAACCGTAGCGCGGCCCAAGCCGCCGGCCCATCTGGGCAACGCCACCAGTCGGATTGAGGTGGAGCGCATGCGGAAATCTGAGGTTGCTCATCTCACGCGGGTTGCGGTCCAGCGAGAGGCGCTGGACCCGCGGCGTCTCGTCGTCCCAGCGGACCAGCACCGAAGGCTGGAATTGCGGATGCGCGGTCTCGAAATTCCCGGCGTTGCCGAGCTGCGTGTCGGGTAGCCGCCCTCTGAGATCGGCATGGCAATCGGAGCAGAATTGCTGCTGCGTCGGCAGCATTTCCTGCGCGCCCTCATGCTCGGTGTGACAATCGACACAACGGCCCGGCGTCTGTCCGAAGGCGTTGGCGACGGCACGCTGAAAGCGGGCCCAGGCGCCGAGCTGCGGACCCGCCTGCTGCATCCGGTTGAGGTCGGCGTGGTCATGAATCTGGGTGTGACAGGCGGTGCAGGAGGTATCGCGCACCGCCTGGAACGGCTGGGCGTGGCAGGCGACGCAATTTTGCTCAAGAGAGGCATGGCCGCGCGACAGGGGGCCGCTGATCCAGAGCCGATCGCCGTGGAAGCCCGATGCGACCTGGTCGGGGCCCTGGTTGCGCTGGCCGTAAAAGGCCCAGATCGGCCAAGCGAGGAAGATCGCCAAAACTGCGACGGCGAAGCTCCAGGCAAGCGTCCGCTTGCCCGGCAGGGTCGTAGAGAGCGCGAAGCGGCGGGTATCGAACTTGTCCTCGTCCGCATCGGTATCGGCGCGGGCGACGTCGATCGCCACGTCGTCCGATCCCATCTCCGCCGCGAGGACACGCAGCAGGAAAGGACCGATCTTTACCGTGCCGCCGGTCGCCGTATTCAGCTGGCCGCCTTGCGCCGTGACGCCGTCGATCTCGACCGTCAGCCCCGCTTCGGCGGAAATGCCGATCTGATTGGAGGAAATCTGCTCCAGGGTCGCATGATGCAGGGCGACCGCGAGATCGTTAAGGACGATATCGCTGGCGGGATCGCGACCGACCTTGATCAGATCATCGCGAACCCGCGAGGTGCGGACGATCTCGCGTCCCTCGGCGCTAAGGCTGATGTTGCGAAGGAGGAATGCCATGCCCTGCCGCGCCCTACCAGTAGAAGAAGACGCTGATGATGTGCGCGAACAGGGCCGCAAGCAATACAAAGGTCAGCGGAATATGGAAGAATAGCCAGACCTCGAGCAGGCTGCGCCGCTGGATATAGCCGCGCAGTCGCGCGAGCGCGGCCGATTTCTTCTCCAGCAGCTCCACCACCTGCTCGACAGCCGGCTGCTGCTTGACCGGCACCTCTTCCAGCCGCTCGCGCATATAAGCGAGAGCCTCGCGGTTGCCGCATTGCGGATAATTGCCAGTGAGCCGCCGCCAGGCGTTGCCGCCAAAGGGATCCTGACCCAGCGAACCGAGAACGACCGCGCTGTCCGCGTCGGACAGCGGCTGGGCAGAGATCTGCAGCTGCTTGTCCAGCTGGTTGACCGCGTCGATCATCTGCGGCCCGGTCATCTCCGAGCGGCTGTCCGACAAACCCTGCGGCAGGATGGCGTAGACCGAGATGCCGTAAATGCCGGAGATGATGACCAGCATCATCAGCACCCAGGCGAGCGTATGCACGTTCCAGCCAAGCTGGAATCCCGTATGCAGCGTACCGATGACGATCAGTGCGATGCCGAGATAGACATGGGCCGAGGTCCAGGCCTTCAGCGACCAGCGGCCGCGGGTCATGGCCCGCTTGCGAATACCGAGCAGCGACAGCCAGATGATCAGGCCGGCGCCGATCGTGCCCAACGTATAGCCGAGCCAGGAGCCCCCATTGTGTCGGGGCTGCACATCCACCAGCAGATAGACGAGCAGCGACACGAGGCAGCTGACCGCCGCGATCTTAAGCCAGCGGAAGCGCTGGTAGCGCAGGAAACTCTCATGCGCCGCCGCATCGCCAAGACCCGCTCTGTCGATCCCCCTGGTCGCCACCGCTTCGGACCCCCTCAGCTCAGCTGTCTTGCCCCATCTTCGCCACGCTTAGGAACTCTTCCGGCGAGACGCGGATTGCCGCGCCCGTCGGACAGGCTCGCACACAAGCGGGGCCGCCGTCTATCCCCGAACACATATCACATTTGATCGCCTTTTTGGGCGTTTCTGAACTGACCTTGCCTTCGGTCCATTCCGGATCCGGCTCGCCGGGGCCGGGGCCGGAGCCAAAGAACAGCCATTTCAATAGGCTGGGCTTCTTCGGAGGCGGCTTCGCCATGCGGATCACGCCATAAGGGCAGTTGCGTTGGCAATTGCCGCAGCCGATGCATGTGTCGTTGATATAGACCTCGCCGTCCGGGCCGCGATTCAGCGCGTTGGGCGGGCAATCGGCCATGCAGTGCGGATGCTCGCAATGCCGGCAGCTCGTCGGGACGTGCAAGTGAGCGTAAGTACGCCCCGCCTCGCGATCGAGCCGGGACAGGCCTTCATGGCTGTCGGCACAGGCCCGTTCGCAATTGTCGCAGCCAATGCAGAGCTTCTCGTCGATCAGCAACACGTCGGTCGCCTCGCCGATGCCGTTCTCGACCAGGAAGCCGGCGACCGACGAATACATATCCACCGCACCGCCGAAGCTGTTCTTCTTTGCCTCGACATAAGACGTAAGCTGGGAACGCGACGACATGTCCTGCTTGAAGCGGCTGAGCAGATCGGGCTTGCGGGTCAGCAGCGCACGGAAAGCATCACCATTGAGCTTGATGACTTCGGACTTGATCGCGGCGCGTACCGTCGCCGTTCGCCGTCCGCCTTCGATCAGCGCCATCTCGCCGACATAAGACCCCGCCGGCAGATAGGAGAGGAAGACCGGCTTGCCGCCGATCGACTTCTCGACGACCATGGAGCCTTGGCGGATGACGAAAATGTCATAGCCTTCGCCGCCTTCCTCGATGATCGTCTGCCCCGCCCTCACCTCCTGGATCTCCGAGGAGGCCAGCACCTCCTGCAGATCCTCGGGGCTGGTGCCGGCGAACAGCTGCAGCAATTGCCGCTCCGTCGCGATCCGCGTGATCTCACGCTTCGCATGCGCGTTGGTCGCCATCAGCTTCAGCGCCGGTGTCCGCGGAATCTCGACTACGATCGCGCCTTCCGCGGTCCGCACCGTCGCGCTGCGCTTGCGGCCCGAGATCAGGCCGACCTCGCCAACGATCGACCCCTTGGGAATGGGCACCGTACGGGAAGGATCATTCGGGTCGATCTCGACCGCAAGCGAGCCATCGGCAACCGCAAACAGCGAGGCGCCGGGCTCATTGCGTTCGAACACCACGTCGCCGGCGCGATAGGCGAGCGGCTCCGAATCCAGCATGAATTCGCGCATCTGCAGCATCGACAGGTCGTTCAGCACACCAACCCGCCGGCGGATAAAGGCCAGCCATTCGACAACGCTGCGCGCCCCGGGAAGGACGGAGAATTTCTGCTCCAGGATTGGTTCGTCCGCCGGCTTCAGTTCGACATTGCCATTGATGAACTCGACGACGTCATAGCCCTGGTTCATGCAATGCTTGATCAGCGGATAGCCGGCGAGAGCGCCGATCACATAGATGCCGGGGACCGAAGTTTCGAACTGGGGCGACAGCGAGGGATAGGCATTCTTGTCTTCGCTCGAAAAAGCGATGCCGCAATCCTCGACGAACTTGCGCGGCGGCGACGTGCCCATGCGGGCAATGATCCGATCACATTTTATCTTCTGCTCGCCGTCACGGGTCTCCAGATAAAGCCAACCCGGCAAGACCTTTGACGGCGTTGTCTCGCACATGACGTTGACGCGACCCTTGTCCGCTGCCTCCATCAAAAGATCGACATTGGCCTGCTTGGCCCGCGCGAATTCGGGCGAGCGGTTGAGAATCGTCACCGTGTTGTTCTGGGCCGGATCGGCGGCAAGGCCGAGCGCGTTCTCAATCCCCGCATCGCCGGAACCGATGACGGTGATGTGCTCATCGACATATTCGGTGGGATCGTCGAGCTGATATTGGATGTGCGGCAGATCGCCGCCTTCGCAACGCATCTTGTTCGGATTGCCCTGCGTGCCGACGCCCAGGACGACGTACTCCGCCTTCATCTCCTCGCCGTTGGGGAGGGTCAGGGTGAAATCGCCCTTCTGGCCGGTAATCTTTTTCACCTCGGCGTTAAGCCGGACGTTGACCTTTCGCTCTGCCGCCTGCCGATCCCACACGCCCAGGATCGCCTCGCGCTTGCCGGCTTCGAAATCCATGTCCGAGCGCAGCAGCAGCTGGCTCGGCGTCGCCATGACGTGCTTGCCTTTCTGATATTTGTAGATCGTGTCGGACAGGTGGTCCGTCTTTTCCAGCAGGACGTGACTGATCCCCAGTTGCGCGGCCCGACCGGCGGCGCTGAGGCCGGCCGGGCCGGACCCGACGATCGCGATCTTCACACTGGACGACAAAAGCTTCACTCCCCAGGATCAATCTATCACCATCTCCCTGCCGCGCCAGACTTGACGCAGGCTTTTTTGCCGTAATGATCGCCCCCGATGGCTGATCCCAAAGCTTCCGCAAATCCCGCCGAACGGCGATTCAACGCTGCAACGATCGCACTGGTGGTTGCCGGTGTCCTGGCGGTCGTCGCCATAGGGATCGCGGCACTGCGACCGAGCGAGACGACAAGCGAGACCGGCAACAACGTCGTCGCCGCGAACACGCAGGCGGCCGCCACCATCGACGATGCGATCGCCTCGCTGCGGGGCCGGCTCCAGCAGGATCCGGACAATCACGAGCTCTGGTACATGCTGGGCCTCGCCCAGCGCGACAACGGGCAGTTCCGCCCGGCCGAACAATCGTTCCGCCGGGCGATGGAGCTGGCGCCGCAAAATCCCGACTACACGGCCTATCTTGCCGAGATGATGCTGCTTCAGGATGGTCGCAACCCGCGACCGGAAGCGGAGCGGCTGCTGCGCAGGGTGATCGAGCTGCAGTCCGCCAATCCCCAGGCGCGCTATTATCTCGCCACCCTGAAGGATATGCGCGGCGACCATCGCGGCGCGGTCGACGATCTTATCGCCCTGTTGCGCGAAGCTCCGGCCGGCGCCCCATGGGAGCCGCAGGTGCGGCAGGCCGCAGAGACGATCGCGCGCAACAACAATATCGATATCGCCAGCCGCCTGCCGGCCCGCCCCCAACCTGAACAATCCGCTGCGACCCAAGCCATCCCCGGTCCGAGCCAGCAGCAGATGGAACAAGCGCGCAGCAT
>JBFWUJ010000004.1:24150-33401 GCA_050247295.1 Sphingomonas sp. | reverse complement strand
TTGGTGCCTACGAGCATGCGGTTCGAACGCTGACTGCCATTCCCCCGCCTCCGCGCATGTACACGTCACACGAGGCTTTGTTGCTTCCCTTCGAAGAGGCGCTGATCCGAACGGACGCGGACGGCCGCGCCTTCGCAGGCTCGGCCCATTTCCTGTGGATTGGCGTCCGGACCCTGTTCGCCGGCTCTGCGCATGTCGAATTGCTGCGCGGCCTTGCCAATCCGATCGGGCTGAAAGTCGGTCCCGACATGAGGCCGAGCGATCTCATTCAAATCCTTGACGATTTGAATCCGGACCACTGCGCCGGACGGATCAGCTTGATCCTTCGCATGGGCAGCAGGGGCATCGCGCTGCGGCTTCCGGCGCTGCTGAAGGCGGTAACGGGCACAGGGCATCCGGTTTCATGGTGCTGCGATCCGCTGCACGGCAACACCCTTACAGCCACAGCGGGAAAGCGCCGGCATATGGACGATATCGAGGCCGAGACCCGGGCCTTCTTCGTCATCCTTGCGAGCGAGGGCGTGCACCCGGCCGGACTTCACCTCGAAATGACTGCGCGATCGGTGATCGAGTGCGACGAGCGGAATCTTAATGGCGGGCCGGCCGATAACGAATGCCGCGATCCACGCCTCAATGCCGATCAGGCGCGCCGGATTACCAAGGTGGCGGCGGACGCACTCGCCCGCCGCACCGCCTCCAGGAAGCTGCTACCCGCCTGAGCGTCAGGAAATTCGAACCGCCTCGACCCGGCGATTGCGGCCGGACGACACGGATGTGCCCGGCAGCGGTCGGTCATAGCCATAGCCCTGCACTTCGATCCGGCTCGTGGCGATACCCTGCGCGATCAGATAGTCCGCGACGGCCTGAGCCCGCCGCTCCGACAGCGGCATGTTGATCGCCCTGCCGCCGACGCTGTCGGTATGACCCTCGATACGGAAACGCATCGAGGCGAGCTGAGGCCGTCGCATCGCCTCGGCAAAGGCGCGCACTTCGGCCTGCGCTGCCGGGCTCAGCGTTGACGAGCCGGAATCGAAAGCGAGCCTCAGGTTGACGCGGCCCCGCTGGGTCGTGGCGACCCGCGGCCGAAAGACCGGGCGACGCGCTGCCGTCCGACGACGCTGCTGCGCAGGCGCCGCCTGGCGCGGCGCCGCATCGGGCCGGGCGAGGGTAAAGCCGCGAGTCGCCTGCAATCCGGGACCATCGGCATCAGCCGCCTGGCCGGCCGGTTCGTCCTGACCACATTCGCCGGTCAGGGCGCAGACATATTCATCGGGGGTACTCGTCGAACCCTGCTGCGACAGCGCCGCATATGGCGTCGCCGCGAGCCCACAGACGACGAGGGACAGACCGAACTTGCGCATGATGCCTCCAAGAACTGACGTGCCTTCGGGGGAAGACGCGAAACTACTCTAAACACGATCGGCGGACAAGCGAGCAGCTCGCTTTTCCGCTGGCCGGACCGCGCTCATAACGCCTCCGATCTGAACATTGTTTGACTGAAACGACCCTGCTAGTTTCCCGCCTCCATCTGTCGGTCGCTATTCCGCTTTCGGCGAACGAATAAGGATTACAAGGACTTCGCATGGCTTTGATCCTGACAATCCGTAACCAGGAGGCGATCAAGGACGGCGTCGTCGCGGTCTTCGCGATGTCGGGCGACACCGCGGTCGTCGGCCGGTCGAAGAATTGCGATTGGACGCTGCCCGATCCGAGCAACATCGTGTCCTCGCGTCATTGCGAGATTCGCAAGCTCGGCGAGAGTTACATCGTGACCGACATCAGCACCAACGGTGCCTTCTTGAACGGTGCGGTCGAACGGATGACCGAGGAGCGGCTGATCCAGCCAGGAGATACGTTCCGGATCGGCCATTACGATATCGTCAGCTCGTTCGGGGAGGTTGGCGGGCCCGCAGCCCCGCTGCCAGCCGCGCCCGCACCGCCCCCTGCCGAGCCGGTGGCGGCACCCGAGCCGGTGGCGGCGCCCGAGCCACCGGCACCGGCGGCCCCTGTCCCGGAACCAGAGAGAGCGCAGCCAGCAGCGACGCCGTCAGCGGCCGACTCGGGTTGGATTGGCGACGATTCGGAGGTGGTCGGCGCGGTTCCGCCGCCACCTGCGGCCGAAGTCCCGGCTACGCCGCCGGCACCGCCCGAAGCCCCACCTTCGCCCCCGGCACCCGCGCCAGAGCCTTCGGCTGCGCCGCCGCCAGAATCGCCTCCCGCGCCGCCACCGGAAGCGCCGTCTTCGCCGGCGCCAGTCGACGCCGCGCCGGGCGAGGCAGCGCCGCCACCCTCCGTGGAGCAGCCGACCGACGCGGAACCGGAAAAAATCCCCGAAAACGTCACCGTGATGTGGAACGAGCTTGCGGATATCAACAAGGTCGACTGGGCGCGAGGAGGCTTCGGCGACGCGGCGCCGGCCGCGCCGACCGGCCCGACCGACGATCCGGCGAAAGCCTTCCTCGCCGCGGTCTCCCTCACCGAAAAAGAGGTAAAGCCGACGCCGGAGCTGGTCGGGAAAGGCGGATCGATTCTGCGCCGGCTCGTTTCAGGCCTGCTGGTGATGGTCGAGGCCCGCGCCCGCGCCAAGGCGCAGATGGGCGCGGAAACCACGCAGCTCCAGCTCGACGGGAACAATCCGCTGAAGTTCGCCCGCTCGCCGGAGCAGGCGCTGGCGCAGCTGCTCAATCCGCCCGCGCAGGGCTTCCTGGATGCCGATAAGGCGGTCGAAGACGCCTATCTCGACCTCCAATCTCATCAGGTGGCGACCTTGGCCGCGATCCCCGGCGCCTTGCGGGCGACGCTCGACCGCTTCTCCCCCGGCGCGATCCGTCGCCGTGCCGCCAGCGCCGGCGTCCTTGCCCGCCTGTTGCCCGCCCTCCATGATGCAGAGCTGTGGCGCAATTATGAGCGCGAATATGTGAAGGTGAAGAACGAGTCCGACGAAGCGTTTATGGAGGTCTTTTCCAAGGAATTCCGCAAGGCCTATGAGCGCCAGCTGAAGGAGGGCTTCCGGGACGGCTAGCCCGGCGCCCTCCGATTCGCCTTACTCCGCCGCTTGGCCGAACTCGTCTTGCCGTGGCGCCTCACCGTCGCGCTCGCGGTTGACGCTCTCGTACCAGATCATCTCCACCCGCCAGCCGCGCTCGGCCGCCATCGACAGAAACTGCTGCTGCCAGGTCGGCCCGCGGGCACCGACCGGCGGCGACACGATCTCCTGCGGAAACGGTCCCTGCCCACTGATCAGGATGACCCCTGACCAGCCTTCATGGTCGGCATCTATGTGTAGTTCATAGCGGTCACCGCCGAGGTCGGCGATCGGCCGGCCGTTTACCGATTGGGCAAGGCGCGCGTTGAAATTCTCCCGATCGGGAATCGGCAGCGAGATTACTCCGTTGGGCTCAATTCCCAGTAGCGAGAAATCGCCCTGCAGATTGCCGAAGTTGAACGAGATGACAGCGTTCGACGCCTCGCGGCCCTGATATGCCGCGCCGGCGGGTTGGCGCGTCATCTCCCAACGCAGCTGCCGAACCGTGAGATGATAGTCACCGGTGGCCCGCACCTGCCGATATGTGTCGAGTGCGGCGCAACCGGCCTGGGTGATCGGCGCGACATCGCCCATGTCGACCGATCCATTCTCTATCCCGGCACGCGTGAGCGCTTGCATCAACTCTGCTCGCGCCGATCGCGAGTCGCCGGCGACACCGCGCATCGCGACTCTTATCTGACCCGCGTCGGTACGAACTTCGGCGATGTCGAGCCAGGTGCACGTCACTGACGGCAAAGCCGAATTGACCGCGTTGCGCGCCGCCTCGACCGGATCGGCCGGCGGTGCGACGGGCGCGACCCGGTTTTCCTGCTGTACGTTGCCGCCACCCAGCCCGGGAATCGGCAGCGCGCCATCGCGCATCAGCCACCATGCGCCGCCGCCGAGCACCGCGGCCGCGGCGATCACGCCGCCGACCAGCAGCCCCTTTGAGGCGCCGCCGCCGCCCCCAGGCGGCGGCGCGCCGACGAGCGTTCCGGGCAAACTCGGCGCCACGGCGGCCGGCGGGGTGGTGGGCGGAGTCGTGTAAACCGCGCTGCCGCCGGCCATCGCGATCACTTCATCCATCGAGCGCAGGCGATCTTTGGGATCGGGCCGCAGCATCGCCTCGAGAACGCCCCGCAGTTCCGCCGGCACGGGCGTGAGATCCGGGCCTTTGCGCCGCTTGTCGATCGCATCGACCAGCGAGCCCGACATGTTCACCGCTTTCCGGTTCGCAACCGCGAGAATCACGAGGGCCAGGCTGTAGATGTCGGTCCAGGGGCCGATCTCGCGACCATAATCGCCGAGCTGCTCCGGCGCGACATAGTTCAGCTTGCCGGCAAAGCCGTCGCCGACGATGGTAGCGGACGAGGATTCCAGATCCTTGGCGATACCGAAATCGATGATCTTCGCCTGATGCACGTCGCCGCCGGGCAGCAGCACATTGTCCGGCGACATGTCGCGGTGGATCGCACCCAGTTTGTGCGCCGCCCCGAGCCCCGCCGCGAGACGGCGCAGCAATCCCCTCATTTCGTCGGACGACCGTTGCGTATCCAGCGTGTCGCCAAGGCTGACACCCTCGATGAATTCGGTGACGATATAGAGGACGCCAAGCTGCGGCTCCTGGGCCAGCACGCGATAGGACACAAGCGCCTCGTGCTGCAGCTTGGTCAGCGTCCGCGCCTCCTTGCGGAACATCGCGACCACCTTTTCGTCCGCTGCCATCTGCGGCAGCATCACCTTGATCGCGACGCGCTCGTCGGTGTTGACGTTGCAGCCCTCGAACACCTCGCCCATGCCGCCGCGGGCGAGGAAACGTTTCACCTCGAAAATATGGTTGAGGACGTCGCCAACCTGAATCTGCTTCGCCTCGCGCGCCACGAACGGACCGGTGGTCCCGCCGCGCGTTCCCTCGGAAGACGACGGTGTCGCGGGCGCCTCGTCCGCGACGTCGCGTGGCACCGGGGGCGTTGTCGATGGCGACCCCGGGGATGCTGCGGCCTCCGGTTCCGGTGATGTCGCCACCACTGTCGCAGGCTCGCCGTCATCCGGGCGAGGCTCGGGAACCGGCGGCATGACCGCAACCGTGGCGGCCTCCGGTTCGTCGCGCGGGGTCGGCACCGGTGGCATCGCGACGACAGTCGCCGGCTCGGCCTCGCCGGACGCATCGCGCGGTACCGGCGGCATGGGAACAGAGGAATGGGCCTTGTCGTCTGCCGCTTCGGCCGTCGCCGCGCCCTCCTTCTTCTTGCGAGCGCGCGGTTTCTTCGCCTTTACCGGCTCCGATCTCTCGGTCTTCTCCTCCGGTTCCGCGGGAGGCGGAGACGCACCGACCGCCTCGCTGTCGCCGATGAACCCTTCATCGCCGCGCGGGGTCGGCGTCGGCGGCAAGGTGCCGCCCGACGGCACGAACACCGTCCGCTCCTCGTCGGCCTCAGGCGGCGGCTTCTTGTCCTTGTCGTCGTTCATGCGTCCACCGAATCCGGAAAGGAGAGAATTGTCGCCTCGCTGGCCGAGACGGCGACAACGGTAACGTTGTCAGGGGCACCATTGGCGAGAGTGATTTCGATCAGCTCTTCCGAGGCCCGCTTTGGTGAACCCCGCGCCAGCAGTCGGGCAATGTCGCTCGAATCGACATAGCCGTGCAAGCCATCGCTGCAGAGCAGAAATGTATCACCGGGAACGACGTCGCCCGTCACGCCATCGACCTCAATCTCGTCGCGCACGCCAACCGCCCGCGACAAGATATGGCCCATCGGATGATCGACGGCGTCTTCCGGGCGCATGATGCCACGATCGACCATTTCCTGGACCTGGCTGTGATCGCGGCTGAGCTGGATCAGATCGCCGTCTCGCAACACATAGGCCCGGCTGTCTCCAATCCATTGCACGGCGTAGCGGGTCCCCTGAAGCAGCAAGGTGACCACCGTCGACCCCATCTGGCGACTGCGTTTGCGTGCCTCCGCGACGATCTTGCGATTTGCCGCCCCGATCGCGGCGGCGATCGCTTGCTGCGCGGCCTCGAAATCCTCCGGCAACTCGATCGCATCAAGCGCCCCGACGATCTCCCCCGAGGCCCACTCGCCGCCTTCATGACCACCCATGCCGTCGGCGACGGCCCAAAAACCCTGCCGCTCCCGGGCACAGAAACTGTCTTCATTATGATCGCGCACCCGCCCCTCATGGGTCTGGGCGGCGCTCTCGATCCGGAACGGCGCGAAGTTCACCAGCCGCCCTCGCCTCCAGGGCGCGCGCCGGATAGCTGCTTCATCGTCATCCCGGTCCCCCGTGCTGAGCGACCCTCAATAAAGCACAGCTTCCCGCGCCGATAAAGCGCTCTTCCCTTCGCCTGCCCGTCTCGGCTAGTAACCATGCCCTCCTTCCCTCAATCAACGGACCCTTCCATGAAAGCTGCTTCTTCGCTGCTCGCCGCCACCGCCTTGCTTGCGCTCGCTGGCTGCAACAACGGCGCTGCCAACAACAGCGCGACCGCCAATGCCGCCGCCCCCGCCGACAATGCGGCTGCCCCCGCGCCGGCCGATGCGAACATGGCGGATGGCAATATGGCCGCGGACAACGGCGCCAAGCCCGCCGACGAGGCGGGCGCGACGGACGGAGAAGCGATGCCCGAAGAGGGCAATATGACCGAGGCCCAATAGCCTCCGGCCCCTTGCTTGACAGCGCGGGGGATGCGCTTATGTCGCCCGCTCGCGCTGGCCCCTTCGTCTAGCGGTCTAGGACGTCGCCCTCTCACGGCGAAAACACGGGTTCGAGTCCCGTAGGGGTCACCAGCTTGAAAAGGGGTGTAATGGTGTCCGCCTCGTCGCGGCGTATGGCCTGCCCGCCATGTCGTTGGTGTAGGCGATCGTGCGGTCGCGGCTGGCTCAAAAGTCACACGAAAGTCACGCCAAGAACAGGCCGGTCATCTTCGGTAGGCCACGCGCGATCGGAATCGACACAGCTTCGCTTCGGAAGCGGGGAGCGGACGGTAGGAAAGAGCCCGGCGAGCGACTCGCCTGCGCCGTTATGACAGATTGCGGGCGTGTAGGAAAACGGACGCCGAATTAGGGGCTTTTAGTAAGCTGACACCGGAATCTTGGTAATCTTGGACGCATGCCAGGCATCGGACCGCGCACTAGCCCCCTCAATCCGCTCTCGACTCCCGAGGCCACCGATACATGTCCTCAGGATACGCGAAAGGCGGCTTACCCCGGACCACCTGCTCGATGTCCTGCATCAGCCAAGAACCAAAAAAGCCCTCGTGCTCATCTTGGGCTTCCGCATCAAAGTGCGCCCTCGCCTGCGCGGCCATATCAATAAGCTGGGCATGCCGCGCCTCACTAAGCGTCGTCCGTAATCTACTTAGGCTTTGATTCAGACTTTCCCATCCTTCATCATAGGTCTGAAACTCGGTCGGATACTGCTTGGCGTTGCAGTTGATACGCAAATAGACAACGCTGTCTGCTAGCTCTGAGAGGCTATCAGCAACTTTTATCATGCCTCCTAGTTTCCTATCCAATAGAAGCCGCCAAAGGCGTCTGGTCTGACAATCCCGATTAGCGCGTTACCATTAGCGGCACGGAAGCCAACAATCTGCGGCGTCCGAGCGGTCTTCAGCCCTGCCGCCACCGGCAATCTGGTGGTGCGCTCGACCGACGAAATCCTGCTCGGTTGGTCCCCGATTTTCCGCAGAGCGGCACTATTCTAGGTGGGACGACCTCATCGCTAGCGCCGCCGCGCCGTCTCCAGCGGCTCGGCCGTGACCGGATAGCCGATGCCCTCCGGAATGCAGACGAACCGATCGCCGCCCCGCTCTTCGATCCATGGCGTGATCAGCTGCACCGGATGCCGCGCGGCGTCGGCATGCGCTTCGGCGACCGAGCCGAAGCGGGCCAGCCGCTCGAGGTTGCGCCGCGTCGGGAAGATGGCGTGCGCCCTGCCGGTGTCGATCTCGCCCAGAATGTCCACCGCCGGCGCCCAGAAGGCGCGCACCGCCTCGGCTTCCGCGACCGTCGGTTCCGGCAGATCGCCTTCGGCCCCGGCGATGAAGAAGAGCGTGTCGAACCGCCGCGTCTCGCGGAAATTGGGTCGCCAGCGGGCGAAGGGCGTCAGCTTTTCAAGACCGAGCGTCAAGCCATTGCCGGCCAGCAATCCTTCCAGTGGCATCGCTTCTTCCAATCCGGCGCGCACTGCCCCGGCACGATCGAGCGAGGGATGCGGACTCGCCGTCGGAATGATCCCCGTCTCCTCTATCGTTTCGCGGATTGCCGCGATCCGCGCCGCCGCATCGGGCAGGTCCGGAAACGCAGCGGCGGCGTCCTCATCCTCCGGATCGACCCGGCCGCCCGGAAAGACCAGCGCGCCGCCCGCGAAGGCGAGGGCCGCATGGCGCTCCGTCATCAGGATATCCGGGGGCCCGCCCGCCCGGTCGCGCATCAGAACCAGCGTCGCGGCGGGGATGGCTGGCGGCAGGTTATCGGCTTCGGTCACAATGCCCTTTCCGCTCTCGGCGAGCTAAAAAGGGCTGGTGGAGCTGAGGGGAATCGAACCCCTGACCTCTGCAGTGCGATTGCAGCGCTCTCCCATCTGAGCTACAGCCCCGCGCCTCGGGAGCGCCCAGATAGCGACGCGTGCCCGACGATGCAATGGCGCTGGATGCGCCGCCCTCGACGGCCCGCGCCCCCGCTCCGACGAGCCGCCGCAAGCCCCGGAACAGTCCGGCTTTTTCCTTCGTTTTGGCCATGGTTCCCCCATCGCGAAGGAGATGTTCAATGGCTTATGACGATCGCTACTCAAACCGTGAGCGCGGCCGCGACCGTTGGAGAGAGGAGGAGACCCGCCGAGCCGAATGGCGAGAACGTGAAGCCCGATGGCAAGGCGACGAGAGCTTTGGCGCGGGCTGGGGCAATCAGACGATTGATGACCGCCCCGGCTACGATGATGATGCCCGCTTTGAGAGCCGCCGCGCACCCCGTCGGTCATGGGCTTCGGACATTCGATCCGGCGGTCCGGGCTTCGCCCCCGATTTCGCCGGCCAACGCTTCGATCGCGCCGATATCGGCCAGTCGCGCAATGTCGGCTACCTGTCTTCGCCCACCGGCTACGGCTTCCGCGGCGGATATTCGACGCGGGAATATGGCGATCCGCATTATTCGCAATGGCGCGACCAGCAGATCGCGGCGCTCGACCGCGACTATGACGATTATCGCCGCGAGACCCAGTCGCG
>JBFWUJ010000004.1:0-24050 GCA_050247295.1 Sphingomonas sp. | reverse complement strand
GCCGGAGCTGGAGGACGGCTGGGTCAGGGTCGAAAACAGCTGGCTCTCGGTCGATCCCTACATGCGCGGCCGGATGAACGATGTGAAGAGCTACACCCCGCCCTTCCAGATCGGCGAGCCGATGTCGGGAGGTGCGATCGGCACCGTGGTCGAAAGCCGTTCGCCAGCGCTCCAGAAAGGCGATCAGGTGCTGCACATGGCGGGCTGGCGGGAAACCGCCGCCGGGCCTGCCGAGAATTTCAATAAGCTCCCTCCCATGCCGCTGGAGCCCCATCACTTCCTCGGCAATCTCGGCCTCACCGGCGGCACCGCCTATTTCGGACTGCTGCGGGTCGCCGAAGCGAAGGAGGGCGACATCGTCTTCGTGTCCGCCGCCGCCGGCGCGGTCGGCTCCGCCGTGGTCCAGATCGCCAAGGCCAAGGGCATGACCGTGATCGGCTCGGCCGGCGGCGCCGACAAATGCGCCTGGGTTCGCGAACTCGGCGCGGACGCTGCGATCGACTACAAGAATGGCTCGGTCCTGAAGCAGCTTCAGGAAGCCGCTCCCAAAGGCATCGACGTCTATTTCGACAATGTCGGCGGCGATCATCTGGATGCCGCGCTCGCGGTCGCCCGTCAGAATGCCCGCTTCGCGATCTGCGGCATGATCGAGGAGTATAATAGCAGCCCCGGCAAGCCGCTGCGATTCATCACCCGGATCATCGCCGCCCGGATCATGCTGAAGGGCTTCATCTACCTCGATTATCTTGGCGAGATGGGCGAATTCTACCGGGAAATGGGCGGCTGGATCGCGGCGGGCAAGCTTACCTCTCGCGAGACGATCCGCGACGGCATAGAGGCCGCGCCACAGGCGTTCCTCGATCTTTTCAGCGGCGGCAATACCGGCAAGATGCTGGTGCGGCTCTAGCGGATCCCCACCCAGCCCTGGGCCGCCGCCGCCAACCGGGCGGGATCGTAGCCGGCGCCATCGCTGAAGACGTAGCGAACGTTCCGAATGTCCTCGATCCGCGCCGCCGGATCGCCGCGCACGACGATCAGATCTGCTTCTCGCCCCGCCTGAACCGATCCGGTGCGATCGGCGATGCCGAGGAAGGCGGCGCCGTTCAGCGTTGCGATCCGTATCGCCTCCACCGGCGTGAACCCCGCCGCGACGAGCAGCTCGACCTGACGTTGCAACCCGTCACCGGCGATCACGCAGCCGTTGCCGGTCGGATCCGATCCGGCGAGCAGGGTCCCTCCGGCGCGAACGAAGGCCAGCTCGAACGCCGCTTCGCGCTCGTAGAGCGGGCGAAAGGGATCGCCCGGCTGCCGTGCCGTCTGCATACGCTGGGCGAGGCAGCTCTGACGTGAATGCACGGCCATGGCCGCCAGCGTTTCGGGTCGCGGAGCGGGACTGGCGGCGGTGAATTGCTCCAGCACCGCCAGCGTCGAGGTAATGGCCACATTGTGGGTGCGCAGCGTAGCGAACAATGCCTGTGCTTCCGGCGCGGCCGGGGTCGTCACGTTGGCGAGCCCCGAAAAGGGATTGGCGGGACAGACATCCGGCTGCCGTCCCGGAATGAAATCGCTGGCGACGACGAAGCCGTGCTCCAGGTTGTCGATCCCGATTTCGGCCGCTTCGGCGAAGCTGGTCGCGCAAACATGGCCGGTGACGCGAAGGCTGCGCGCGTGTGCGGCGGTGACAATCGCAGTCAGTTCCTCGCGGGTCGCCTGCATATAGGCCTTGAAAGAGGTCGCTCCCGCGCCGGCCCAATATTCGACAGCGGCGCGCATCCGCTCCGGCCCCCGCTCCTCGCTGATTTCGACCAGCCCGCCGGCCCGCCCGAGATACGGCGCGGTCACATGGATTTCCGGGCCAGCCTGGCGTCCGGCCGCGATATAGTCGCGGATGTTGACATCGGTCTGGCCCGCCACCGAACCGGCGGTGCGGATCGTCGTCGCCCCGGCCGCCAGATAGAGCAGCGGGAAGCTGTGACTCATCTGCAGGAAGTCCGGCTCGCCTGCCGGATCGATATAGGCGGTGTAGAAAAGATGCTCGTGCATCCCCACCCAGCCGGGCAGCACGCTGTGTCCCGCGAGATCGATGATGCGCGCGCCGGCGGGCGGTGGCGTCGAGGCGGCCGGCCCCACCGCCGAAATCCGTCCATCGGCGCCGATCAGGACCGTCTGATCCTCACGCGGCGGCGCGCCGGTGCCGTCGATGACGCGTACATGGGTGAGCGCGATCGATCCGGGCTCGACCGCCAGGAAGGCGCGCACTTGCGGCGACAATTGCGGACGGGCGGGCGCAGGCGTCGGCGGCAGGGCCCGGGGCTGTTCCGGAGGTGGCGGCGTTTCCGGTGCCGGAGCGGAGGGTGCGGGCGTTTGGGTTGTCGGCGCTTGCGCCGCCACCCGATCAGGAGCCTGGATCGCCGAGAGCAGCAAGGCGGTCGCCGAGATCCGCTGCAGAGCCTTCATCGCCCACCCCTCCTATATGCGGCGGGCAGCATGGCTCAGCGGCGGTCAGTCCGCCAGCGCTTTCGCCCTTTCCCCGATCCGCCGCAGATCCTCGACGAAACGCGCATATTCTTCGGCCTTGCGATCCTCATCGGGCAGCCGGAGCAGAAAGCTGGGGTGCACCGTCACCCAGGCTTCGCCCCCATCCGGCCCCGGATGCGGTTGCCCGCGCATCTTGGAGATCGTCACGACCTTGCCGAACAATGATCGTGCCGCCGTCGCCCCCAACGCCACGGTAAGCGCCGGTCGAACGATCTGTAGCTCGCGCTCCAGCCACCAGCGGCAGGCGGCGATTTCGCCGCCATCGGGCTTCTGGTGCAGCCGGCGCTTGCCGCGGCGCTCGAACTTGAAATGCTTGACCGCGTTCGTGACATAGCTTCGCGCGCGATCCACCCCAGCCTCTTCCATCGCCCTGTCGAACAATTGGCCCGCAGGTCCGACAAACGGCCGTCCCTGCACGTCTTCCTGGTCGCCCGGCTGCTCGCCGACGAACATGATCCTCGCATCGAGCGGGCCTTCACCGAAGACCGTCTGGGTCGCCTCGCGAAAGAGCGGACAGCGGGTGCATTCCATCGCCTCGGCGCGCACCGCCGCCCAGGCCTCGTCCGGATCGTCGCCAACCTTCAGAGCCGCCGCGTCCACCATGCCCGCCTCGCGCGCCTGTGCGCTCCGGACGAGTTCGTTCACCAAAGCGGTTTCCGGCATGTTCTGCCAATATTTGCGCGGCATCTCCTTCAGCATCGCCCCGATTTTCAAGCGCGCCGGATTGAAGATGGATGCGTAATAGGTCTTCCACACCTCCTCCACGGGATCGCCCGTCGGCGCGTCCGCTTTCACCGTGCCCGGCCCTTCGCTGAGGATCTCGCCATCCCAGTGGATCGACAGGTCGGGCGTCAGGATCGACCAGCGCATCGTCGCAAATCTCCGGACGAAGAAGCGGGCATTGGCGCGGACGATATGATGCTCGGGCTCGAACCAGGCGACGTAACGCGGTCCGCCTGCGTCATCGATCTCCCGGAACCGGAGAAAGGCGCGCATCTTGTGTATGTCGCGCCGCACTGCCTTCGCCATCAGTTCGAGCCGGAGCAGCAGCGGATCGGCCTTGTCCTCCATCGCTTTCGGCCGCTCACGCAGGCGGCAAAGAAACGCATAGAGCAGGGCAAAGCGCTCGGGATCCCGGTGCAGGATCGCGGTCGCCGCCAGTTCGAGGAACGCCTTGGGAACCGAAAACAGGCGCGGCGCGGTGGGCGGAGCCGGTAACGCCGTGGTGCCGAACAGGTCGGCTTCCCCCTCGATCGCCCAGATCACCTCGTCCGGCGGTACATCGATCAGGGCAAGAGCACGCGCCGCCTCCCGCCATCCGTCGAAATCGTCCGGAGCGGCAAGGCGAACGGTGCGCAAAAACCGTTCGTCAGTCGCGCGCGTCGCCAGATTCATTTTCCTCGGCCAACGCCAGCTCCTTCGGCTTGCGCAATTCGAACACCTTGGCGAGCCGATCCTGCTCGGCCTGGCTCAGATCCTCCGCGGCCGCGGGAAACATCTCTTCTTCCTCCTCGTCGATATGATGCTCGTAGCGGTGACGCATCTCCTTGAATTTGACGAGCCAGGCGGGCGAACTCATGTCGGTATCGGAAAGCTCGCCGAGAAAATCGTCGATCTCCTTGTGCTCGGACACGGAATGGCGTGCCTCGTCCCGCAGATCGGGTTTCGCGAGCATCGTCGCGTAAAGCGACTCTTCCTCCGCCGCGGCATGGGCGGAAACCTCCACCCGAAACGCCTCGAACAAGTCGCGGCGCTCGTCACTGTCGCCGCTCGTCTCGGCCAGGCGCGCGAGCAGCGTGCGGTGGCGATCATGGTCGGCTTTCAAATCTGCGAAAATACGTGCGTCAGCCATCGTCCAACTCTCCCTCGCACCCTCAAACGGCGAGCGCCTCGCTTTGTTTCACGCCCCGAACAATTCGAACTGCAGTGGCGCCACTGTTCGACGAGGCAGGGCCGCGTCGGCCAGCGCGACGGGTCGCCAGTCGGCAGCGATCAGAAACGGCCGCAATCGGGAGATCGACACGGTGAGCCGCGCGATGTCTTCAAGCCGCAGCTGGCGAAGGCGGCGAGCGGCGAGAATCCTGCCAACCGCCTTCGTTCCCAATCCCGGCACGCGCAACAGCATCTCCCTCGGCGCCCGGTTCACATCGACCGGAAAATGCCCCCGGTGCTTGAGCGCCCAGGCATGTTTGGGATCGATGTCGAGCGGCAGATTGCCGCCCGGATCGGCGGCGCCGGCGACCTCGGTGCTGGAGAAGCCGTAGAATCGCATCATCCAATCCGCCTGATAGAGTCGGTGCTCGCGGATCAGCGGAGGCCGCTGCAACGGAAGCACCGTGCTGGCGTCCGGGATCGGCGAGAAGGCGGAATAATAAACGCGCCGGAGCCGGAAGCGGTCATAAAGCGTGGCGGCCTGCCGGACGATCGCCGCATCGGTCGCGGCATCGGCGCCGACGATCATCTGCGTCGATTGGCCGGCCGGTGCGAAGCGCGGGGCGGCGCGATAGCGTCGCCCGGCGTCGCGATGATCGAGGATCGCCGTCTTGAGATCGCCCATCGCGCCTTCGATCCGGCCGGCATCCTTTTCCGGTGCCAGCCGCTTCAGGCCGGCTTTGGTCGGCATCTCGACATTGATGGAAACGCGGTCGGCATGGAGCCCGGCGAGCCGCGCCAGCTCCGGATCGGCGTCCGGTATCGTCTTCAGGTGAATATAGCCCCGGAAATCATGATCCTCGCGCAGCGACCGCGCCACCTCGACAATCTGCTCCATCGTATAGTTGGGAGAGCGAATGATGCCGGAAGAGAGGAAAAGCCCTTCGATATAATTGCGCCGGTAGAAACTGAGGGTCAGCGCCACGACCTCCTCGGCCGTGAAACGGGCACGGCGGACGTTCGAGCTCTTGCGATTGATGCAATAGCGGCAATCGAAGATGCAGGCGTTGGTCAGCAGGATCTTGAGCAGGCTGATGCAGCGTCCGTCCGGTGCGTAGGCATGGCAGATACCCATGCCCTCCGTGGAGCCGATTCCTCCGCTCGCGCCACTGCTTCGTTTCGCGGTTCCCGACGAGGCACAGGATGCATCATATTTAGCCGCGTCGGCAAGGATCGCGAGCTTTTGGCGGACATCGAGCTGAGCCATAATGTTCTATATATGTTCACTTTTCCGGCCTGTCGACATCCGGATCGTCATCTTGGGCGATTTCCTTCAGCGGCGTCGCGAGCCAGAGCGTGAGGAACGTCACGACCGCCAGCATCGCCGCGACAGCGAGGCTGCCCAGACCGACGGCGGCGCCGATCGCGCCCGTTACCCAAAGGCTGGCCGCGGTGGCCGTTCCTTGAACCGATCCGGTGGTCTTCAAAATCGCGCCGCCACCGATGAACCCCATACCGACGATCAGGCCTTCGATGATCCGCGCCAGCGCATCCGGATGAGCAGCCGTGAGCGCCTCCGTGGCCTGGATGAAACCGCAGGTCGCGACCGCGACCAGCGGAAAGGTGCGAAGACCCGCACTCCGCTCTTCCCGCTCCCGATTCCAACCGATCGGCAAGGCAAGCGCATAGGCGATCAAGAGCGCGATTGCGTGCGGCAGGATATCGAAGCTGCCATAATCGAAGATGCGGTCCATGGGCCGAACAACCGGCGACGCTCGTTTCGGCTCCATGCGGCCTTCGCGAATTGCGCATGACCGGCCGCCTTAGCATCGCTATAGCCGGGTCCAGCCGGGAGCGTGGCGCCCCGTGAAGGTGAATTGATTTGGCTCTCGCTCCCCGGATCGACCGTTATCTCGCCCGGCTGATCTTCATGCCCCTGCTCGGCACGCTGTTGCTCGCGGCAATGCTGCTGACGCTTGAGAAGATGCTGCGGCTGTTCGATTTCGTCGTCAGCGAGGGCGGGCCCGTGACCGTCGTCTGGCGGATGATGGCGAACCTGATTCCCGAATATCTGGGGCTTGGCATCCCGATCGGGCTGATGCTCGGCGTACTCTTCGCCTTTCGCCGGCTGGCGATTTCGTCCGAGCTCGATTCCCTGCGCGCCGTTGGCCTTGGCTACGGTCGGCTGCTCCGCGTTCCCTATCTCTACGCCATCGTCCTGATGCTCGCGAACGTGGCGATCGTCGGCTTCGTCCAGCCCTTCGCCCAATATAACTATCAGGAGCTGCGTTTCGACCTCCAGTCGGGCGCGCTCGGCGCCTCGATCAAGGTGGGCGAGTTCACCAATTTCGGCCGCCGCATGACGCTCCGGGTGGAACGGAGCGAACGTCGCGGCACCGATCTCTACGGCGTTTTCGTGCGCGCAAGCACGCGCGACGGGCGCACGCTGGCGGTGACCGCCGATCGCGGCACCTTCATGTCCACGGACGATCCCAACACGATCATCTTCCGGCTGCAAAACGGTCGCCTGGTCCATAACCAGCGCGGCTTCCCAACGCCGCGCGTCCTGACCTTTCAGCGCTACGACCTGCCGATCGACCTGCCGGCGATCGCCGCGTTCCGGGGCCGCGGGAACCCGCTCAACGAGCTGACCATCATCGAGCTTTTCCGGCAGGGCTATCAGGCCGATTTACCGCCTGACCGGCGCGCCGCGGCGCAGGCGAATTTCCACTTCCGAATGGTTGAGATGCTGATGATCCTGATGCTGCCGCTGCTGGCGGTAGCGCTGGCCGTGCCGCCGAAGCGAAGTACGTCGGGTCTCGGCATCTTCCTGTCGATCGTGATGGTCGTGACCTATCACAAGGTGAATCAATATGCGGAGGAGGCCGGCGCTACCGGGCGGCTCGAGCCGGTGATCGCCTTGTGGGTTCCGTTCCTGATCTTCGCCGGGCTGATTTTCTGGATGTACTGGACGCTGGCCCACAAGCCGGGCGGCCAGCCGATCGGGGCGCTTGAGCGCGCCTTCGCCAAGCTCGGCAAGTGGATCGGGCGCATCTTCCGCCGCCGGCGGCGCCAAGCGATCGTGCCGGCCGAATGATCAACCTCAACTTCTTCCCGTCAAAGCCGCTCGCCTTTTACATGGCGCGCCTCTTCATCGTCCGCAGCTTCGCGGTGCTCGTCGGGCTGATCGTCGTGCTGATGATGCTCGATCTGCTCGGCAATGCGGGCGAGATCCTGGCCGTCCCCGGCAATGGCGATGCGGATCTGTGGCGATATGTGGGGCTGCGCCTGCCGCAGCTGGTCAACCGCTTCCTCCCGTTCTCGGTGCTGCTCGGTACGATCGTCACCCTCGCGGCTCTCAATCAGAACAGCGAGATCGTCTCGATGAAAGCGGCCGGCGTCTCGGCGCACCAGATCATCGCGCCGTTGGTCATTGCCGCATTCCTGTTCGCCGCCGCCCATTTCGCGTTCAACGAGCGGATCGTCACGCGCGCCAACGCCGCGCTCGACGCCTGGGAGACGGCGGAATGGGGTCCGGTGCCGCAGGGCAGCGCGGTCCAGAGCAATGTCACCTTCACCCATGACGACAATCTGATCTTCGCCCGCTTCGTCGCCGGGCGCAATGAAGCCGTGAGGCTGGCGGGCGTCACCATCTACGAAAGAAGCGGCGGCACGCTGCGGCGCATCATCAATGCCCAGACCGGCGGTCGCGCCGGCGGCGCCTGGACGCTCGACAACGTCTCGCTGTTCGATGTCGACACCGGCCAGATGACCCGGATGGACCGGATCACCTACGGTGCGGATATCCGTCCGGATCAGTTCACGCTTGCGCGCATCGACCCCGACGAGCGCGACTTCTGGTCGCTGCGCGCCTCGATCGCCGAACTGCGCGCCGTCAACCGGCCGACGGGCATGCTGGAGGCGCATTGGTGGCGAAAGCTTGCCGCACCGCTCTCCTCCGTGTTGATGCCACTATTGGGCGCGGTGGCCGCCTTCGGACTCGCCCGCTCCGGCCAATTACTCGCCCGGGCGGTGATCGGCATGGCGCTCGGCTTCGCTTATTTCGTCGCCGACAATTTTGCGCTCGCGATGGGTAATCTGGGCGCCTACCCGCCCTTCCTCGCCGCCTGGGGGCCATTCTTCCTCTTCTTCCTGATCGGTGAAACCGTGCTCATCCGGACGGAGGAGTAGGGCATGCTCTATCTCGTGTTGAAGGCGGCGCTCTCCGGCGTCATCGTCGCATTGGTCTCCGAAGTCGCCCGCCGCAATGCAGGCCTCGGCGGCCTCATCGTCTCGCTGCCGCTCGTTTCCCTGCTGACCTTCATCTGGCTGTGGCGCGATACCGGCGATGTCGAGCGGATTGCCGATCTGTCCCACGCCGCCTTCTGGTTCTTCCTTCCCTCCATGCCGCTGTTCCTGGTGTTCCCGGCTCTGTTGCGCGCCGGCCTCGGCTTCTGGCTGGCGCTCGGGCTCGCCTGCGCGCTCACCATGGCGCTCTATTACGCCATGACCCTCGTCGGGCCGCGCCTGGGCCTGCGCCTCTAGCCCAGTGACGGGCAGCGCCTCGCCACCCGCCGTCAGCCGCGACGAAGTCGCGCGCGGCGCGTTCCTCGCCGGCCTGTCGCGCGCGGGGGCAGTGATCGAAGCGCTCGCGCAGCCGCTCTACATCTGGCTGTTCGGCCTCGCCGGATACGGCGTCTATGTCGTGCTTTGGGGGGCAATCAACCTTGCCACCAACGTCATCGATCTCTCACTGACCGCAGCCCTGCAACGTGTCGTTCCGACCCGCGACGAGGCGCAGGCGCATGGCGCGGTGAAGTTCGCGCTCCTCGTCACCCTGATCCCGGCGATCCTGGTAGCCCTCGCAGTGTCCCTCAATGCCGAAGCCCTCGCCGGTCTCGTCGCCGCGCCGGCCGAGATTGCCGCCGCGTTGCCGGCAGCGATCGCGCTTTTCGTCTGGGCGCTGCCGCTTTGGACCTTCGTCGAGATCGCGACATCGGCCGCCCGCGCCCGCCGCGCCTTCGGGCCGGAAATCCGGATCCGTATCCTGTGGGAGCAGCTGGCGCGGATCCTGTTCGCGCTCGGCTTCTTCCTGCTCGGCTTCGCGAGCACCGGCCTGATGGCGGCGCATCTTGCTTCGGTGGCGCTGACCGCCCTCCTCTGCCTGCCGCTGCTCGGCCGCTTTTACGACCTCCGGCTGCTGCTTCGGGCGCCGATGCCGGCACCGGTGATGCGCAGCGTCATTGGTTCCGGCCTTGCCCTCCTTCCCTCCAACCTGTCGCGGCGGATGCTGATCGATGCGCCGCCGCTGCTCATCAATTTCATGATTCCCGGTGCGCGCGGGGCCGAGGCGGCGGGGCTGTTCGAAATTGCCCGCAAGCTTTCGACCGTGCCCTATATCGTCCGCCAGTCCTTCCAATATGTGCTGGGGCCCCTCGCCTCTGCCCAGGCGCAAGCCGATCGGGCGCAGATCGGCCCCATCTACCGCTTCGCCACCCGCGTCTCGACTGCCTTGGTCGTGCCGCTTGCCGGCCTGATCGTGTTCAGCGGCCCCGACATTCTCAGCATCTATCGCCGCGAGGCGATGGCCGCGCTTCCCCTGCTGGCCATCCTCGCCGCCGCCCGCGCCGGCGAGGCGATCGTCGGCCCGGCCCAGACGATCGTAGAGATGATCGGCCATCGCGGCCTGCCATTGCTCAACAGCCTGATCGCCGCCGTGCTTTGGCTGGCGCTCGCGCTCTGGCTGGTGCCGCCTTACGGCCCATGGGGAATGGCAGTCGCGGTTTCGATCGCCATTCTGGCCTCGACCTACGCGGCGGCGATCGAGCTGCGGGTAAGCGACGGCCTGTCCCCTTTCGATTACAAGCTTGCCCAGGGTTTGGCGCTCGCGATCGGCGGCATCGCATTGATGTGGGCGTGGAGCGGCGCATTTGGCGGTCCGCTCCGTTTCGCCGGCAATATCGCCTTTTGGGCCGCGGCCTCCTGGCTCGGCTTGCGCTACGGCCTCAACCGCTCCGATCGCGAATCGCTCGGCGGTTTGGCGCGGCGGCTGCGACTGGCCTAGGGTGAGGGGGATGCAGACCAACCCCGTATTGGCCTACGGCGCCTGGCTCGCCGAAACGCCCGACGCATGGCCCGAAGAGGCGCTCGAATCCGCGCATCGCCAGTTCATTGATGTCCTTGGCGTTACCATCGCCGGCGCGGGAGAGCCGGCAACGATTGCGGTGCTCAAGACCGTCGGAGACTGGGGTGCCGGCCCCTCGACCGTGATTCTGCAATCGGCGCGTCTCGCGCCACCCTGGGCCGCCCTGGTCAACGGCACTGCCGCCCACGCGCTGGATTTCGACGACAATTTCGACCCGGCCAAGGCGCACGCCACCGCCGTGCTTGCCCCCGCCATCCTCGCAATGGCCGAGGCCGAAGGCGCATCGGGCAGGCAGTGCCTGGACGCCTATATCGCCGGGCTCCAGATCCTCGGCCGTGTCGGCCAGGGTGTGAACCCGGCGCATCGCAACCGCGGCTGGCACGCCACCGCCACGGTCGGCGCGATCGGCGCCGCCGCCGCCTGCGCGAGGTTGCTCAAGCTCGATGCCGAGACTGCCGCCCACGCCATCTCGATCTCGACCAGCATGGCCGCCGGCTTCATGAGCCAGTTCGGAACCATGGCCAAGCCGCTCCATGCCGGGCTTGCCGCCAAGGCCGGGGTGATGGCGGCTAGCCTCGCCAGGTCCGGGATCGATGCCGGCAGGGATACGCTTGACGGCCCGACCGGTATGAACCGCCTCATGGTCGGCCCCGATTACGAGCATCTGCGCGACACCCTCGTCCACGTCGAACATGGTCAGAACCTGCGCTTCGAAACCCGGAGCATCGGCGATCCCTTGCTGATCCTTTCCAGCGGTTTCCGGGTGAAACGCTTTCCCATCTGCGGTAGCGCCCATCGTGCAATGGATGCTATTTTAAGCTTGAAGCAAAAGCATGAAATCGAGTTGGATCAGATCGTTGGGATCGACATCTATGCCCCGATCTCGCACCTCAACAACTTGATGTACACCGATCCTCAGGATGCACTGCAGGCGAAGTTCAGCCTAGAATATGGGATCGCCTGCGCACTGGCCACCGGCAATTGCGCCCTCGCCGACTTCACCGACGAGGCCGCGATGCGGCCCGAAATCCGGTCGCTCTATCCGCTCATCCGCCGCCATCCGGTCGACAAGGCCGAAGGCGAGTTCCCGACCGAGGTCCACATTGCCCTGATTGACGGCCGCACCGTCCGCGAGAGCGTCGCGATGCCGGCGGGCAGTCTCGCCGCGCCGTTCACGCTCGATCAGGTCTGGACGAAGTTCGACGGCTGTGCCGCCTCAATGCTGGCGCCCGAACGTCTGGCCGCCCTCCGTGACCTGCTCGCCAATCTCCCTCGCCTGCCCTCGATTGCGCCCATGATGGCCGCGCTCTACGAAGGCCGGCGATGAGCGATCGCCGCCCCAATATCCTCATACTCGCCGCCAGCCGCGGCAATCTCGATCCGCTGGCCCAGGCGGGCGGGGTCAGCCACAAATGCTTCATCGACATTGCCGGCCAGCCGATGCTCCGCCGGGTCGTGGGCGCGGTGCTGGAAAGTGGCCGCGCCGCACGAGTGATCGTCGCCATCGAGCCCGAGGCCATTGAGGAGGCGCGCACGATCATCGCCGAGCTTCCCGGGGCCGATACCGTCGAATTCGTCGGCAGCCGGGACAATATCGCTTCCAGCGTCGCTGCGATCGCGACCCCCGAACTGCTGCCGCTGGTCATCACGACCGGCGACAATGCCTTGCACACGGCCGAGATGGTCGCCTTCTTCTGCGACGGCGCGATCGGACTGCCCGAGGACGGCGCGCTCGGCCTCACCCCCGCCTCCTACGTCCTTGAGAAATATCCGGAGGGAAATCGCGCCTTCCACCGCTTCCGCGACGGGGCGTTCTCCTCCTGCAATCTCTACGCCTTGCTGACGCCCAAGGGCATAGAGGCGGCGCAGGTGTTTCGCTCCGGCGGCCAATTCGGCAAGAAGCCGAAGCGGCTGATCGGTGCCTTCGGCCTCTGGGCCTTCCTGCTATACAAGACCCGCCTCTTCACGCTGAACACGGTGCTGAAGGCGCTTTCCCGGGCCATCGGCGTCAGAACCGCTCCGGTGCTGATGCCGTTCGCGGAAGGCCCAATCGACGTCGACCGCCAGGTCGACTGGGATCTGGCGAACCGGATCGTCGCGGCGCGCGAACGGGCCGCCTGAGCGCCCCAATCCCGCCGCATTGCAAAACTACCTCCCCGCCTCACATGTGATGCGCGCCCTCGTCGCAGCGGCGGCGGCGCGCTACGAGGATATACGGAAGCAGCGACGTGAAGACCGCCCAAAGCCCTGAACTGCGCCTCTGGCGCGCCTCATTCTGGCAGCGCGAGCATCATCTCGACAAGATGACGCTGGCGGAGCTGGTGAAGGCCTATTTCACCTATCCGGCGATTGTCGCCTATCTGACGCTCGCGGCCGTCTCGGTCGGTCTCTTCGTCTGGCGGCCGGCCCCCGCGATACCGACGCTGCTCAGCATCGCCGCGGCGAGCCTGGCCTACCCGCTCTTCTGGTATCTCATCCACCGCTACATCCTGCACAGCCGCTGGATGTGGAAGCATGATTTGCTCGCCAGCACCTGGAAGCGGATTCACTACGATCACCATCAGGATCCGAATCATCTCGAGGTCCTGTTCGGCGCGCTGCACACGACGCTGCCGACGATCGCGCTCGGCGTTATTCCGCTGGGCCTCGGGATCGGCGCAATCTGGGATGCGCCGGTCGGCGGTGCCGCGATCGCCTTCGCGACCGGCCTTCTCACAACCTGCGTCTATGAATTCGTGCACTGTATCCAGCACCTCGCCTACAAGCCGAAATCGCCGCTGATCGCCGAGATGAAGAAGCGCCACATGGCGCATCATTTCCATGACGAGAACGGCAATTACGGGATCACGACCTTCTTCTGGGACAAGGTCTTCAAGACCTATTACGATCGTCCGGACCGGCCGCATAAGAGCCCGACCGTCTTCAACCTCGGCTATACCGAGGAGGTGGCGAAGCGCTATCCGAAGGTCTCTGAATTGTCCGGCGGCGTGGCCACCGGCCACCCCCGACAGCGCGGCAGATCCGCCTAGATTCCGGTTCGTCGGCTGCGCCGCGGCGCCCGGCCGATCAGATCGAGAAACTCGTTCCGCAGCCGCAGCCCGAGGCGGCGTTGGGATTGGTCACCTGAAAGGCGGCGCCGCCCAGGCTCTCGACGAAATCCACGGTCGCGCCGCGCACCAGATCGAGCGAAACCGGATCGACAACCAGCGTGACGCCGTCGGTCGCGGTCGTCGCATCATCGGATTCGGCCTCGTCCGCGAGACCGAACCTGTACTGGAAACCGGAGCAACCGCCGCCTTCCACCGAGAGGCGCAGGATCGCCGGTTTGCCCTGACGCTCGGCAATCGCCGCAACCCGTGCGGCGGCGCTGGGAGAAAGGGCGATATCGGCCATCGGCATGACATAGGGGCGCAGGTTCGTAAAAACCAGTTCCGCACATCCCTGCGCCCGGCGTAAGCCCGGCCAATGCGGATCGAGACGGAAGCGATCGTGGTCGCCGTGCGGCCGCATGGCGAACATGGCGCGATCGTCGCTGCGCTGACGCCATCGGACGGCCTGCAGGCCGGCTACGTCCGCGGCGGTCGCTCGCGACGGCTGCGCCCTGTGCTGATGCCCGGCAATATCGTGCATGCCGAATATCGGGCCCGCAGCGAGATCCAGCTCTCTCAGCTCTCGGTCGATCTGACGCACAGCCGCGCCGCGTTGCTCGGCGAGCCGCTCGCCGCGGCGGCGGTGGATTGGATTTCGGCGCTCACCGCTTCCGCGCTGCCGGAGGGCCAGCCCTATCCGGCGCTATATGCGGGACTGGGCGGGTTGTTCGATGCGATAGAGGCGGCGCCCAGTGCCCGCCCGTGGACCGCGGCCCTCGCGCGATACGAGCTTCTTGTGCTGGCCGAGCTTGGCTTCGGCCTGGAGGCGCGAGAAATGGGTAGCCTGGAACGCTGGCCAGACGTCCGCCGCGCGCTCGCGCTCAGCGGCACGCGACTGGCCCGCGATCTGCTGATTGGCCGCCGCGCGGACACGCTTGCCGCCCGTGGGCGGCTTCTCGACCGGCTGGACCGGATCGAAGGCTAGCGCTGCATTTCCGCCATGAATGGAGGATCGGGAATGGCCGTCATCGCGTCTTGCAGCAGATCGCCCCAGCGGGCGGAAAGATCGTCATAATATTGGTCGTCCTCCTCGATCCGCCGCGTGAGAACCGGAGCCCCCGGTCCGCACGGCATCACCATCAGGTCGAGCGGACGGGCGATCGCGAGATTCGACCGGATCGAAGCGTCAAAGGAGAGGAAGCCGATCTTCATTGCTTCCGATAGCGGCGTATCAACGGTGATCGTTCGGTCGAGGATCGGCCGGCCATATTTGTGCTCTCCGATCTGGAAGAAGGGCACGTCCGGCTTGCATTCGATGAAGTTCCCCGAGGGGTAGACGAGGAACAGTGCGGGCGGAGCCGTGCCGATGCGACCGCCCAGCAGCATCGAGGAGGCCCCGCTGATCTTGATCGACGCGAGCGCCTTGCCGACTGTCGCGTTGGAGATCTGCACCGCTTCCCCGACCAGACGCGCGGCACGAAACATGGTCGTGGGCTCGGCAATCGTCCGCAGCAGCGGCTCATCGCCCTCGTTGACCTCGGCGCTGGTCGGCACGCCCTCCCGGAGCAGGCTAATGATTGTCTGGGTGGTGGAGAGATTGCCTGCGGACGCGGCGTAGATGCAACGGTCCGGCGCATCGACCAGGCAATGAAGCTTGCGGTAGGTTGATACGTCGTCGACGCCGGCGTTGGTGCGCGTATCGGCGATGATGGTCAGCCCTTCGTTGAGCAGCATGCCGAGGCAATAGGTCATCCGGTCTCCCCGCTTTTGCCCGGTCCGTGGGCGCCCCCCGGCGCGATGCCGACCCGGACCTCTACCGTCATCTCCTCCTCGCCGCCACCCGCCCGGGCGCCGGCAACCGGCGCCGCGTCGCGATAGTCGAGCCCGCATGCGACCCGGATATAGGCGTCGTCCGCAGAGATGCCGTTGACCGGATCGAACGCGGTCCAGCCGAGATGCTCGATCCAGCCTTCCGCCCAGGCATGCGCGGCCTCCTGCTCGTGGGCCCCATCGCGCCGGTAGAGATGGCCCGAGACATAACGGGCCGGAATCCCCAGCCGCCGGGCGACGCCGATGAATATGTGGGCGAAATCCTGGCAGACGCCGTGTCCCGCCGCGGCCGCCTGCTCGGCCGTCGTCTCGACTGCCGTCGCCTCGGTGTCGAAGCGGATATCGGCCTTGAGCAGATCGGTAAGGCGATGCAGCCGGTCGAGCGCGCCGCCGCGGCCGGCGGCCACCTTGCCGGCGAGCGCGCCCAGCGCCGGCCCCGCACTACTCAGCGGCGTTTCGCGAAGGAAGATTTCATGTGGCAGATCGTGCGGCAGGCCTTGAACGACACCGGCCTTGTCCTCCGTCAGCACGCGGCCGGCTACCGCCACCGTCAACTCCTCGACCGCGCCATCGACATAGAGCATGTGGATGGCGTTGCCGTAGCCGTCGCGACCCTCGCGCAGACGGGCGTCGTGATTCACGTCGATCCTCCAGTCGAGCACCGTCTGGCCGGTGAAGCTCGGCGGCGTCACCCGAAGCAGCTGGATCACGCTGTGCGCCGCGGGCGCATAACGATAAGAGGTCGAATAATGGACGGCGAGGCGCATCAGCCGAAACGGAACTGCTGTGCGATGGCATGATCGATGGCGGCATTGTCGGCGATATAACGATGCAGCCATTCGTGCAGGCCCGCCTGGACGACATTGACGATCGACAATCCTTCCATCCGCGCCAGCCGCTGGCGCGCCAATCGGTCCGCCGGACCCTGCCGGCCGCTGCGGTCGGCAAACTCTCCGAGGATGTGGGCGGCCTGCCCGGCAGAGGCCATCAGCGAGCGCGGCAGCTCCTCGCGGAAGATGAGAAAGTCGGCGACCAGCCAGGGCTTGAGACCTTCTCGGTAGATGTGGCGATAGGCTCGCCGGGCTGACACGATCTGCAGGATCGTCGTCCACTGGTCGCGATCAAGAACGCCGCCGACCTCCTGGCCTGGTGGCAGCAGGATGTAATATTTGACGTCGATCAGCCGCGCCGTGTTGTCGCCCCGCTCCATCACCGCGCCCAGATGAACGAACCAGCATCCCTCGGACCGCAACATCCGTGCGAGCGCGCCTTCGAAGCCGCGGATTTCCGCTTTCAGGTTTTCAAGCAGATTGAGCGTCGCTTGCGCGCCGCCGGGGCTGGCGCGGTCCCGGAGCAGCAACCAGGCGCGGTTGATCGCCTCCCAGACCTCGGCAGACAATGCGGCGCGGGCAGCGCGCGCGCTGTCGCGGGCCGAGGAGATGCAGGAGCGGATCGAGCCGGGATAGGTGTCGCTCAGCGTCAGATAGCGGCGCGCGTTGAGCGGATTGAGGCTTTCGCCGCCGTCGCTGAACGCCTGCATCGCCCCGACCACCGAAAGGGCGCTGCGCCAAGCCTGATCGCCGCCGCCATGATCGGTGAGTGCATTGAGGCGGATGGTCGCTTCGACAAGCCGCGTGGTGAACTCGGCCCGCTCCATCAGGCGGCCGATCCAGTAGAGATTGGATGCGGTGCGCGCGAGCATCAGTCGGGGCTCTCTTCCGCGAGCACGAAACTGTCCTTGGTGCCGCCGCCCTGGCTGGAATTGACGACCAGGGAACCCTTTCGCAGCGCCACCCGGGTCAGCCCGCCCGGCGTGATCGTGACCTTGTCGGATCCGGTCAGAACGAAGGGCCGAAAATCGACATGGCGCGGCGCGATTCCCCTCTCGGTAAAGGTTGGGACCGTGGACAGAGCGAGAGTGGGCTGCGCGATGTAACGATTCGGCTCGGCCTTCAACGCGGCGCGGAATGCCTCGATCTCGTCCGTCGTGGCGGTCGGGCCGACGAGCATTCCATAACCACCCGAGCCGTCGACCAGCTTCACCACCAGTTCCTCGAGATGCTCGAGGACATAAGCCAGCTGATCCGGCTCGCGGCAGCGAAACGTCTCTACATTGGGGAGCTTCGGGTCCTCGCCGGTATAATAACGGACGATTTCCGGCATGTATGAGTAGATCGCCTTGTCGTCGGCGATGCCCGTGCCCGGGGCATTCACCAGCGTGACATTGCCGGCAAGATAGGCCGCCATCAGCCCCGGCACGCCGAGGGCGCTGTCCGGCCGGAAGACGAGCGGATCGAGGAAGGCGTCGTCGATCCGCCGATAAATGACGTCGACCCGCACGGGCCCGTCGATCGTGCGCATGAACACGCGATCGTCGTCGACGACGAGATCGCGGCCCTCGACCAGTTCGATGCCCATATTGTCGGCAAGGAAGCTGTGCTCGTAAAAGGCGGAATTGTAGTGGCCGGGGGTCAGCAGGACGGCGGTCGGATCGCGCGCTCCTGGCGGCGCGACCGAGACAAGCATGTCGCGCAGCTGTTCCGGGTACAGATCGACCGGTCGCACCGGAAGGATGTCGAACAGCTCTGGACAAAGCCGCATCATCGCGTCGCGATTCTCTAGCATGTAGGAAACGCCGGAGGGCGTGCGGGCATTGTCCTCCAGCACCCAGAAGTCGTCCGGGCCCGTGCGCACAAGATCGATGCCGCAGATATGGGCATAGATGCCGTGCGGCGCCCGTGCGCCCGCCACCCCGACGCAATATTGCGGATTGGCGAGCACGATCTCCGGCGGCACCACCTTGTCGGCGAGGATGCGGCGCGGCCCATAGACATCGTCGATGAAGGCATTGATCGCCTGGACCCTTTGCTCGAGACCGGCGGAAAGCCGATCCCACTCGGCGGCAGTGAAGATTCGGGGCACGATGTCGAACGGGATGATCCGCTCGGCCGCTTCTTCCGCGCCATAAACGGCGAAGGTGATGCCGAGGCTGCGGAACGCCGTCTCCGCCGCCTGTTGGCGGCGAATCAGCTCGGCTCTGGACAATTCCTTCAGCCAACCGGCGAGCGGCTCGAAGCCGGGCCGCGCCTTGCGCCGCCCCCCGGTGCCCCAAAGCTCGTCGAACGCCCTGCTGCCCGCCATCGCAATGACAATGCACGAAAGGCGGCGCGGGAGCCAATTCGATTTCTTCACATGGTGCGGCAGTGCTATCGCGGTGCGATGACGACAGAACTCACCATGCTCGCCTGGGGCTGCCTGCTCGCGATCGTCCATATCTTCGCCGCCGTCAGGGCAAAGACAGCGCAATACGGCACGAAGTGGAACGTCGGTGCGCGGGACGAGACATTGCCGCCGCTCAATCCGATCGCCGGGCGATTGGCGCGGGCGCAGGCGAATTTCTTCGAAACATTCCCGGTGATGATCGCGGCGGTGGCGATCGTCAGCATCGCCGATCTTGAATCGCGCTGGACTGCAATCGGGGCGGGGCTGTGGCTGGCGGCGCGGCTGATTTATTTGCCGCTATACGGTTTCGGCGTGCCGATGGTGCGAACCCTCGTCTGGGCGGCAAGCATCGCCGGGATCGGGATGGTGCTCTGGCCGGCACTGGCCGCGGCCTTCTGACCCACATAGGAACGCCGGCGCCCGCATTGCTGCGGACGCCGGCGGTTTTCCTGGCTCGGAATTCTGTCAGGCGACCTGCGCCGCCTCCGTCTCCTCCGGCTCACGCAGCACATAGCCGCGGCCCCAGACGGTTTCGATATAATTGTCGCCGCCGCAGGCGAGGCTGAGCTTCTTGCGCAGCTTGCAGATGAAGACATCGATGATCTTCAGCTCCGGCTCATCCATTCCGCCATAGAGGTGGTTCAGGAACATTTCCTTGGTCAGCGTCGTGCCCTTGCGGAGCGAGAGCAGCTCCAGCATCGCATATTCCTTGCCGGTCAGATGAACCCGGGCGCCGTCGACCTCGACCGTCTTGGCGTCGAGATTGACCGCCAGCTTGCCGGTCTTGATGACCGACTGGCTGTGGCCTTTCGAACGGCGGACGATGGCATGGATGCGGGCGACCAGCTCGTCGCGATGGAACGGCTTTGTGACATAATCGTCGGCGCCGAAACCCAGCGCGCGCACCTTCGAATCGAGCTCGGAAACACCGGAGAGGATCAGCACCGGGGTGCCGACCTTCGCCGTCCGCAGCTTCTTCAGCACGTCATAGCCGTGCATGTCCGGCAGGTTGAGATCGAGGCAGATGATGTCGTAGTCATAGAGCTTGCCGAGGTCCAAGCCCTCTTCGCCCAGATCCGTCGTGTAGACGTTGAAGCCTTCATTGCCGAGCATTAGCTCGATGGCCTTGGCCGTCGTCGGCTCGTCTTCGATCAGCAGCACGCGCATGAATTTCGCCCTCCTGTCGCGGCTGCGATATGGTGATCGCGCGCCAACGACGTCCATTAACCTTTCGAGATGTGAACGCAAAAGGTTAATTTGGTCTTAATGCGATGGAATCGTTGGAAAACCGGCATCGTTGCGGATGAGTCACAGTTCGAATCCAGGCCATTGAGAATGAATGATTTGATTGAAAGAGTGCTGTTCATCGATGGCGAGGCGCTGGTGCTGGACAAGCCCGCGGGCCTCGCCGTCCATCCGGGAACGCGCACTCCAAAGAGCCTGGAAGATCAACTCCATCTGCTGCGCTTCGGCTTCGAGCGGCTGCCCTTGCCGGTTCATCGGCTCGATCGGGATACGTCCGGCTGCCTGCTGCTCGCCCGCAACCCGAAGGCGCACAAGCGATTCCAGCGCGCGTTCGAGGACAAGCTGGTCGAGAAGACCTATGTCGCCATCCTCGATGGAGTGCCGGAGGCCGAAAGCGGCACCGTCGATCTGGCGCTTGGCAAGGTCTCGACGGCGGAGGCGGGCTGGCGGATGGTTGCCGATCCGGACGGCAAGGTGGCGACAACCCATTGGCGCGTGGCGGCGGTGCGGGACGGCCGCGCGCTGGTCGCCTTCACGCCCGAGACCGGCCGCACGCATCAGATCAGGGTTCATGCGGCGATCGGGATCGGCCTGCCGATCGCCGGCGATCCGGTCTATGGGTCGGGATCCGGGCCGATGCACCTCCACGCCCTGGCGCTGCGGGTGACGCGCGCCGGCAAGCCGGCGATCGAAGCGACAGCGCCGCTGCCGCCGGGCTTCATCGAGGCGGGGTTCGGCGATGCCCTTTGATATCCCGGAGACGGCACTGAGCGAGCGCTTCCTCGCCGCCTCGGGCCCGGGCGGCCAGAACGTCAACAAGGTTGCGACCGCCTGCCAGCTGCGCTGTGATGTCTTCGCGCTCGGCCTCGCGCCGGAAGTCTATCGACGGCTGAAGGAGTTGGCTGGAAGCCGGATGACCGACGGTGGCGAGATCGTGATCACCGCCCGCAGCCACCGCACCCAGGAGGCCAATCGCGACGCGGCACGCGCCCGGCTGGCGGAACTGATCGAGAAGGCCCATGTCCGGCCAACAAAGCGCGTGAAGACAAAACCGACGCGGGCGGCAAAGGCGAAGCGCATCGATACGAAGAAGGCGCGCGGCTCCGTCAAGGTGACGCGCGGCAGGGTAAGGCTGGACTGATGTATGATTTCCGGATCGAGGCGACGGACAAGCCCGCGCTTTATGACGCGCTGATTGCGGCCGCCGACGCGCTGACCGCCGGCGAGCCCGATGCGGTCGCCAACATGGCCAATGTCGCCGCGCTGCTTTGGGAAGCGCTGCCGGACCTCAACTGGGCCGGTTTCTACCGCAATGTCGGCGGCGAATTGGTGCTGGGACCGTTTCAGGGCCGGCCGGCCTGTATCCGCATCCCGTTCGGCAAGGGGGTGTGCGGCGCCGCGGCCGCGACCCGCGCGCCGCAATGCGTGGCCGACGTCCATGCCTTCCCCGGCCACATCGCCTGCGACGCCGCCTCCCGCGCCGAGCTGGTCGTGCCGCTGCTGGCCGACGACGAACTGATCGGCGTCCTCGATCTCGACAGCCCCGTTCCCGGCCGCTTCGATCAGGAAGATGTCGACGGCTGTGTCAAACTGGCACAGCGGCTTCAGGGGCGGCTTGGCAGCATGGCAAAGAGGTCCCCCCAGGCGTAAGCAACGCGTCCGAACACGCATCCGAAACGGGGTGACGCATGAAGACGCTTTCCCTTCTGAGCCTGGCGGCCGGGGCCGCCCTCCTTCCGGCCATGGCGATCGCCCAGCCGGCTCCACGCGCCGGCGGCGGCGCCGGCGTCACCTGGCAAGGCGGCGGTGCAATGCGCGGCGGCGGCGTCCACGTTGGCGGCGGCATGCGAAGGGGCCATGTCGGCGGCGGCGTGCGAGTTGGAGGCGGTCATCGTGGCGGCGTACGGGTCGGCGGCGGCGCGCATTTTCGCGGCGGCTGGGGCGGCGGCGTTCACATTCCGCGCGGCCATTTCCGGCCGGGTCGGGGTTTCCCCCGGCGGCTTGCCCGTGGTGGCTTCATCCATCCTTATTGGTTCGGCCCGCAATTCTACATCACCAACTGGCAGGGCTATGGCTTCGCCGATCCGGGCGAGGACCAGCGTTGGGTGCGCTATTATGACGACGCCTATCTGATCGATCGGGGCGGCCGCGTCGTCGATTCCCGCGAGGGTCTGGACTGGGATCAATATGGCGAGCGCTGGGAGCTGGATAACGGCATCCCCTCTTATTACGGCCGCAACGAATTCCAGCCCGGCGACGAAGATTATGCCTATGTCGAGCAACGGGGCGCCGAGCGCTATGCCGATGCCCGCGGCAGGCACGACCGCGACGACGATGATGAGGGCGGGCGCCACGCCCGTCACCACGGTCGCGACGACCACCGTCACGGCGGCCGCCAGGTTGTCGAATATGGCGCGGTCGGCGGCAGCATGGCTTATGGCGCAGCCGGTGCCGGCTACGGCTATGGCGCGCCCATGCCGATGCCGATGGGACCGGGCGGCCCGGGCATAGTCTACGGCGGTCCGGGAACGACCACTGCGGTCTATGGCGGCGGCTATGGCTACGGCATGTACGCCTATCCGATCATCATCGAGACCACGACGACGACCGCCGGGGGCGGCGCGACCTACAGCGAGGAAATCATCGAGGAGGTGATCCAGACCCGGCCTCGCGCACGGCGGCGGGCGCGCTGCAACTGCACCCGGCCGCGGCCACCCGCGGGCGAGCGAGGGTAAACCGGATCAGGCCACCCGCTCCAGCGCCTCGTCGCTGAGAGCGGCTGGCACGATCACGAGGGGACAGGGCAGCCCGCCGGCGGCGGCACCGGCGAAATGGGCGATCAACGGCCCCGGCGTCCCCTCCCCCGCGGCAAGGACGAGAGCGCCGATGTCGCTGCGTTCCTTCAGCATCTCGGTCACCGCCTTTACCGGCTCGCCCTGACGGACGGTGATCGCCGGCTTGATCCCGGCCTCTTCCGCGATCGCGCCGGTCGCTTGGGCGACCATCGCCTCGGCGCGCAGCCGGGCCTCCTCCTCCATCGCCGCCTGCACGGCGCTCCATTGGGAGAATTCCGGCGGCTCAATCAGCGCCAGGATGTCGATTGCGCCGCCCGTCCGCGCCGCCCGCCGCGCCGCATAGCGCAGGGCGGAGAGCGCCTCCTCGGTGCCGTCCATGACGACCAGATAGGATCTCATGCGCCGCCTCCCCTCGGCCAAGGGTTGCGCGAGAAGCGCGGCGCGCGCAAGTCTTGACCGGGCGGGGCGCTTTGCTGTTTGAGGACGCGCGGCTTGCCCCGCGCGAGAGGATGCCTTCCCGATGCCGATCGAACTGAAGATGCCTGCCCTCAGCCCGACGATGGAAGAAGGCACGCTGGCGAAATGGCTGGTGAAGGAGGGCGATGCGGTTGCGTCGGGTGACATCCTGGCCGAGATCGAGACCGACAAGGCGACGATGGAGTTCGAGGCGGTCGACGAAGGAACGGTCGCGAAAATCCTCGTTTCCGAAGGCACGGACGGGGTGAAGGTCGGCGAGGTCATCGCCCTGATCGCCGCCGAGGGCGAGGACGCATCGGCAGCCGCCAGCGCCGCGCCGGCGCCCAAGGCCGAGGCGAAGCCCGAGCCGGAGGCGAAGGATGGCGGCGAGACCGGCGCCGGCCAGCCGGCGGGGGAAGCTCCGGCCGCGCCGCCGCCCGCTCCCGCACCGGCCCCTGCCGCGCCATCCCGTTCCGGCGACCGCGTGAAGGCGAGCCCGCTGGCGCGGCGACTGGCCGACGCGCAGGGGATCGATCTGTCCACCCTCTCCGGCTCCGGCCCCGGTGGCCGGATCGTCAAGGCGGATCTGGACGGCGCGACCGGCAAGGCGCCCGCCGCTGCCGCTGCCGGCAGCGCTGTTCCCGCCGCCGCGCCGGCGGTGGTCGACACCGATATCCCGCACGAAGCGGTCAAGCTTTCCAACATGCGCAAGACGATCGCGCGCCGCCTGACCGAGGCGAAGCAGACGATCCCGCATATCTATCTCACCGTCGATATCCGGCTCGACGCGCTGCTGAAGCTGCGCGGCGAGATCAACAAGGGGCTGGAGGCGCGGGGCGTGAAGCTCAGCGTCAACGA
>JBFWUJ010000003.1:59499-76884 GCA_050247295.1 Sphingomonas sp. | reverse complement strand
CTGCTGCTCGCTGGTATCCGGCTGCCGGACAAGGCCCTGAGGGTGGCCGGCCTCGGCCTGCTGACGGCGACGATGCTGAAGGTCTTTCTGGTCGATGCGGCGGCGCTGACCGGCATCCTGCGCATCCTCTCTTTCCTCGGGCTCGGGGTGGTGCTGATCGGGATCGGCCGGCTTTACGGGCCGATCCTGCGCGCGGAGGCCGGTGCCGGCGAAGAGCCCGCGCCGGCCTTGACTCCACAAGCGCGCCCGCAAGAGTGATGCCCGAAGGGAAAGCGAGAATGCGGGGCAGGCTGAAGCTGATCGCGGCGCTGGTGCTGGTGCTTCCGGCCGCCGCCTCGACCCAGACCTTCCAGCCGCCGCGCCATACCGCCGGCCCTTCGCCATTGCTCACCGCAGGCGGACCGGCCGAGATCGCGCGGCGCGCCGATGGCGGCGCCCAGATCGAGAGCGGTCGATCGCCGGCCGGCGAGCTGGAGGAGCATCGCCGGCTCAATCGGGCGCTCGGCGCCTTGCAGCCGCAGCGGGCGGGAACGGCCGACGCCTATGTCGTCGTGGTGGCGCTCGACAGCGATCCGGTATTCGGCCGCGAGGCGCGGGTCGCCGGCGAGGTGCTGAGCCGCCGCTATGGGGCAACGGGGCGCACGATCGTGCTGGCAGGGACCGACGGCCGCGCACCGAGTAGCCTGCCGCGCGGCACACCGACCAGCCTCGCCATCGCCTTCGCGCGGATCGCCGAGCTGATGGACGAGCGCGAGGATGTGCTGGTGCTCTACACGACCAGCCACGGCGCGCCCTTCGGCCTGTTCTATCACGATGCCGATAACGGCTATGGCGCGATTTCGCCGACCCGGATGGCGGCGATGCTCGACGGTCTCGGCATTCGCAACCGGTTGCTGATCCTCAGCGCCTGTTATTCCGGCGTCTTCGTGCCGCGGCTGCAATCGCCGACCACCGCGATCGTCACCGCCGCGGCTTCCGATCGTTCCTCCTTCGGCTGCGTGGCGGAGAACGACTGGACCTTTTTCGGCGATGCGATGATCAACCGCGCGCTTCGGGCGCCACAGCCGCTCGGCCAAGCGTTCGAGCAGGCGCGCACCCTGGTCGCCAGCTGGGAGCAGCGGATCCGGGGACAGCCGTCGAATCCGCAGATCAGCGTCGGTGCGCAGGCACAGCGCTGGCTGGGCGTGCTGGAGGCGCGGCTGCCGCCGGCAAGCCAGCCGGTGGGGCGCCCGGCGATCGAGAGCGAAGGGCAGGCGGCGCGGCGCTGACGTCGCCCGTCGAACCGGCCTCGCGCTCCGCCGAACGGGACGTGCTTTGGCGACGCCCTCCGATCATCCCGTTCCGCGCGGTGGACATGATGATCGGGGGAGAATGCCTGATGCGCCGCCTGCTGCTTGCCGCCGCCATCCTGCTGTCCGGCGCCGCCAGCGCCCAGCCGCCGCGCGAGGCCTATCATTTCATCCCCGGCAGCGTGGTTCCCGATCGCGGGCCCGACGGGAACAGCGTCTTCATCGAAGCCCCGGACGGGCTGATCCTGGTCGATACCGGCCGCCATCCGGAGCATCGGGACCTGTTGCTGGCCTATGCGCGCCAGCGTGGGCGGCCGATCGCGGCGATCGTCAACACCCACTGGCACCTCGATCACACCACCGGCAATGCGGAGCTGCGGGCCGCCTTTCCCCGCGCCGAGGTCTATGCAAGCCGGGCGCTCGAGCGGGCGTTGAGAGGCTTCTTCGTCCGCAGCCGGGCGAGCACCCAGCGGGCGATCGATGCCGGCCATGTGCCGGAGAGGCGGAGGGCCGAGATCGCGCGCGGCTTCGCGGCGATGGACAATCCCGATGCGCTGCGTGCCACCCGACCGGTGACCGGCTCGGGCGAAGTGCGGATCGCCGGCCGGCGCTTGCGGGTAAACCTCGCCCGCTTCGCCGCGACCGAAGGCGATGTCTGGCTCTACGATCCGGCGGCCAGGGTGGCGATCGTCGGCGATCTGGTCGTCGGCCCGGTGCCGTTCATGGATACCGCCTGCCCCGAGGGCTGGCGCCGGGCGTTGGCGGAGATCGCGGGAACCCCGTTTCGCACCCTGATCCCCGGCCATGGCGCGCCGATGAGCCGGGCCGAGTTCACGGCCTGGCGCTCGGCCTTCGAAGCGTTCGTCGATTGCGGCCAATCGGATCGGCCGCGCGCCCAATGCGTCGCCGGCTGGCGGCGTGACGCGGCCCGTTTCATCCCGGCGGGCGGCGAAGCGATGATCGACGGCCTCGCCGGCTATTATGTCGACTCTCGGCTGCGCGCCGCGCCCGAAGAGCGCCGCCGCTATTGCGAGGACGGTCCGGGCTGAACGATTGGGACGGCGACGCCGGCGGTGCTAGCATGACCCGATGCCCATGCTCGACCGCCCGGCTTTTTCCTATCGCGACGACCCGGCCGTGCCGGCATTCGAAGACGCGCCATTGTTCGTGTTCGACGGCGTCTGCGTCCTCTGCTCGGGCAGCGCCGGCTTCATCATGCGGCACGACGAGGAAGGGAAGGCGCGGATGACCTCGGCGCAGGGGGCGCTCGGCGAGGCGCTCTATCGTCACTACGGGTTGGCGCTCGACGATTCATATTTGTTTATCCGCGAGGGGCGCGCCTTCACCAAGAGCGCCGGCTATCTCGAGCTGCTGGCCGTGCTCGGGGGCTGGTGGCGGCTGTTGCGAGCGCTCGGCGTCTTGCCCGAACGGTGGCGGGACTGGGCTTATGACCGGCTTGCCGCCAATCGCTACCGCTGGTTCGGCAAGACCGAATATTGCGCCCTGCTGACGCCGGAACAGCGGTCCCGGCTGATCGATCCCGCCGCTCCGGGAGGCGGTTCGTCGTAATCCTGCTCACGGGCGACCGTGCATTTGCCGCCATTTTTGTTGCGGCGGCGTTTCGGGACCACTAACGGGCGCCTTCATCATCGATCCGGTCGCGCTGGGGGCGGAGCGACCGGAGCACCACGGCGAAAGGCCAATCGTGTTCGGTACGATCACCCCCAGGAAGCTCCCTGACGAGGCGAAACGTCGCCTGCGGGTCATGTTCATCTCGAAACATGCCCGGTGGACGGGCGCGCTTCACCCCGACGATGGCAACCATGCGCTCTACCATGTCGAGGTTCGCGAGGCGCTGAAGGACATCGGCGTCGAGCTCGTCCTCGCCGATCGCTACGAGGCGTTGTTCGAGAATCCCGGTGTCGACTACGTCTTCACGCTGTTCAACCGGGGCGGCTTCCTGAACAGCGAGATGATGGCGCCTTTGCTCTGCACCCGGCTGGGCATTCCGCATCTCGGCGCCAGCCCGATCCTGCGCGGCCTTGCCGACGACAAGCATCTGGCCAAGCTGTGCGCCGAGCAGCGCGGGCTGCCCACCGCGCCCTGGGCGATCTTCCGCAAGGGCGCGCCGGTGGAACAGGGCCAGTGCCCGAAGGCGGCCCGGCTGGTGATCAAGCCCAATGCGTCCTCCGCGAGCTGGGGGGTGCGGGATGCTCATGACTGGGCCGGCGTCGAGGCGGCGATCGCCGACATCCATGGCGAAGGCCATGATGCGATCGTCGAACCGTTCATCAACGGCAGCGACGTGGAGGTGCCGGTGATCACGATCGACGGCGAGCCGGTGGTCATGCCGATGATGCTGTTCGAACAGCAGGACCCGACCTACCTGCGCAGCTATTATGAGAAGCGCGACCTGACGGAAAGCGTGGCCCGCTATGCCCTGGTGCCGTTCGACGATCCGGAATGGGTGCCCGTCATCGCCGAATATACGCGGAAGATGGCGGCTGAATTCCGGCCGTTCGATTATGGCCGTTTCGAATTCCGCCTCGACAGGGAAAGCGGCACCGTCAATTTCCTGGAGGTCAACCTGCAGGCCAATCTCTGGTCGAAGAAGGTGTTCGGGCAATCGGCGAAACGCGCCGGTATCAGCCAGACCGAACTGATCGAGACGATCCTTCACGAAGGCCTGCGCCGGCACGGATTGCTGACGCCGGTGGCGCGGGCGCTGCACCATGTCGCCTGACGTCCGAGCGACCGTCGTCATTCTCGCCGCCCAGCGCGAGGGCAGGCTCGATCCGCTCGCGGCCGAAGCGGGGGTGAGCCATAAATGCCTGGTGCCGATCGGCGGCCGGCCCCTGCTCGCCCATGTGCTGACGGCGCTGGCCCAGGTCGAGCGGGTCGGCGCGGTACGGATCGTGGTCGAATCGGGCGCCGAGGCGCGGCTCAAGCAGATCGCGATCGCCTCCGGTGTGATGGCCGGGTTCGCCGAGGCGGCCGACAATATCGCCGATAGCGTCTATGCCGGTGCTGAAGGCGCCGCCGGTCCGGTGGTGATCACGACCGCAGACAATGTGCTGTTGACGCCCGCGGCGGTGAACCAGGTGATCGACCGGCTGGCCGCGGGCGACGATACGGTGATCGCGCTCGCCCGCAAGGAAGACGTGCTTGCGGCCCATCCGCAGGGGCAGCGTCGCTTCTACCGTTTTCGCGACGGCGAATTTTCCAACTGCAACCTCTACGGCCTGTCGCCGGCGGGACTGCGGCTCGCCGAGACGTTTCGCGGCGGCGGGCAGTTCGCCAAGCACCCGATGCGGATCGCCCGGGCATTTGGCTTCCTCAACCTCTTGCTGCTCCGTTATGGGCTGGTTTCCCTGGCCGGCGCGACGGCGCGGCTGTCGCGCCGCTTCAAGGCGCAGGTCGGCGCGATCGTGCTGCGCGACGGCGCCCATGCGATCGACGTCGACAACGCCCGCACCTATTCGATCGCTGCGGAGTTGCTCGAACGGCGCGCGGCCTAGCTTTTTCGGAAGATCGCGCGCCGGGATCGAGCAAAAGCGCCATTGAGCCTGCGCCGCCTTGCCGCTATCCCGCCGCCGGGGAGTGCGTCATGGCTGAATTTTTCCTGCCCAAGAACAGCAAGATCAAGAAGGGCGAGACGCACGCCGCGCCGGCGGGTGCCGGCCGGACCAAGACGTTCAAGGTCTATCGCTACGATCCCGACAGCGGTGACAATCCGCGCTACGACAGGTTCGAGGTCGATCTCGACAGTTGCGGGCCGATGGTCCTCGACGCCCTCATCAAGATCAAGAGCGATCAGGATGCCAGCCTGACCTTCCGCCGTTCCTGCCGCGAGGGGATTTGCGGTTCCTGTTCGATGAACATGAACGGCAAGAACGGCCTCGCCTGCACCACCGCGATCGAGGATCTGAAGGGCGAGGTGAGGATCACCCCGTTGCCGCATATGGATGTGATCAAGGACCTTGTTCCGGACTTCACCCATTTCTACGCCCAATATGCGTCGATCGAGCCCTGGCTGAAGACGAAGACGCCGTCGCCGGCTGGCAAGGAAAGGCTGCAATCGCCCGAGGACCGGGCGGCGCTGGACGGGCTGTACGAGTGCATATTGTGCGCCTGCTGCTCCACCTCCTGCCCGAGCTATTGGTGGAATTCCGATCGCTTTCTCGGCCCCGCCATCCTGCTCCAGGCCTATCGCTGGCTGGCCGACAGCCGCGACGAATATGCCGGCGAGCGGCTGGACGAGCTTGAGGATCCGTTTCGCCTCTATCGCTGCCACACCATCATGAACTGCGCCAACGTCTGCCCGAAGGGCCTCAACCCGGCCAAGGCGATCGCCGAGACGAAGAAGATGCTGGTGGAGCGGGCGGGCTGAGGCGCACCGCTTGAACCGGGCGCGGGTTCGGGGCAGTCGGACGCGATGGACCACCATCCGCTCATCCATCACGCGCCCGACCCCGATCATCCCGGCTGGTGGACGTGGGACATCCAGCCCGAGCCAGCGCGCTTCAATATGGTGCTCGGCAAGTTGCTTGTCCGGGCCGACGGGCCGGGGCACGCGGCTTGCCGGATGTTTCCGGAGGAGCGGCATTCCAATCTGGGCGACGTCATCCACGGTGGCGCGCTGCTGACCTTCATCGACATGGCGTTGTTCGCCGCCGGCCGGATGGCCGGTGCGGATGTGATCCGCGCGGTGACGCTCGATCTTTCGACCCGCTTCCTGTCGCCGGGCCGGATCGGCGTGCCGCTCGACGCCGAGGTGGAGCTGTTGCGCGAGACGAAGCGGCTGGCTTTCTTCGACGGCCGGGTTCGCCAGGACGGCGCGTTGATCGCCGCCTTCTCCGGTGCCTTGCGCAAAGCCTCCCAAGACATCCGGTGACTGGTCCCGCCGATCGCTACGCGGCGCTGGTTGCGGCCGGTGAGCTGAGGCCAGACCCGGACCAGCAGCGCGCCGTCTCGGCACTGGACGGGCTGTCGCGGGCGTTGGCGGCGCAGGAAAGCGGCGGGCTCTTTTCCCGTTTGTTCGGAAAGGGGGATGCGCGCCCGGGGGGCGTATATCTCCATGGCGGCGTCGGCCGCGGTAAATCGATGCTGATGGACCTTGCCTTTCATTGCATCGACCATGCGCCGAAGCGGCGGGTCCATTTCCACGAATTCATGGCCGAGGTGCATGGACGTCTGCGGGCCGAGCGGTCGAAGGAGGAAGGGGATCCGATTCCGCCGGTCGCCGCGGCGATCGCGGCGGAGGCACGGCTGCTCTGCTTCGACGAACTGATCGTCAACAATAGCGCCGACGCAATGATCCTGTCGCGGCTGTTCACCCAGTTGCTGGACGAAGGCATAACAGTGATCGCGACCTCGAACCGCCCGCCCGCCGATCTCTATCTGGGCGGCCTCAACCGCGAGCTGTTCCTGCCTTTCATTGCCCTGCTGGAGGCACGGCTGGAGGTGGTCCGGCTCGACGGTCCTGTCGATTACCGGCTGGAGCGGCTGGCCGGGATGCCGACCTGGCACGTGCCGAACGGGCCGGGCGCGACGGCGGCGCTGCGCGAGGCCTTCTTCCGGCTGACCGACTATCCGGTCGAGGACAGCGCCCATGTGCCAAGCGAAGATTTGCCGATCCCCGGCGGCCGGACGCTGCACGTGCCGAAGAGCTTGAAAGGAGTCGCCGTCTTTTCGTTCCGGCGGCTGTGCGGCGAGCCGCGCGGGGCGGCGGATTATCTCGCCATCGCCCGACGATTTCACAGCGTGATCGTCGTCGGCATCCCGCAAATGGGACCGGAAAACCGCAACGAGGCGGCGCGCTTCGTGACCCTGATCGATGCTCTCTACGAGCAGAAGGTGAAGCTGCTGGCAGCCGCCGACGCGCCGCCGGACCGGCTCTATGTCGCTGGCGACGGCGCCTTCGAGTTCGAACGCACCGCTTCGCGTCTGATCGAGATGCAGAGCGCGGAATATCTGGCCCTTGGCCACGGCGAGGATTGACCGCGCGGGGCTTTGCGCCAAACCTTCGCCGATCGTTTCGCGGAGACTCCTATGCGCCTCTTCCTGCTCGCCGCCGCCTTGCTCGCCGGCACCGCCGCCGTCGCCCAGACACCGCCTCGGGTGGCGATGGAGCCGGCCAATCAATGGCACCAGAAGGCGCGCGAGATCCTGGCCCGGGCAGTCGCCTTCCAGACCGTGCAGGGGCGCAACCAGAGCCCGCAATTCGCCGCCTATCTGCAGGAACAGTTCCGCGCCGCGGGTCTTACCAACGTCACCATTTATCCGCATGACGGCACCGCCGCCCTGATCCTGCGCTGGCCGGCGGCGCGGCAGACCAACCGGCGGCCGATCCTGTTGATGGCGCATATGGACGTGGTCGAGGCGCGGCGCGACGATTGGACCCGCGACCCGTTCGAACTGGGTGAGGCGGACGGCTATTTCTACGGCCGGGGCGTGCTCGACAACAAGCAGGGGGTGGTCGGGGTGACGACGGCGCTGCTCAGGCTCCGCGCCGAGGGTTTCCAGCCGGGACGCGAGATCATCGTCCTGTTCACCGGCGACGAGGAGACAAGCGGCGACGGCGCCGAGCGGGCGGCGAACGAATGGCTGGCCGATGCGAACATCGAATATGCGCTCAATTCCGATGCCGGCGGCGGCGGCTATCTCGCCAACGGCACGCCGCTCGGCTTCGGCATCCAGACGGCGGAGAAAATCTACCAGAGCTTCACCTTCACCGCGACCAATGCGGGCGGGCACAGCTCGCGGCCGCGGCCTGACAACGCGATCTATGAGCTCGCAGCCACCCTGCAACGCCTGCGGGCGCACCGTTTCGAGCCGCGGATGAACGATACGACGCGGGCGATGCTCACCCACCGCCTGCAGACCGCCGAGCCGGCGCTCGCCGCCGCGATCCGCCGCTGGCTCGCCAACCCGGATGACGGTGAGGCGGCCGATATCATCGAGGCGACGCCGACCGAGGTCGGGCTCACCCGTACCCGCTGCGTGGCGACGATGCTGCAGGGCGGTCATGCAGAGAACGCGCTGCCGCAGATGGCGCGGGCGACGGTCAATTGCCGTATCTTTCCCGGCGTCGATCCGGCGTCGGTGCTGGCCGCGCTGCGGGAGATCGCGCGGCCGGACAATGTGACGGTGGAGCCGGTCGACATCGCCCGGCCGAGCGACGCATCGCCGCTGCGCGAGGATGTGCTGGCGGCCTATACCGCTTCCATCCGGACCCGCAATCCGGGCGTCGCGATCGTTCCCGACATGAGCACCGGGGCCACCGACGGTCTCTATTTCCGGAGCCGTGGCGTGCCGGTCTACGGGGTCGGCGGGCCGTGGATCGTCGTGCCCGATGACGAGCGCGCGCATGGCCGGGACGAGCGGATTCCGGTCCGCGCTTTCTACGAGAATGTCGATCATTGGACCGATATGATCCGGCGGCTGGCGCGCTAGGACAGCGCCTCCGCCAGCATTTCGCCGCGCTCCGCCAGCGCGTAGATCGCACTGGGCGGGTAGCTTTCCTCCAGCGCCCGGTCGATCAGGCCGGCCGCCTGCAATTGCTTGAGGGTCAGCGAGAGCGCGCGCGGCGTCACCGGTGCAAGCGCGGTGCGAAGCTCCCCGAAGCGACAGGGGGCTTCGACGAGCCGGGCGATGGCCGGCAGCGCCCAGCGCGACAGGCCGTCGGGATCGAGGCCGAGGGCGCGGCGCGTCGCGACGATCCGGCGGGCGAGGGCGCCGATCGGACGGCCTGACGCGGACAGCACATATTCCGGCCGCAGCGGATGGCCGTGGCCGGGATTATGGGTGAGCCATCCGGCCTTGACGAGCCGGGCAAGGCTCGCCGCCAGCACGCTTCGCGACAGGCCGAGACCGGCCAGCATCGCGGCGAAGCGCGATCCATCTCCGGCGGCGACATGAGCCATGATCGGCAACAGCCAGCGACCTGCAGTCAACCGCCTGAGATCGGCCCCGGAAATCATCGCTACTTGCTAACATCGTTCAAAAGTATATGCGATATAAAAATAGAACTACGAGCGATTCGCGGGGAGATGCGAGATGGCGATTGGCTATGATGGCGGACTGACCTGCTCGATGGGGGTGACCGACCTCGATCGCAGCATCGCCTGGTATCGCGACGTGCTCGGCTTTGCGCTGCTCTATCGTGTCGACGAGATCGCCTGGTGCGAGCTTTCGTCCAGCGTGGCGAGGGTCAATGTCGGCCTCGGGCAGCGGGAGGCGGCGGGCGGCGCCGGTGGCGCTACGCTGACCTTCGGGGTTGCCGACATCGAGGCGGCCAAGGCCGCGCTGGACCGGCACGATGTTCGCCAGGACGGTCCGATCCGCGATATACCGGGAATGGTCCGGTTGCTGACATTCTACGACCCGGACGATAACGCCCTGATGTTTTACGAGGAGACGGGGCACGTCCATGACCGCGGCTTTTAAGGCGATCCTGGCCCTTTGCCTGGCCGCAGCGGCGACGCCGGGAATCGCCCAGGATGTCGCCGGACTCGACTGGCTGGCCGGTCGCTGGCAGGGAGCCGGCACAGCCTTTGGGCGAGCCAGCGAGGCGAGCCTCGAAGTTCATCCCGTGCTCGGCGGACGCTTCCTCGAGTTCAGTTACCGCGCGGGTCCGTTCGAGGGTCGCGCCTTCTACCGTCCGCACGCCGGTCAGAATTGGCGCGCAACCTGGTTCGACAATCGCGGCATGACGTTCCCGATCGAGGCCATGCTGGACGGCCGGACGCTGACCGCGAATTGGCACGAGGACCAGCCCGGACGCACAACCTACGTGCTGGCCGACGATGGCAACCTGACCGTCACTGACGCGGTGCCGCGCCCGGAAGGCGGCTGGCGCACGTTCGCGGTGCACGTCATGCGTCGCGCCGACTGACCGCCAAAAAGCCCCAGACGCCAGTTGCCCCTCGGACGCGAGAGGGCTAAGCGAACGCCGTCTTACGCCGCCGTCGCGGCGCCTTCGCTTTTGACCAAGGGTGGGAGGGCTTCATGGCTCGCAAGAAGATCGCGCTGATCGGCGCCGGAATGATCGGCGGCACGCTCGCCCATCTGGCGGCACAGCGGGAACTGGGCGACATCGTCCTGTTCGACATCATCGACGGGGTGCCGCAGGGCAAGGCGCTCGATCTCGCCCAGTCCGGCCCGGTCGAGGGTTTCGACGTCAAGCTGAAGGGCAGCTCCTCCTACCGGGACATCAAGGGTGCGGATGTCTGCATCGTCACCGCCGGTGTCGCGCGCAAGCCGGGCATGAGCCGGGACGACCTCCTCAACATCAACCTGAAGGTGATGAAGGCGGTTGGCGAGGGGATCAGGAAGCACGCGCCGAAGGCGTTCGTGATCTGCATCACCAACCCGCTCGACGCCATGGTCTGGGCGCTGCGCGAATTTTCCGGCCTGCCGCACAATATGGTGGTCGGCATGGCGGGGGTGCTGGATTCGGCCCGCTTCCGCCATTTCCTCGCCGAGGAGTTCGATGTCTCGGTGCGCGATGTCACCGCCTTCGTGCTCGGCGGCCATGGCGACACGATGGTGCCGATCGTCGAATATTCGACCGTCGCGGGAATCCCGATCCCGGACCTCATAAAAATGGGCTGGTCGTCGAAGGAGCGGATCGACGCGATTGTGAAGCGCACCCGCGGCGGCGGCGGCGAGATCGTGGCGCTGCTGAAGACAGGTTCGGCCTATTACGCTCCCGCCACCAGCGCGATCGAGATGGCGGAAAGCTATCTGAAGGATCAGCGCCGCCTGCTGCCCTGCGCCGTGAACCTGACCGGCCAATATGGGGTGAAGAACCTCTATGTCGGCGTGCCGGTGGTGATCGGCGCCGGCGGCGTCGAGAAGATTGTCGAGATCAAGCTGAACGCCAAGGCGCAGAAGAATTTCCAGGTCTCGGTCGACGCGGTGAAAGAGCTGCTGGTCGCCTGCAAAAAGATCGATCCGAGCCTGAAGTGAGGGGTGCCGCCTGCCGGGGCATAGGTCGACTGGTCGGCTTCGGTGCGCTGCTGGCTCTGGCATCCTGCGGCGCCGGATTCGACGGGCCGCGGCAGGATACGGAGCTGGTGCTGCGCGCGACGCTGATGACGCTCGCCGCCTGCACGCAGCCGCTCGATCGCGACGGCAATGTCAGCGAGGTCCGGCTGGCGGCGTTCGGCTGGACCCCGCGCAGCCGGCGCGTCTCTGCTATCGTCAGACGCGGTGACACGGTGACCAGCGAAGATCGCCCCCTTTCCCCCAGGCAACCCGGCCGCTTGAGGACGGTCGAGGAAACCGAATATTCCGAATGGGCGCATCCAGGATGGGAAGGCCTGATCTACCTGACGCGGCAGGGCGGCGCCGTGTCCGAGCGGATGATGGGGCAATGCGCGGCCTCCTATTTCGGCCGGGACGCTGCGACGGCTGATCAGGCGCTCGCCGCGATGACGCAGCGGCTGGGCCCCCCGATCGGGCGCGGCGAGCGCCCCCGAGGCGGCGACTTCCTTACGCCGCGCTGGTTCGAGCCGACCGTCCACGACGTCTACTGGCGCTTGCCGTTCCATGACGTCTATTGGGTCTCGTCCAATAGGCATATGGTGACGGTCGAAGTTCGCGCGATGCCGGATCGCGACCGGCTGGATGAATTTTCGCGCGATCGGCCACGCGAAGAGTTGCTAATGAATGGAAGCGTGTCTTGAGCATCCTCGCCAGTGCGTCGACCAAGATCATCGCGCAGGGTATGAGCGGCGATATCCGCATTTTCCGCGCCCAGCAGGCGCTCGCATATGGGCCCAGGATGGTCGGCGGCGCCAGGTCGGGGGAGGGCGGGCGACCGTTCTGACGTGAATCTTCTAACCGCCCTGCTCGCCCTCCAGGCCGCGTCAACCGCGCCGATGACCGAATCGGCGATACTGGACGCTTTCCGCAGCGTCTGTGGGCGCGTGGAGGCCTTTCATGACATGCGCGCGAACGCGCGCCGGAACGGCTGGGTAGAGTTGAACGTTGCGGAAGAACCGCGGTTGCAAAGGATGCTAGGAGAAGGGCGTGCTACCTTGCCGGTTGGCGCACGCACAAGCGACGCGAGCTTCCGGCCGCCGGCTGGGCCCCCGGATTTGTTTCTGGTCATCACGCGCGTGGAAACGTCCGCAGGCTGGCGAAGTAATTGCCGTTTCTATCATTTCGGCGCAGCGTCCCCGTTGGATGCTGACCGTCTCCAGCGGTGGATGGGGCGCCCGCCGACGCGGCAGGAGGCGGATGGCCCAGCCAATGCGAGCTTCTGGGAGCCCGGCTGGTCAGCGGATATGGTCATCCAGATCAGTCATATCGGCGCGGCGCATCCGATGGCCATCCAGCGCGGCTTTTCAGGTAATGTATTGATCGCGAGAGCGATCGGGGAGTTCTGAATGTCCATTCTTGTCAATTCGTCGACCAAGGTCATCACCCAGGGGATGACCGGCGAGACCGGCACTTTCCATACCCAGCAGGCGATCGCCTATGGAACCAAGATGGTCGGCGGCGTCACGCCGGGGAAGGGCGGCACGACCCATATCGGCCTGCCGGTGTTCGATACGGTCGCGGCGGCGGTCGAGGCGACCGGGGCGGACGCTTCGGTGATCTACGTGCCGCCGCCCTTCGCCGCGGATTCGATCCTCGAGGCGATCGATGCCAAGGTGCCGCTGATCGTCGCGATCACGGAGGGTGTCCCGGTGCTCGACATGGTGCGGGTGAAGCGGGCGCTGTCGGGCTCGAAATCGCGGCTGATCGGACCCAATTGTCCGGGCGTGCTGACCCCCGGCGAGTGCAAGATCGGCATCATGCCCGGCGGCATCTTCTCGAAGGGCTCGGTCGGCGTCGTCAGCCGCTCCGGCACCCTGACCTATGAGGCGGTGTTCCAGACCACCAATGCCGGGCTCGGCCAGACGACGGCGGTCGGGATCGGCGGCGATCCGGTCAACGGCACCAACTTCATCGACGTGCTGGAACTGTTCCTCGCCGACGACGAAACCCGGTCGATCATCATGATTGGAGAGATCGGCGGTTCGGCCGAAGAGGATGCGGCGCAGTTCCTTGCGGACGAGGCGAAGAAGGGCCGGTCCAAGCCGACCGTCGGCTTCATCGCCGGGCGCACCGCGCCGCCGGGCCGCCGGATGGGCCATGCCGGGGCGATCGTTTCCGGCGGCAAGGGCGGGGCCGACGACAAGATCGAGGCGATGGAGGCGGCCGGCATCCGGGTCGCCCGGAGCCCGGCCGAGCTGGGATCGACGCTGGCGGCCCTTTTGAAGGGCGAGGAACTGGTCTAGGGGCTCCGCACCCCTATCTAGGGCGCGGAAAGAAGCCTGGTGACGACTTTCGATAACGAGCGCGAACAGGGCCCGAGCTGGGCCCGGGCGAACTGGCCCGTGCAGGAGCTGGACGAGGTCAATGCCGGCCTCGACCCGACCCGCATGGCGATCGAGAAGGTCGCGGAGAAGGCGCGGCAGGGCACCGCCGCGACCGGTGCATCGGAAGCCGAGATCGAACGGGCGGCCAACGATTCGATCTGCGCGATGATGCTGATCCGCACCTATCGGGTGCGCGGCCATCTCGCCGCCGATCTCGACCCGCTCGGCCTCGCCCAGCGCCAGATGCCCGAGGATCTGACGCCGGAATATCACGGCTTCACCGGTGCCGCGCTCGATCGGCCGGTCTGGCTCGGCGGGGCGCTGGGGCTGGAGCGGGCGACGGTGCGCGAGGTGGTCGAGATTCTGCGCCGCAATTACTGCGGCAAGGTCGGCCTCGAATATATGCATATCAACGACCTGGAGGAACGGCGCTTCCTGCAGGAGCGGATGGAGGGCAAGCACGCCGAGATCGTCTTCACGCCCGAAGGCAAGCAATCGATCCTGACGAAGGTCGTCCAGGCCGAACAATGGGAAGGCTTCCTCGCCAAGAAATATGTCGGGACCAAGCGTTTCGGCCTCGACGGCGGCGAATCCATGGTCCCGGCTCTGGAGGCGGTGATCAAATATGGCGGCCAATATGGCGTCCAGGCGATCGTTTTCGGCATGGCTCATCGCGGCCGGCTGAACGTCCTCGCCAATGTCATGGGCAAGCCCTATCGCGCGATCTTTTCCGAATTCGCCGGCGGCGCCGCGAACCCGGAGGATGTCGGCGGGTCCGGCGACGTCAAATATCATCTCGGCACCTCGTCCGACCGCGAGTTCGACGGCATCAGGGTCCACTTGTCGCTGCTTCCCAATCCCAGCCACCTGGAGGCGGTCGATCCGGTCGTCCTCGGCAAGGTCCGGGCATCGCAGGTGGCGCGCAACGACCCGGACGGCGACATGGTGCTGCCGGTGCTGCTGCACGGCGACGCTGCCTTCGCCGGGCAGGGAATCGTCGCCGAATGCCTCGCTTTCTCTGGCATCCCGGGCTATTCGACCGGCGGCTGCCTGCACTTCATCATCAACAATCAGGTCGGCTTCACCACCTCGCCGCAATTCGCCCGCTCCTCGCCATATCCGTCGGATGTGGCGAAGCTGGTCCAGGCGCCGATCCTGCACGTCAACGGCGACGATCCGGAGGCGGTGACCTTCGCCTGCAAGCTGGCGATCGAATATCGGCAGGCGTTCAACCGCGATATCGTGATCGACATGTGGTGCTACCGCCGGTTCGGCCACAATGAGGGCGACGAGCCGAGCTTCACCCAGCCGCTCATGTACAAGGAAATCCGCCGGCACGCCCCGGTCTCCGCCCTCTACGGCGCGCGGCTGGAGGAGGAAGGGGTGATCGAAAAGGGCTGGGTCGACGGCGAGGTCGCCGCGTTCACGACCCTCCTCGAGGGCGAGTTCGAGGCGGCGAAATCCTACCTGCCGAACAAGGCCGACTGGTTCGAGGGCGCGTGGAGCGGGCTCGGGCGCCCCGGCGAGGCGATCACCGAGCGGCGCAACGTCGCGACCGGCTGTTCGGAGCAGATGATCCGCGACATCGGCGCGACGCTCTCGACGATTCCGGCCGATGTCGCCGTGCACAAGACGCTGAGCCGGATCATCGATGCGCGTCGGCAGATGTTCGAGAAGGGCGAGGGCTTCGATTGGGCGACCGCCGAGTCACTCGCCTTCGGTACCCTGCTGCGCGAGAACCATCCGGTGCGGCTCTCCGGGCAGGATAGCGGCCGCGGCACCTTCAGCCAGCGCCATTCGGTCTGGGTCGATCAGAACAGCGGTGGCAAATATATTCCGCTTTGCGAGGTCGGTCCGGCCCGGTTCGAGGTGCGCGACAGCCCGCTGTCGGAGTTCGGCGTGCTCGGCTTCGAATATGGCTGGTCGCTCGCCGATCCGCAGACCCTGGTGTTGTGGGAGGCGCAATTCGGCGATTTCGTCAACGGCGCCCAGGTTATGATCGACCAGTTCATCGCTGCCGGCGAAGCGAAGTGGCTGCGCGCCTCCGGCCTCGTGATGCTGCTGCCGCATGGCTATGAGGGGCAGGGACCGGAGCACAGCTCGGCCCGGCCGGAGCGCTTCCTGCAGCTGTGCGCCGGCGATAATATGCAGGTCGCGAACTGCACCACGCCGGCGAATTATTTCCACCTGCTGCGCCGGCAGATGCACCGCGATTTCCGCAAGCCGCTGATCGTGCTGACACCGAAATCGCTGCTCCGCCATAAGAAGGCGGTCTCCAGCCTCGCCGACTTTACCGGCGAGAGCCACTTTCGCCGCATCCTTTCCGATCCCACGCCGCCGCGCGACAAAGACATCCGCCGGCTGGTCCTGTGCACCGGCAAGCTGGCCTACGAACTGATCGAGGCTCGTGACGAAGCCGGCATGGACGATGTCTCGATCGTCCGCATCGAGCAGCTCTATCCCTTCCCGGGCGAAGCCTTGCTGGCGCGCCTGAAGCGGATGACCAATCTCAAGGAGGTCGTCTGGGCGCAGGAAGAGCCGCACAATCAGGGCTATTGGGCGCATGTCGAGCCGCGGCTGGAACGACGGCTGGGCGAGGCCGGGTTGAAGCCGAAGCGCCCGGTCTATGTCGGCCGGGAGGCGGCCGCCTCGCCGGCCACCGGGCTTGCCAAGCGGCACGCGGCCGAGCAGGCGGCGCTAATCGCGGAAGCATTGGGCACCGCGGTCGCCGTCGAACAGAGAAAAGCGAGCTAGAAGGAAGAGTGATGGCGACCGACGTCAAGGTTCCCGCGCTGGGCGAATCGATCACCGAGGCGACGCTGGGCCAGTGGCTGAAGCAGCCCGGCGACGCGGTCGCGCAGGACGAGCCGATCGCCAGCCTCGAGACCGACAAGGTGGCGCTGGAGGTCAATGCGCCCGCCGCCGGGACGCTCGCAGAACAATTGGTCAAGGAAGGCGATACGGTTGCGGTCGGGGCGCTGATCGCACGGATCGAGGCCGGCGGCGCGGCGGCGGCTGCGCCCACGGCCGAGCCGAAGGCCGACACGCCGGTCAATCCCGCCGGTCCGGGCGAGACGCCGGCGCTGAAGCAGGAGCCCGCCGAACCGCAGGATGGCGGCGACCTCACCCTGTCGCCGGCGGTGCGCCGGGTGGTGCTCGAGCATCATCTCGATCCGTCGAAGATCAGGGGCACCGGCAAGGACGGGCGGCTGACCAAGGACGACGTGCTCGGCGCCGCCAAGGCGCAGAAAGCGGAAGCGCCGGCCAGCGCCCCCGCCCCTGCGGCACCGGCGCCGCCGGCGGCTGCTTCCGCCCGTGCCCCGTCGGGCGAGCGGCGCGAGGAGCGGGTGCGGATGACGCGCCTGCGCCAGACGATCGCGAAGCGGCTGAAAGAGGCGCAGAACACCGCCGCGCTGCTGACCACGTTCAACGATGTCGACATGTCCGAGGTCATGGCGGCCCGGGCCAAATATAAGGATCTGTTCGAAAAGAAGCACGACATCAGGCTGGGCTTCATGGGGTTCTTCATCAAGGCGGCGGCGCTGGCGGCGCGCGACGTGCCGTCGGTCAACGCGTCGATCGATGGCGAGGAGATCGTCTATCACGATTATCTCGACGTTTCCGTCGCGGTCTCGGCGCCGAACGGTCTCGTCGTCCCGGTGGTGCGCGACGCCCAGGCCATGAGCTTCGCCGAGATCGAGAAGACGATCGCCGATTTCGGC
>JBFWUJ010000003.1:0-59399 GCA_050247295.1 Sphingomonas sp. | reverse complement strand
GGCACAAGGCTGGAGGCGATCGACGGGCTCACCAAGGGTATCGCCTTCCTGTTCAAGAAGAACAAGGTCGAGTGGCTGAAGGGCCACGCGAAGTTCACCGGCAAGGATTCGATCGACGTCGGGGGCACCACCTACAAGGCGAAACATATCGTCATCGCCACCGGCTCGAGCGTCACGCCGCTGCCGGGCGTCGAGATCGACCACAAACGCATTCTGGATTCCACCAGCGCGCTGGAGCTGCCCAGGGTGCCGGGGCACATGGTGGTGATCGGCGGCGGCGTGATCGGGCTGGAGCTGGGCAGCGTCTGGCGCCGGCTGGGTGCGAAGGTCACCGTCGTCGAGTTCCTCGATCAGCTCCTCCCCGGCATGGACGGCGAGGTCCGCAAGGAAGCCGCGAAGCTGTTCAAGAAGCAGGGCATGGAGCTCAGGCTCTCGACGAAGGTCACCAGCGCCAAGGCGTCTGGCAAGGGCGTCACCCTCACGGTCGAGCCGGCCAAGGGCGGCGCGGCCGAGACGGTTGAGGCGGATGCGGTGCTGGTTTCGATCGGCCGCCGGCCGAACACGGACGGGCTCGACCTCGACAAGGCGGGCCTTGCCGTGAACCAGCGCGGCCAGATCGAAGTCGATCACGATTTCAGAACCAAAGTCGCCGGCATCCACGCGATCGGCGACGTCACGCCCGGTCCGATGCTGGCCCACAAGGCGGAGGACGAGGGGATCGCGGTTGCCGAGATCCTGGCCGGCCAGATCGGCATCGTGAACCACGATGTGATCCCCTCGGTCGTCTACACGATGCCGGAAATCGCCGGCGTCGGCATGACCGAGGATGACGCGAAGGCGGCCGGCCATGAGGTGAAGGTCGGCAAGTTTCCGATGATGGCGAACAGCCGCGCCAAGACCAATCATGAGGGCGATGGCTTCGTGAAGGTGATCGCCGACGCGAAGAGCGACCGCGTGCTCGGCGTGTGGTGCATCGCTTCCGTCGCCGGCACGATGATCGCCGAAGCGGCACTGGCGATGGAGTTCGGCGCCACCAGCGAGGACATCGCCTACACCTGCCACGCCCACCCGACCCATTCGGAGGCGATCAAGGAAGCCGCGATGGCGGTGACCGGCAAGCCGATCCACATCTGAGCCCGCCATGCTAAAGGCGGTGGATGCCGCCTGTCCAAGTCGCTGCCGCGCTCGGCCCCCTTCTCGAGGCTCTCAACCTCGCCGGCATTGCCGTCTTCGCGCTGTCGGGGGCGCTGCTAGCGGCGGAGAAGAAGCAGACGTTCGTCACCTTCATCTTCTTCGCCGTCGTCACCGGCGTCGGCGGCGGCACGGTGCGCGATCTGCTGATCGGCGCGCCGGTTTTCTGGGTGCATCAGAATGCGACCTTGCTGATCTGCTTCGCCGCCGCGCTCGCCGCCTGGCTGGCGCCGAGCGGCGTGTGGAAGGGCAAGGCGCTGCTCTGGTGCGACGCGGCCGGGCTCGCCGCTTACTCCGCCTTCGGCGCGGCGAAGGGCCTCGCCTTCGGCCTTGCGCCGCTGCCGGCCTTTGCGATGGGCGTGGTGACCGGCGTGGTCGGCGGCATCATCCGCGATCTGCTGGCGGGCGAAGACTCGATCCTGCTCAGAAGCGAGCTCTATGTTACCGCAGCGGCGCTGTCTGCGGCGGCGCTGGTCGGGCTGGTGTTGCTCGGCGTGCCGGGCGGCGTTGCTGGGATTGTAGCCTTCGTGCTCGGCTTCGCGCTTCGCGGTGCGGCGATCGTTCGCGGCTGGTCCTTACCCGGCTATGGCGACCCGCGCTGAAGCGCTTTCCGGCACCCGGGACAGGCGGTTGGCGATCAGGACCGCCAGCCCCGCCAGGGCCAGTCCGGCAATCACGTCGACGAAATAATGGGCGCCGTCGATCGGGGTCGCTCCGATCATCAACAGGTTGAGGATCAGGAACGGCCAGCGCAGCACCCGGATTGACCAGAATCCCCAGGCAAGCAGGGCAGCCCCGCACGCATGAAAGCTGGGGAAGGTGATCAGCCCATGGACGTCGGCGAACGAGATGCTGGTAATCTCCCCGGCGCGCAGGCCGGCGATCGGCCCGACATGCTGGAAGGTGCTGATCGGATGAATGTTAGTGAAGCTGTCGATCGGGACCTGGAGATAAGCATAGACCGAGACGGCCGGCATCAAGGCGAAGGCGGTGCAGGTGACGGTGAGCGCGATCACCACCGCGATCAGGAAGCGGTGCAGGCGCTCGAACCTGCCCGCGGCGGCGAGCGCGACGGTAAGGATGAAGAGCTGGGGAATGAGGCTGGCATAAGCGAGCCGGTAGGCGGTGGCGAGCGGCGGCGAGGAATCGACGAAGGCGGCATAGGCCTGCCAATTGAAGCCCAGCGCCCGGTCGGCGGCATCGAAGGCGGCATCGCGGTAGGGGAGGCCAATCGTCGCCGCGGCATAGCTTAGCAGGATGCCGGCGGCGAAGATGACGACCAGCAGCAGCAGGCCCTCGGCGACCACCGAAAGCCGCGGCGAGCGGGCGCCGCGCCGGTAATTGCCGGCCACCCCGGCCAGGGTCGCGGTAGCGAAAGCCGTTTGCGGCACCGCAGGGACGGTGACCCAAAGGCCGGCGGCAACGAGCGCCGCGCCCACGAGGGCGAGGAAGGCGGCCGCGAAGGCCCAGCGCACGCGTGAGCCATCGCACCAGAAGGAGAAGCTGTCCGACATGCCGCCCTGATCGGCGAATATAGTTAACAAAAGCCTTCGGAGCGGTCAGCCTTCGCGCCAGTGATCGGCGAACGGCCGCGGCTCCTCCGGGACTTCCGCGAGCCGGCTGAGCGGACGCTGCCAAAGGCCGACGCTGCGCCACCGGCCGAACTTGAAGCCGACATTCTCATAGGTGCCCGCGCGGACGAAGCCGAAGCGTTCGTGCAGGCGCACGCTCGCCTCGTTCGGCAGCGTCACCGCGGCGATCGCCTGGGTAAAGCCCTGCGCCTCGACCAGCGGCAGCAGCTTGCCATAGAGGGCGCCGCCGACTCCGCGGCGATGGCCGTCCTGTGCGACATAGACCGAGGTCTCGACCGCGAAGCGGTAAGCGTGGCGAGCGCGAAAGGCGCAGGCCGAGGCATAGCCGAGCAGGACGCCATTCCCGTCTTCGGCGATCAGCCATGGGTAAAGGGCGCCGCCCGCCGCGATCCGGGCCGCCATTTCTTCACTGCTCGGCGCCTGGCCTTCAAACGATACCGCGCTTGCCGTCACATAAGGCGCATAGAGCGCGGCGATCGCCGCCGCGTCGTCGGCGACGGCGAGCCTTATGTTCACCGCCAGACCAGGGCGAGCAGCCGGCTGAACAGCGAGGCCTCGACGGCGCCGGCTGTCCGGCGCGGCGGCGCGACCGCCGGGCATTCGAGGCAGCGGGCCTGGATCGCCGGGCCGGCGAGCAAGGATTGCGCCTCGGCCAGCGCCTGCTCGACCAGCATCTCCGGTCGCCGCGCGAGGCGAGCGAAGGCATCGCGCGAGGCCTGCTGCTCCTCGCCCTCCGCCATCCCCTGGAACAGCGAGGCCCAGAAGCCGGGCTCCGGCTGCAGGAAGACCGGCTGCGCAGCGGTTCCTTCAAGGTTGGCGCGCCGGGCCGCCTCGGCGATGGCATCGCCGAGGGTGCCGAACCGGTCCACCAGTCCGAGCTGACGGGCTGAGCCGCCATCCCAGACCCGGCCCTGCGCGATCTCGTGCACCCGGCGCGGCGGCAGCCGGCGGGCGCGCGACACCAGCATGACGAAGCGTCGATAGGTGCTTTCGACCCCACCCTGCAGCAAACGGTCGACCTGTTCGGACGGACCGCGCAGGATATCCGGTTCGCCGGATAGCGGGGTGGTGCGGACACCGTCGGCGCCGACGCCGATCCGCTGCAGCGTGCCTTCGAAGCTCGGCAGCACGCCGAACACACCGATCGATCCGGTAATCGTCGAAGGCTCGGCGAAGATCGCATCGCCAGCGGTGGCGATCCAATAGCCGCCGGAGGCCGCGACATTGCCCATCGAGATGACGACCGGGATACCGCGGGCGCGGACCGTTTCGATCGACCGGCGGATTCGCTCGGACGCGAGGGTCGATCCACCGGGCGAATCCACCCGCACGACAAGCGCGCGCAGAGTGCGTTCGCGAAGGCCGCGCTCCAGATTGTCGACGATCGTTTCCGCACCGGCGGTGCCGGGCGCGGCGTGACCGTCGATGATCGTGCCGGCGACGGTGAGGACGCCGATCTGGCCGCTCCGATCGCCGACCGGATTGTCGGCCGCCCAGGCGTCGAGATGGACGGCGCGATAGCTGCCCGGAACGGCCTGCTGATCGGTTCCGACCAGCTCCGCCATCCGCCGGCCGAAGGTGATCCGGTCGCCGATCCGGTCGACCAGCCCGGCATCGATCGCGGCCCGCGCCATGTTGCCGCCGGCGGCCTCAATGAAACGGTTGGGGTCAGCGACATAATCGGCGATCCGCGCCCGCGGCCGCGCCTGCGTGACATGCTGCCGCCAGCTGCCCCAGAGCGCATCGGCGAGCGCCTGGGCATTGGCTCGCGCCTCCGGCGACATGTCGTTGCGCGTATAGGGCTCGACCGCCGACTTGAATGCGCCGACGCGGTAGACATTGGCGGTGACCCCGAGCCGCTCCAGCAGCCGCGCATAATAGAGGTTCGATCCGCCCGGTCCGGCGATCAGCACCGCGCCGAGCGGATCGAGCCAGATTTCGTCGGCATGGACCGCAAGCTGATAGCCATCGTCGCCATAGCCGGTGGCGAAGGCGACCACCCGCTTGCCGGCCCGGCGGGCGCGGTCAAGCGCCGCGCCGACATCGGCAAGCGCGGTCTGCCCGCCACCGATGAAGCTGTCGAGATCGAGTGCAATCGCCCGGATGCGTTCGTCGGTCGCGGCGGCGTCGATCGAGCGTACGAGCTGGGCGAGGCGGTATTCGCGGGCGAGCGGGCCGCCGCCCAGCGCGGCAAGAGCGCTGCGTTGCGCCGGCTGCTCGACGATCGACCCTTTGAGATCGAGCCTGAGCGCGCCGGATCGGGCGCTGTCGTCATAAGGGCTGGTCGACAGCAAGGCGTAGAGGCCGCCAAAGAAGAGCAGCATGAAGATGAGGACGAGCCCGTCCTTGATCCCGACCAGCAAGCGCCAGATCTTGCCCGCGAACTTCATGCCTCAAGCTCCTCGACCGGATCGGGCTAACGGAGGGACTTGCCGCTGTAAATGGCGGCCGGGCCGCCGATTACCAGCGGATCAGCGGCGGGATTGCGAGCCGCCCGAGCGCGGTCACCAGGGCGACGGCGAGCGTGTACCACAAGCCGATATAGACCAGGTCGTTATGCGGGCAGTGCAGGCTGTAAGCGAAGGCGGCGAAGCTGCCCGAGGCGAGGCCGACCAGCAGCCCGGCCCGCTCCGGCGAGGTCGGCGCACCGTGGCGCAGCCACAAGGTCAGCGCCGCGCCGATCACCAATGCTCCCCCCAGGGTAAACAGCAGGCACTGCGCGCCGTTGGACGGATAGATGCGCTCGATCAGCGGCGGACCGCCAGCCGTGGCGATCACGATCGCCGCCATCGGGGCCAGCGCGGCCGCCGCCAGCGCCCAGCGCCAGTCGTTGCGATGATTGCCGACCGCCGGGCGAGCCATGCCGATCACCGCGACCAGGCTCGCGGCACCGAGCAGGAACAGCAGTCCCGCGCGCATCAGGAACATCGGATGGATGGCGCCTTCGGCCAGATCGGGGCGCGGGCCGATCAGAATAGAGGTCAGGACGGCCGCCAGGCCGGTCGCTGCCGCCACGGCCAGCGCGCCGCCGGCAGGGCGGAGGCGGCGGACCGGCGTGAGTTCGTCGGCCAGCCGATCGAGATCTAGGGAGGGAGCCATCGCGTCAGTCCTGTTCGATATGTTGCGCAAGCTTCTTCAGCCCGCGGTGGATGTTCACCTTGACCAATGGCTGCGACTGGCCGGTCCGGTCGGAAGCCTCGGCGATGCTCAGCCCCTCGATCTTCACCAGCCGGATCGCGTCCGATTGGCTGTCGGGCAACAGCTTGAGCAGCCGGTCCAGGCCTATCCGCGCCGCGATCGACGGATTTTGCGGATCGGCTACCGTCTGCTCGTCCAGTTCGACCTCGTTCGCGCGATAATGGGCGCGGAGATGATCGACCCAGCGATAGCGGGCGATCGCCGCCAGCCACGGCAGGAAGGGTCGCCGGGGGTCGTAGGTCGCCCTCTTGGCATGGACCGAAAGCAGCGTCTCCTGCACCAAATCGTCGAGCGACGAGGACATCAACCGGCGTGCGAAATAGCCCTTGAGCCACGTCTGGCACATCCGGAGCAGCGTCCGATAGGCCTCGCGATCGCCGTCCTGTGCGAGGCGCATCAATCGGCAGAGAGCGGCGTCGTCAGCGGTCATCGGCGGGCGCCATGATGAACCGCCCGAGCGCCGGCCGTCCACCGCCGCCGGCACACGGGTGGTGCTGGGGTCATGAGCGTGTCGGCCGTTCGATCACCGGGCGACAAACCGGATATCGCGCATGGTCCTGCTCCTGCAACCGCGGCTCCGCCGGATGCCGCTGCCGTTCATTCGGCGCAATTCCCGATCCGGTTACCGGCGGCCCGATTATATTTTGGGCCGGACGCTTGACGCTTCTGCCCCAGTCCCTAAATCGGCGCGCATTGGCACTCGCCTTCAATGAGTGCCAACAGCTTTATCGAAAGAGGCGGGCGATCGATCGCGCCGCCTGCCATGAGGAAAGGTGAACGCATGAAGTTTCGTCCGTTGCACGATCGCGTGCTCGTCCGCCGCGTCGAGGCCGAGGAGAAGACGGCCGGCGGGATCATCATCCCCGATACCGCCAAGGAAAAGCCGCAGGAGGGCGAGGTCGTCGCCGTCGGTGGTGGCGCCAAGGCCGAGGACGGCACCGTCACCCCGCTCGACGTCAAGGCCGGCGACAAGATCCTGTTCGGCAAGTGGTCGGGCACCGAGGTCAAGATCGACGGTGAGGACCTCATCATCATGAAGGAAAGCGACATCCTCGGGATCGTCGGCTGAACCCCATCAGGCATCTAGGAAGGAACCAGTAACATGGCAGCGAAAGACGTTCGCTTTTCGCGCGACGCGCGCGAGCGCATTCTCAAAGGCGTCGACATCCTCGCCGACGCGGTGAAGGTCACGCTCGGCCCCAAGGGCCGCAACGTCGTCCTCGACAAGAGCTTCGGCGCTCCCCGGATCACCAAGGACGGCGTCACCGTCGCCAAGGAGATCGAGCTCAAGGACAAGTTCGAGAATATGGGCGCGCAGATGCTGCGCGAGGTCGCGTCGAAGACCAACGACCTGGCCGGCGACGGCACCACCACCGCCACCGTTCTGGCCCAGTCGATCGTCCGCGAGGGCATGAAGTCGGTCGCGGCGGGCATGAACCCAATGGACCTGAAGCGCGGCATCGACATCGCCGTCGGCAAGGTCGTCGATGACCTCAAGGCGCGCTCCAAGCCCGTCGCCGGCTCCAACGAGATCGCCCAGGTCGGTATCATTTCCGCCAATGGCGACACCGTCGTCGGCGAAAAGATTTCCGAGGCGATGGAGAAGGTCGGCAAGGAAGGCGTGATCACCGTCGAGGAAGCGAAGGGTCTCGAATTCGAGCTCGACGTCGTCGAGGGCATGCAGTTCGACCGCGGCTATCTCAGCCCCTATTTCATCACCAACCCGGAGAAGATGACGGTCGAACTGGGCGATCCGTACATCCTGATCCACGAGAAGAAGCTCAGCAACCTGCAGGCGATGCTGCCGATCCTGGAAGCGGTCGTCCAGTCGGGCCGTCCGCTGCTGATCATCGCCGAGGACATTGAGGGCGAGGCTCTGGCAACGCTCGTCGTCAACAAGCTGCGCGGCGGTCTCAAGGTCGCGGCGGTCAAGGCACCGGGCTTCGGCGATCGCCGCAAGGCGATGCTGCAGGATATCGCGATCCTGACCGGCGGCGAGATGATCAGCGAGGATCTCGGCATCAAGCTCGAGAGCGTTACGCTGACCATGCTCGGTTCGGCCAAGCGGATCACCATCGACAAGGACAACACGACGATCGTCGATGGCGCCGGCGATAGCGATCAGATCAAGGGCCGGATCGAATCGATCCGCCAGCAGATCGAGGTCACCACGTCCGATTATGACCGCGAGAAGCTGCAGGAGCGGCTGGCGAAGCTCGCCGGCGGCGTCGCGGTGATCAAGGTCGGCGGCTCGTCCGAGATCGAGGTGAAGGAGCGCAAGGATCGTGTCGACGACGCGCTGCATGCGACCCGCGCCGCGGTCGAGGAAGGCATCGTTCCCGGCGGCGGCGTCGCCCTGCTCTATGCGGGCAAGGCGCTCGACGGCCTCACCGGCGCGAACGAGGACCAGACCCGTGGTGTCGACATCGTCCGGCGGGCGCTGCAGTCGCCGGTCCGCCAGATCGCCGAGAATGCCGGTGTCGACGGCGCGGTCGTCGCGGGTAAGCTGCTCGACGGCAATGACGAGACGCTGGGCTTCAATGCGCAGACCGAAGTCTATGAGAACCTGGCCGCGGCCGGCGTGATCGACCCGACCAAGGTCGTCCGCACCGCTCTCCAGGACGCGGCGTCGGTCGCCGGTCTCCTGATCACCACCGAAGCGGCGGTGAGCGAGTTGCCGGAAGACAAGCCGGCCCCGGCGATGCCGGGTGGCGGCATGGGGGGCATGGGCGGCATGGACTTCTAGGTCCCCGTCCGGTTGCAATGAAGAGGGCCGGGGCGGCGACGCTCCGGCCCTTTTCTATTGCGCGTTCGCCGTCGTCTCCGGGCCGCCGGACGTATCGAGGGCACTGTTGTCGTCGAGCATCCTGGCGGCGTTTTCGAGCTGCTGCTGCTCGTCGGGCGACAGGCCGCCGCGCTGCTCCGGCTCGCCGCAGGCGGCGAGGGCCAAGCCGAGCGCAAGGGCCAAGGCGGTGGAGCTTTTCATGACGCCGAAACTAGCCCGGTGCCGGGCAAAGAAAAAGGGCCGCGCACCCGAAGGTGCGCGGCCCCACTTCTGCCGTTAAGCGCGAGGCTTAGCGGACGGCGTTCTGCGCCGCATCCGAAGCGTTGGCGATCGCCGCGTCAGCCGCGTCGGCGGCGTTCTGGGTCGCGCCTTCCATCGCGTCGAGCGCGTTGGTGGCGGTCGCCTGGGCGTTGGCGATGTCGCTATTGGCCTGGTCGATCACGTTCTGCGTGTCGGCGGCCAGGTTGTTGGTGGCGGTGGTGGTCGTGCCGCCGCAAGCGGCGAGGCTGAGCGCGGAGAGAGCGACCAGCGAGATGGCGATCTTCTTCACGGATATTCCCTTCAATAATTGATAGAGCGAGGTGTTCAATTTCGCCATCGCTCCATCGGGCTGGCGCCCTCCGGAAATTCCGGCGAAGCGCCCGGTTTATGTGATGATTGGGACCGAGTCCAGCATTTCTCTACTGATTCGGTTGATTTTCGTCCGTGCCGAAACGAAGCCATTGGCCGGCTTCAGCTTTTTGATCGGCCCTAAACCCGGACGAATCGCTGCGAAGGCGGCCGGCGACACATTCGTTTGGGCGCGCGCGTCTCCTGCCCGTCAACGATGATGATATCGGTGACGGTCATGCATGCGCCGCCTCCGGGCTCCTGCTCCAGCGCGGTGACGGTCGATGATCCGGTGACGCCGGGCCGGGTTTCGCTCTGCCACGTGACGGTCGTTCCCACCCCGCGTTGAGCGTTGCCGCCTTGCGTCTCAGCCGCGGGCGGCGCGGAGGCCACCTGCTCGATCACCTGCTCGGTCGCCTCTGCCGCCTGTTCCCGTTCCCGGCAGTCCAGCAGCCGGCTGATCGCCTCGCCGAGCAGCAGCGACACGGGAAGCGCCGCAGCGAGAGCGGCGGCGGGGTTGTTGGTGCGGCGTCCGATCAGGCCGCCGGCGACGCCGCCGATCAGACCGCCGATCAGACGGCCGCGGCGGCGCGCTCTGCGTTCGCAGCGTCGATTCTCGTCCCGCGCCTCACGTTCCCGGCCACGGTCGCGCCGCGCGGTTTCGCGGCTGGGCGGCGGATTATCGACAGAGCGGCCGGAAGCGCCGGCGGATCGGCTGGATGTCCCGCCGTCATAATCGGCGCGCTGGCGCTCATATTCGGCTTGGGCGGCGCGGGCGCGCTCCACCTCCTGCCGGTGACGGGCCATGTCGGCCTCGTAGCGGGCGCGGGCCGCATCGGCGTCGCGCACCCCCTGCTCGTAACTCTCCTGCGCCTCGCGCTGGCGCGCCGCATCGGCGGCCCGCTCCGCCTGCAGCCGCTCCCAGCGCGCGTCGGCGCTCTCCTCGTCGCCCGATTGGGCGGTCGCCTGCACCGTGCCCAGCGCAAGGGCAAGCGCGAGTAATGAGGTCGAGGCGGCACGCATGAGGCAGATTCCCGCTGTTCGCGAAGAGGCCGCACCATCCGCTTTCCGCGCCCGCGAGTCCACCCGGCAGATGTCGGAGAAGACCTCGTCAACTCCACAATTGACGCATATAAAGATATCTTTATATCTAGAAACCTATGAGTTTCCCTTCCGCCATTTTCGCTGCGCTGGCCGATCAGACCCGGTTGCGGATCGTCGCGCTGCTGAGCGCGATGGAGCTTTCCGTGGGGGAGATCGCGCAGGTGCTGGGGCAGAGTCAGCCGCGGGTTTCCCGTCACGTCCGGATTCTGATCGACGCCGGGCTTGCGGAGCGGCGCAAGGAAGGGAGCTGGGTCTTCGTCAGCCTCGGCGATCGCGCCCGCACGGAGCCCTTGTTCCAGCTGCTCGATCGCTGGGCCGAGATCGACGGCGATAATCCATGGCTCGCCGCCGACGCCGCCCGGCTGGCCGCCGTTCGGGCCGATCGCGCCGCCGCGGCGCAGGCCTATTTTGCCGCCCATGCCGGGGAGTGGGATGCGCTGCGCTCGCTGCACATCGCCGAAAGCGAGGTCGAGGCGGCGATTGCGCGGGCGCTCGGCGACGGCGCGATCGGCCGGCTCATCGACATCGGCACCGGCACCGGGCGGATGATCGAATTGTTCGCGCCGGCCGCCGACCATGCGCTCGGCGTCGATCGTTCGCCGGAAATGCTGCGGCTCGCCCGGGCCAAGCTGGCCGAAGCCGGGCTGACCGCGGAGCTGCGGCAGGGCGACATGTATGCGCTGCCGCTGCCGTCCGGCGCCGCCGACACGGTCATCGTTCACCAGGTGCTCCACTACGCCCACAACCCGGCCGCGGCGGTGGCCGAGGCAGCGCGGCTGCTGGCGCCCGGGGGCCGGCTGCTGATCGCCGATTTCGCGCCGCACGACCGTGAGGAGTTGCGCAGCCGCGATGCTCATGCCCGGCTCGGCTTCTCCGACGAAGCGGTGACCGGCTGGCTCAGCGCGGCGGGTCTCGATGGCGAGGTGTTCGAGCATCTGGAAGGCGGCGAGCTCACGGTCACGATCTGGGTCGGCAGGCAGCCGGCGGAACGGCTCAAGGAAGTCGCGTGAGCCCGGCCGCCCCCGCTCTGACCCGGGCCCTGCGCAACCCGCGGCCGCTGTTCGAGGATACGACCGGCGATATTGCGGTCAGCTTCGAATTCTTCCCGCCGAAGACCGAGAAGATGGAAGCCGTGCTCTGGGATTCGATCCAGATGCTGGCGCCCCTCGGTCCCCGCTTCGTCTCGGTCACTTATGGCGCGGGCGGTTCGACCCGCGAACGCACGCACGCGACGGTGACCAGGATCGTCCGCGAGACCAGCCTCACGGCGGCGGCCCATCTGACCTGCGTCGCCGCGACCAGGGAAGAGATCGACGCGGTCGCCCGTGCTTATTGGGAAGTCGGCGTGCGCCATATCGTGGCGTTGCGCGGCGATCCGCCGGAGCCGGGCGCGCGGTTTCAGTCGCCGCCGGGTGGCTATGCCGACGCCGCCGATCTGGTCGCCGGCCTGAAGCGGGTGGCGCCGTTCGAAATCTCGGTCGCCGCCTATCCGGAATGTCATCCGGATTCAGCCACCCGCGTCGCCGATCTCGACAATCTCAAGCGCAAGGTCGATGCCGGCGCGGACCGGGCGATCAGCCAGTTCTTTTTCTCGCCGGATTGCTTCCTGCGCTTTCGAGACGAGGCGGCGGCGGCGGGCATCGACGCGGAGATCGTGCCCGGCATCCTGCCGGTCTCCAACGTTGCCCAGACGCGCAAGTTCGCCAGCCAGTGCGGTGCGGCCATCCCGCCGTGGATGGACCGGCTGTTCGAGGGGCTGGATGACCTGCCCGACGCCCGCAAGCTGGTCGCGGCCACGGTGGCGGCGGAGCTCTGCGCCCGGCTCTATGCCGAAGACGTCCGCCATTTCCACTTCTACACCCTGAACCGGGCCGAGCTGAGCTACGCGATCTGCCACCTGCTGGGCATGCGGCCCAAGGATCGGCCGAAGGAGCAGGCGGCATGAGCGCGCGCGAAAGACTGAACGCCGCCGCCGCCGAGCGCATCCTGCTCACCGATGGCGCATTCGGGACCGAAATCCAGAATCGCAAGCTGACCGAAGCCGATTATCGAAGGTCGCTCGACCTCGCTCGCGACCAGAGGGGCAACAACGATATCCTTGCGATCACCCGGCCGGACGTGGTCGAGGCGATCACCCGCGCCTATCTGGCGGCCGGGTCCGACATCGTTTCGACCAACACGTTCAGCGCCAACACGATCAGCCAGGCCGATTATGGCGCCGAGCATCTTGTCGCCGAGATCAACCTCGCCTCGGCCCGCATCGCGCGCGGGGCGGCGGACGATTTCGCGGCGAAGGATGGCCGTCCACGCTTCGTCGCCGGCGCGATCGGGCCGACCAATAAGACACTCTCGCTCTCGCCCGACGTCAATGATCCCGGCTTTCGCGAGATCGACTTCGATGGGCTCAAGCAGGTCTATCGCGAGCAGACGGATGCCCTGCTGGAGGGCGGCGTCGATTTCATCCTGATCGAGACGATCTTCGACACGCTGAATGCCAAGGCCGGGATCATGGCGGCCAAGGAAGCCGCGGCCTCCCTCGGCCGCGACGTGCCGCTGATGATCTCGATGACGCTGACCGATCTCAGCGGGCGCAACCTCTCCGGTCACACGGTCGAGGCCTTTTGGCACGCCGTCCGTCACGCCGATCCGGTGACGATCGGCCTCAATTGCTCGTTCGGCGCGCAGCAATTGCGGCCGCATGTGCAGGCGCTGTCCGGCATCGCCGACACCCTGATCATGGCCTATCCGAATGCCGGTCTCCCGAACGAGCTTGGGGAATATGACGAGCTGCCGGAGCAGACCGCCGCCCTGCTCAAGGAATGGGCCGAGGCGGGCTGGGTCAACATAATCGGCGGCTGTTGCGGCTCGACGCCGGCCCATATCGCGGCGATGGCGAAGGCGGTCGCTGGCAAGACGCCGCGCCGGATCGCCAACCCGCCGCGCGCGACGCGGCTCGCCGGTCTTGAGCCGATGACGCTCGCTGCCTGACATCATGACCGACAATCGCGCGACGTTCGTCAATATCGGCGAACGCACCAACGTTACCGGCTCCGCCCGGTTCAAGAAGCTGGTCATGGCGGGCGACTATGCCGCCGCCGTCGAGGTCGCCCGCCAGCAGGTCGAGAGCGGGGCCCAGGTGATCGACGTCAACATGGACGAAGGCTTGCTCGACGCCGAGCTGGCGATGACCACCTACCTCAAGTTGATCGCCGCCGAGCCGGACATCGCCCGGGTGCCGGTGATGGTCGACAGCTCGAAATGGGCGGTGATCGAGGCGGGGCTGAAATGCGTGTCAGGCAAGCCGATCGTCAATTCGATCAGCATGAAGGAAGGCGAGGAGGAATTCCTGCACCTTGCGCGCAAGGTGCGCGATTATGGCGCGGCGGTCGTCGTCATGGCTTTCGACGAGACCGGCCAGGCCGACACGGCGGCCCGGAAGGTCGAGATCTGCGCGCGCGCCTACGATCTGCTGGTCGCCGACGGTTTCCCGCCGGAGGACATCATCTTCGATCCCAACATCTTCGCGGTCGCGACCGGGATCGAGGAGCACCGCAATTATGCGGTCGATTTCATCGAGGCTTGCAAGGTCATCCGCCAACGCTGCCCCGGCGCGCATATCTCGGGCGGGCTTTCGAACCTCAGCTTCTCGTTCCGCGGCAACGAGCCGGTGCGCCGCGCCATGCACTCGATCTTTCTTTACCACGCCATTCCGGCCGGACTCGACATGGCGATCGTCAATGCCGGCCAGTTGGATGTTTACGACACGATCGATCCGGAACTGCGCGAGGCGTGCGAGGACGTGATCCTCAACCGCCGCGATGATGCGACCGAGCGGCTGGTGATGCTGGCGGAAAAGTATCTCGGTAGCGATCCGGTGCGAGAGAAGGCCGAGGCCGAATGGCGCGGCTGGGACGTGGGCAAGCGGCTCGAGCATGCTCTGGTGAAAGGTATCGACGCCTATGTCGTCGAGGATACCGAAGAGTGCCGCCTCACGGCCGCTCGGCCGATCGACGTGATCGAAGGTCCGCTGATGGACGGCATGAACGTCGTCGGCGACCTGTTCGGATCGGGCAAGATGTTCCTGCCGCAGGTGGTGAAATCGGCGCGGGTGATGAAGAAGGCGGTCGCCCACCTTCTCCCCTATATCGAGGCGGAGAAGGAGGAGGGCGCGAAGGGCAAGGGCCGGGTCGTGATGGCGACCGTGAAGGGCGACGTCCACGATATCGGCAAGAATATCGTCGGCGTCGTCCTGCAGTGCAACGGCTTCGAGATCATCGATCTGGGGGTCATGGTGCCCTGGCAGGACATCTTGAAGGCCGCGAACGATAATCAGGCCGACCTGATCGGTCTCTCCGGCCTGATCACGCCGTCGCTCGACGAGATGGTGACGGTCGCCGAGGAGATGCAGCGCGAACAGATGACGCTGCCGCTGCTGATCGGCGGCGCGACGACGAGCAAGGTCCATACCGCGCTCCGAATCGACCCGGCCTATCAGGGGCCGGTCATCCATGTCCTCGACGCCAGCCGTGCGGTCGGCGTCGCTTCCAGCCTGGTCTCGGATACCCAGAAGGGGGCCTTGGTCGCGAAAACGGCCGAAGATTATGACGCCGTCCGCATCGCCCGCGCCAACAAGGGAGCGAGCGAGCTCGCGACGCTGGCCGAGGCGCGCGCCAACGGTTTCGCGTACGATCCCACGGGCAAGGCGCCGCCGCCGCGGCGCCCGGGCGTACAGAGCTTCAACGATTGGCCGCTCCGCGAGCTCAGGGACAGTATCGACTGGACGCCGTTCTTTCGCGCCTGGGAGCTGGCCGGCACCTATCCCGGCATTCTCGATGATCCGATCGTCGGGGAGAGCGCCCGCAGCCTGTTCGCCGATGCGCAGGCGATGCTCGAACGGATCATCGCCGAGCATTGGCTGACGGCGCGCGCGACCGTCGGCCTGTGGCGCTGTCGCCGCGACGGCGACGACGTCCATGTGCTTGCCCGCAACGAGGAGACGAAGCTCGCTTTCCTTCGCCAGCAGGTGAAGAAGCGGGAGGGTCGGGCCAATATGTGCCTCGCCGACTTCATCGATCCCGATGAGGAGGACTGGATCGGCGGCTTCGCGGTCGGCATCCACGGCATTGAGCCCCACCTGGCGCGTTTCAAGACGCAGAATGACGATTATTCGGACATCCTGCTGAAGGCGCTCGCCGACCGGCTGGCGGAAAGCTTCGCCGAAACGCTCCATGCCCACGTCCGCAACTCGATCTGGGGCTATGCGCCGGAGGAGCATTTCACCAACGCCGACCTGATCCGGGAGACCTATGCCGGCATCCGCCCCGCGCCCGGCTATCCGGCCTGCCCGGACCACAGCCTGAAGCCGTGCTTGTTCCACATGTTGGGGGGAGAGGGTTCGAACGAAGGTCCGGCCGGCGTCACGCTGACGGAGAATTTCGCGATGCTGCCGACGTCGGCGGTGTCCGGATTCTATTTCGGCCATCGCGACAGCCAATATTTCGGCGTCGCCCGGATCGGCCGCGACCAGCTTGAGGATTATGCCGCCCGGCGCGGCGCCACCGTCGAGCAGGCCGAGCGCTGGTTGCGGCCCAATCTGGACTAAGGGTTCAAGGTGCACACGTCCCGTTTCGGGGCGGCATTTTGTTAACCTCGTTCCCGCCTCGACTTACCCGCCGCGATCGGTCACCCGGGGCCATGGTCCGGCTCGTCCTCCTCGTCCTGTTCGCCAGCATGGTCGTCGCATTGGCGCCGATTCCCGCTTAGGCACGCGGCTCGGCCGGCGCTTGGTCGCCAGCCGCATCGATATCCGGGACCACCGGCACGACCACCGCATAGAGTCCTTGCCCGACATCATGTTCGAGCGCCGAGCGAAGCTGCCGCGCCAATCCCGCAATTACCCGATCGAAACGGTCGATAAGCGCCTGGTCGCAGGCCGGCCCGCCGCCGGGATTGTCCGCTTCGATTGCCAGCCGCGCGGCGGCCGGCGGCTGGCGCTCGATCGAGATCGAGATGGCCGACGCGCCGCAGAGCATCCCGAACTCGGCGACCTCGGTCACCAGAAAGGCGATCGAAACGGCAACGTCCTGGCTGACATGTACCGGATCGACATCGTGCAGGATCTGGACGCCGGCGGCGTCCCGCGGCGCTGACGCGCGAAGATTGGCGGCAAGCTCGGAGACCAGGGGCCGCAGTGCGACGCCGCGATTGTCCTCAAGCTCCGCATAGTGATTGCGGTGGACGATCGCGAGCGCGTCGACCCGGCGCTGGATCGCGGCATAGGCAGAGGCGGCTGAATCGTCCGTTGCGCCTCGAGCGTGGATGTTGAGCAGCGACGAGACGACCTGCAGGTTGTTCTTCACCCGGTGGTGGACTTCGCGCACGAGGAGGACCTGGCGCAGCAGGGCTGCCTCCAGATCGGCCTCGTGGCCGGCGACCGTTTGCGTCATCGTGTCGAAGGATTGAGCCAGCGCGTCGATCTCGTGCGCCGGGCTGCGGACCGGCGCCAAGGCGAGCGGCCGGTCGCCGGGCTGGTACGCGGAGATCGCACGCTGGATGCGCTTCAACGGTCGGAGCAGGAGGTGCCTCACCAGCAGCCAGCCAATCGCCGAAGCCCAGAGCCACATCAGCAGGGGTGTGACGATGATGAGGGCGTCGCTTAACGTCACTGGGGGAATGTCGCGGTGAACCCGCATCTCATATTGATCGTTGGCGAGCGGCTGCGTCACCGTGACCTCGCCGGCAAGCGTGGGGCCGTCCTCGCGCTGTCTCAGGACAAGCACCCGTTCGCCTTGCACCAGTTCGACGCCGAAATTTTCCGGCGACGCCGGGCTGTTCGTCAGCGCGGCCAGGGTCTCGCGCGGAACCTGGAATATCGCCTCGAGGGCGCCGACCTGATCGTAGAGAAAGAACCGGAGCCATTGGCCGTCGGCCGTGATCTCGGCCAGCGCCGACTGGCCCTGCACGGCCGGACCCGCCGGTGGCACATAGCCGCTCGATACGCAGCGTAGCGCGCCATCGGCGCTATACAGGGCGAAGCGACTGCCGCTCGCGGGCAGGGCCGCGAGCCGGGCGAGCGTTCGTCGACAGGCTTCCTCCGAAAGGCCCTGTGCCGGCAGGGCATCGCGCGCGGCGCGCAGCGTGTAGGCGTGGCGGGCGAGCGGCAGGGTGAAACGCTGAATTTGCACCGCCAGCACCGCCCGGGCCTCCGCCTCGACCCGGGCACGGTTGTCTCGAGCATTCTCGAACGAGGCCGCGATCGCGATCACCCCCAGGGGAAGCAGCCCAAGGCTCATGATCACGAACATCTTGAGGCCGGTCGATGCCGCGCTCCATCGGGCGGCAAGCACGTGCTTCAGTCTTCCGATGGGAGATTGTCCAACGCCGTTCATGGCGCCGGCGGACTAGTCCAGCTTGCCGAGCAGATCGAGCATTTCCGGCGGAATGTCCTCGCGCAACGTGCGCTCATAGGCGGTCTTCAGCGCTACGCCGACATCGCGCTCCACCTTGCGTCCCCGCGGCTTCATCTTGGCATTCTCATCGCGCGACTTATTCAAATTACTGCCCCTCGCAGCAGCCATCGCCACCACCCCAAATGCTTCCCGCCTGCAGGAAGAGGACCGCTCCGGCGGCCATCCCGGACGCAAGCCCGGGGCCGGGAATTAATTGGCCGATGCCGGCAAGGAAACAAAAAAGTCCGAAGATTGTTCCAGTCTCGTACAAAGGCGGGGAATCGCGCTCCTCACTGCTGGCCGTCGCAGGTGGCCTTCATGCAGGGTTGCTTTCGGGCGGCGCGCTATCCCATAGCCGGACGGACCGCGAAGGAGACGCAACGCATGTCGCTCGGTGACGCATTGAAGCCCCATCTTCCATTCGTTCGCCGCTATGCGCGGGCGCTGACCGGCAGCCAGGCGCATGGCGACAATTTCGTCCGCGCGACGCTGGAGGCGATCGTCGCGGCGCCCGACGAATTCCCCCGCGACGTCGATCCGCGCCTTGGTCTCTATCGGACCTTTCACACGATCTGGTCCTCGGTGAATATCGGCGACGTTGCCGGCGACCCCGGCGATCAGGCGGCTGGTATCGCCCAGGCCCGCCTGGCCCAGATCACGCCGCTGTCGCGGCAGGCTCTGCTGCTCACCGCGATGGAGGGCTTCTCGCCGGATGACGCCGGCTATCTGATCGGGGCGACCGCGAACGAGGTCGAATCGCTGGTCAACGAGGCGCTGGCCGAGATCGAGCGGCAGCTGCGCGCCGACGTGCTCATCATCGAAGACGAGCCGATCATCGCCATGGATATCGAGACCATCGTCCGCGATCTCGGCCATAACGTGACTGGCGTCGCGGTGACCCGTGACGAGGCGGTGGCGCAGGCGATGGCGAATCGGCCCGGCCTGGTCCTGGCGGACATCCAGCTTGCCGACGACAGTTCGGGCATCGATGCGGTCAAGGACATACTCGGGCAGTTCGACGTGCCGGTGATCTTCATCACCGCATTCCCGGAACGTCTGCTGACCGGCGAGCGGCCGGAGCCCACCTTTCTGATCACAAAGCCGTTTCAACCATCGACGGTCAAGGCGGCCATCGCGCAGGCACTGTTTTTCGACGCAGCGACGGTACCGGCCTGATCGATCGCCGGGAACCGTCCGCAGGAGGCGGGCGTTGCCTGCCTGAAACGAATGGAACTTCGAGAGCGAGCGATGGACGAGGAAGAACATATCAGCACGACCCGCGCGCGGGGCGGCACGACCCCCCACGTCACGCGCTATGTGCTGGGCTGGGGAATTGGGCTTGTCGTGCTCATCTTCCTGCTGCTGTTGTTTATCTGGCGCTGAAGCCTATCTCATTGACCGGACGTGATGTTTTGTTCGCGCGTTGTCACCGATCGCGAAAACAAGGGGCTGATTTCGATGGCGGGCGGTAAGCGCCAGGCAGACGACGAGGACAAGGCTGGCAGCGGCGATTGGTCGCCGTTGCCGGACGCTGAGTTCAAGCACGAGCTGGCGCAGGTCATTCCCCATCTGCGCGCTTTCGGCCGCTCGCTTTCCGGCAGCCGCGATCTCGCCGACGATCTAGTCCAGGAAACACTGCTCAAGGCGTGGGCGGCCCGCAAGCGCTTCCAGGCCGGCACCAATATGCGCGCGTGGACCTTCATCATCCTGCGCAACCTGTTTCTCAGCCAGATGCGCCGGGCCCGGTTCAAGGGCGAATGGGACGAACTGACCGCCTCCAAAATCCTTGCCGCGCCGGCCAGCCAGGATCGGCAGATCGAGCTTGCCGACATGCACCGGGCGCTGATGCACCTGCCGCAGCCGCAACGCGAGGCGCTGATCCTCGTCGGCGCCGGGGGCTTCGCTTATGAGGAGGCTGCCGGCATTTGCGGCTGCGCCGTCGGCACGATCAAGAGTCGCGTGGCCCGCGGCCGTGTCGCGCTGGAGGCGCTGCTCGGCAGCGGCAAGATGCCATCTCGTCGCGGCCATCCGGCAAGCGACGGATCTGCCTTGCAACGAATCATGGGCGAGGTGGAGGACCTCAGCCGGGGCCATGAGGATGGGGTTGAAGGCCGCGAGCAGGAAGCCTGAACCGAGCGACCGGCCGGTTCAGGTCAGTTGGTCGAGCAGATCCTGAAACTTGGCGAACGAACGCGCTTCTCCGTTCAGGTCGAATGCCTGCCGGAGCGCATCGCCCACGCCGGCGTGAACGGCCGGCGGGGCCGCCTTCACGAACCGCCTGGGCGACTGCAGGATCATCGTCTTGCCATTCCCATTCATCTTAGCCACCGCAAAACAACGTAGATTCTCGGTCTCGGTTGCAAATGTTGCGGGATCGAACGGAATGCGGTCCTCTGTTGTGACATGAATACGACACCCGATCCTGCGTTGCTCGAAGCCCTTTCGCGGGCGCGCGATCATTCGCCGTTCCTGCGCGATCTGCTTGATCGCGGTGGGCCTGTTGCCGCCGCCCTTGAGCGCGGGGACCTGCAGGGAGCACTGCGTGCGGCCGCCGAAAGCGTGGCCGGCGATCCGATGGATGCGATGCGATGCGAGCGTGCGGCATATGCATTGGCGCTCGGGATCGGCGATCTGGCCGCGCTCCTGACCCTTGAAGAGATCACCGGGGCGCTGTCCGATCTCGCCGACCGCAGCCTGGACAGGGCCTTCGCGACGGCGGTCGAGGAGCGCACGCCGGGCGAAACGCCGCGCGGCTTCTCGATCATCGCCTTGGGCAAGCTCGGCGGCCGCGAACTCAATTATTCGTCCGATGTCGATCTCATCTACATCTACGACCCGGTCACCTTGCCCCGCAGGTCGACGCGCGAGGAGCCGGACCAGGCGGCGCTGCGGATCGGCCAGCGGATCACCGAGATGCTGCAGTTGCGAACCGGCAACGGCTATGTCTTCCGGGTGGACCTGAGGTTGCGCCCGTCGCCGGAAGTGACTCCGATCGCGCTGCCGGTCGAAGCCGCCATCTCTTATTATGAATCGGCCGCGCTGCCGTGGGAGCGGGCCGCCTTCATTCGGGCCCGATCCGCCGCGGGCGATATGGCCCTCGGCCGGCAGTTCCTGGACGCCATCCATCCCTTCGTATGGCGGCGCAGCCTCGATTTCGGGGCGATCGAGGAAATCCAGGCGCTGACCCGCCGAATTCGCGACCATTATGCGCAGGGCCAGGCCTTTGGACCGGGCTACGACCTGAAGCGCGGCCGCGGCGGGATTCGCGAGATCGAGTTCTTCGTCCAGATCCACCAGCTCATTCACGGCGGCCGCGAGCCGGCCCTGCGATCGGCTTCGACGCTAATGGCCCTCGATGCGCTTGCCGGGGCAGGCCGGGTCGGTGGCGACGATGCAGGAGCGCTTGCCGCCGCCTACCGGATGCTGCGGACAATCGAGCACCGGTTGCAGATGGTCGAGGATCGCCAGACGCACAGCCTGCCGGCGGAACCGGGAGCGCTCGACAATGTCGCGCGATTGGACGGGCAGGCCGATGGCGAGGCGCTGCTCGCCGGGCTCGCGCCGCATATCGGAAAGGTGGGTGCGCTTTACGATACGCTTGGGGCCAGCGACGAGCGGCGATTGCCGATGAATCCCGGCGCACTGGAGCAGGCGCTCGCCGCCGCCGGCCTGGCGGACGCGGCGGCGGCGCGGACAAGGATTGAAGGCTGGCGCAGCGGCAAGGCACGCTCGCTGCGCACGGCCTCGGCTCGCGACGCGTTCGAAGCGATGCTGCCGGTGCTGGTCGATGCCTTCGCCGCCTCGCCAGATCCGATGCGGGCGATGAACAGGTTCGAGGATCTGATCGAGCGCCTCCCGACGGGAATCAACTTCTATCGGCTGCTGGCCGCCCGGCCCGGCCTTACCGAACATCTCGGAGTGATTCTGAGCCATGCCCCGGCGCTCGCCGATCAGCTGGCGCGCCGGCCGGAACTGCTCGATAGCCTGATTGACGCGCGCGCCTTCGAGCCGGTCGGCGCGGCAGCGGACCTGGCCGACCGGTTCGGTCAGTCCGATCGCCGGGGCGAGGATTATCAGCTGGTCCTCGATCGGGTGCGCCGGAGAGTCAACGAAACACGCTTTGCGCTCGGCGCCCAGATCGTGCTGGGCAGGGATCGGCCAGGCGCTGCGGCGGAAGGATATGCCCGGGTCGCAGACGCGGCGATCCGGGTGCTGGCGCGCGCCGCCATCGGCGAATTCGAACGCGCCCATGGCAAGGTGCCGGGGGCCGAGCTCATCATTCTTGGGTTCGGCCGGCTCGGCGGCGGCGCGCTGACCTACGCATCCGACCTCGATCTGGTCTATCTCTTCAGCGGCGATCACGAGGCCACATCCGATGGGCCGCGTCCGCTCGGCGCGACCGATTATTTCAACCGGCTGGCCCCAAGGGTCAGTTCGGCGCTGAGCGTCTCCACCGCTGCCGGTCCGCTCTACGAGGTCGACACCCGGCTGCGGCCGTCCGGCAAGGATGGGCTGCTCGCGGTCTCCATCGATACCTTCGTCGACTATCAGCGGTCGAGCGCCTGGACCTTCGAGCATATGGCGCTGACCCGCGCCCGCCCCGTTTTCGGCCCCCCGACGGTGCAGGACGCGCTCAAGGAGGCGATCGTTTCCGTCCTCCGGATGAAGCGCGATCCCGTGCAGGTCGCGGCCGACGCGCTGCGGATGCGGGGCGAGATCGCCAGGCACAAGCCGGCCAAGGGCCTGCTCGATGTCAAGCTCATCGACGGCGGCCTGGTCGACCTCGAGTTCGCGGTACAAACGCTGCAGCTGACCCGGGGCGAAGGCCTGACGCCGCATTTTCCGCACGCCCTTGCGGCGCTGATCGAAGCCGGGCTGGTTCCGGCAGCCATGGACGCGCATTATCGGCTCTTGCACGACCTGCTCGTCGTCCTTCGCCTGGTTTCGCCAAGCTCCGCCGAGCCGCCGGAGGCGTCGCGGCTGCTGGTCGCCAAAGCGTGCGGCGCCGCCGATTGGGCGGAGCTGCTTGCGCGCTACGAGGCGGCGAGGCAGAGCGTCGGCGAACTGTGGGGCGCGGTCGCCGCAGGACAGGGAGGCAAGGATGGTGGATGAGGGCGATAAGGTGCCGGACGTCGAGCTGGTGTGGATGGACGGGAAGACGTTCAGCCCGGCCGATTTCAGCGGCCAGAAGTTCGTTCTCTATTTCTACCCCAAGGACGACACGACCGGCTGCACCGCCGAGGCGCAGGCCTTCACCGCGCTGGCCGATGAATTCGCGAAGGTCGCGACCTGGATTATCGGCGTTTCGAAGGACAGCCCCGCCAAGCACCGGAAGTTCACCGATAAATATGATCTGAAGGTTCGGCTTGCCAGCGACGAGACGGGCGGAGCCTGCGAGGCATTCGGGACCTGGATCGAAAAATCCATGTATGGCCGCAAGTATATGGGGATTGACCGGGCGACCTTCCTCGTTAACCGTGACGGGGTTGTTAGCCGGATCTGGCGCAAAGTGAGAGTTCCGGGTCATGCCGAAGAGGTCCTCGAAGCCGCCAGGGCGCTTGCCTAGGCAGCACCCTCGCCGGGAACCGCTTTGGCGGCGCATCGTTTTCGGACGCATGATGCAAGGCCGAACCATCGCTGCCGCCCTCGCGGGCGGCTTCGGCGCGATGATGCTGGGCGTGACGCTCGGCAACAGCGCCATCTCGCAAATCAACCCGATCCATTTCCAGGGCGCCGCGCTCCATCCGCGCGACCGCGGGGCGGCGATCGATCCGAATCGGCCCACCGTCATTCCGAACAATTACGAGCAGCTCTACGGTTGGAGTCAGGGCAGCCAGGCGCGGGCGGCGGCCTGCCCCGACTGCACCTTCGAACGGCCCGCCGCCCCGGCGACCGAAGTGCAGGTTGCCAGCGCGACCTATTTCGGCAGCCGCGAGGAGGAATCGCGCCGTGAGGCGCAGGAGCGGCGCGAAATCGACGATTCCTATATCCGCCGCCTCGAGGACGCCGAGCGCCGCCGCGCCATGGCGGAGCGGCTGGCCCGCTACGCGCATTATCGCGTGTCGGAGGACGAGGTCGTTCGCGAGCGGCCGTCCTACGCCGAGAACGACGTCATCCTGAGTGATGAGGGCGTCGACGATCAGAAATAGTTGATCGAAACCCTTGCCGCCGCGGCGACGGCGAGATCGCATGCCGTTTCCACATTTTCGGCGCGGGCCAGCGCGACACCCATCCGCCGGTTGGGACGGGTCACCGGCTTGCCGAACAGGCGGATATCCACCGGCCGGTCCGGCGTCCCGAGCGCGAGCCCTTCTGCGAGGCCCTCGAAGCTGAACCGCTCCGCCTCGCGATCGGCCAGGATCACCGCTGACGCCGACGGACCCCGCAGCGTCACCTCCGGGATCGGCAGGCCGAGGATGGCGCGGGCGTGCAGGTCGAACTCCGACAGGTCCTGGGAAATCAGGGTCACCATGCCGGTGTCGTGCGGCCGGGGGCTCAGTTCGGAGAAGATCGCTTCGTCGCCGCGAATGAAGAATTCCACCCCGAAGATGCCCTGCCCGCCAAGGTCATCGACCACCAGGCGCGCCATCTCCTGCGCCTGACCAAGTGCCGCGGCCGACATTGCCATCGGCTGCCAGCTTTCGCGATAGTCGCCATGTTCCTGGCGATGGCCGATTGGCGGACAGAAGATCACTCCATCGCGGGTCCGCACCGTCAACAGGGTGATCTCGTAATCGAAGGCGATATATTCCTCGACGATCACCCGCGGCCGGTCGCCGCGCATGTTGGCGACCGCATAGGCCCAGGCCGCATCCAGTTCGGCCGCGTCGCGAACCATGCTCTGGCCCTTGCCGGAAGACGACATGACCGGCTTCACGATACAGGGCAGGCCGGTGTGGAGCGCTGCATCGCGTACCGCCTCCAGGCTTTCCGCGAAACGATAGCGCGAGGTGCGCAGGCCGAGCTGCTCGGCGGCGAGGCTCCGGATCGCGTCCCGGTTCATCGTCGTGGCGGCGGCGCGCGCAGTGGGGACCACGTGCCAGCCCTCGCTTTCGAGCGAGACCAGTTCCTCGGTCCGGATGGCTTCTATTTCCGGCACGATATGGTCCGGCCGATGCTTCTCGACCGCCGCGCGCAGCGCGGTGCCGTCGAGCATCGGAAAGACCTCGGCCGCGTCCGCCACCTGCATCGCCGGCGCGTCGGCATAGGAATCGCAGGCGATTACGAAGGCACCGAGCCGTTTGGCGCCAATGGCGAACTCGCGGCCGAGTTCGCCGGAGCCGAGCAGCAGAATCCTGGCGGTGAAGGTCATGGGGCTGGCGGTTAGCCCGCTGCCGCGTCAGAGGGAAGGCATGGACTCGATCGCTCAGGCCTGCCGCGACGTACTGTCGATGGCCGACCCTCGCGAAAAGGTGAAAGCGGCGCGGGCCGCTGCGCGGGGGTGGCGGCGCGGCCGCCTCATCCATCGTTTCGACGCGGCGATGCCGGATCGCCCGGCGCGTCCGGAGGCGCCGGCGTTGCTGCCGCCGAACCGGATGCCGAAGCGGGGTCGTGCAGGATCGGAACGCAGCCGGACGGCGATGCTGCACGCGCTCGCCCATATCGAGTTCAACGCGATCGATCTCGCCTTCGATCTGATCGGGCGGTTCGGCCGGGGCATGCCGGCGGCGTTCATCGACGACTGGATTGCCGTCGGGGCGGATGAGGCGATGCATTTCGCGATGCTGGACCGGCGGCTGCGCGCACTCGGTTCCCGCTACGGCGCCTTGCCCGCCCACGATGGCCTGTGGCAGGCGGCCGACGCGACGGCCGGCGACCTGGCGGCGCGGCTGGCCGTGGTGCCGATGGTGCTGGAGGCGAGGGGCCTCGACGTGACTCCGGCGATGGTGGCCGCGTTCGAACGGGCCGGCGACCATCGGTCGGCGGCGATCCTGACGCGCATCTACCGCGACGAGGTCGGTCATGTCGCGGCCGGTGTGCGCTGGTTCAAATGGCTGTGCGAATCCCGCGAAATCGCGCCATTTTCCCTCTGGCCCGACCTCGTTCGTCGCCATTTTCGCGGCACTATTAAGCCGCCATTCAACGACTCAGCCCGCGACGAAGCCGGTCTATCCCGCGAATGGCTGGCCGGGGTTGCCGGGGTCTGAATTGCTTAACAATCTCGCGCCCAGAGTTCGGGGGCGGATAATCCGAACGTTTTCGCGGGCGGGGAAAAGCCCAGTTTTCAACGCGGTCGCCATGCGTGACCGAGCCGATCTCGAAAAGATCGACCGGGGATAATGATGACGAACACGATGAACGCGGGCTTGGCCGGAAAGTTCCAGTCTTTCTTCCGCCCGCGCGATATTTTCCTGCATGACGGGACCAGCCTTCGCCGCTTCACGATCGGTGCGAAGGTGCAGATGGCGGCGGTTTTCGCCGCCTTTGTTTTGGTCGCATGGTCAAGCTTCGCGACCGTCGGCGCGCTCGCGGCGATGAACAGCGACGTCGCCCGGATGCAGGCGCAGGTGGCGTCGATGGAGGCCGATGTCGCGGTCCTTCGTGCCCAGACCCGCAGCCACGCCGCGTTGCTTGAGCGCCGTCAGGCTTTCCTCGCCTCAATGCTGAACGGCAGCGCCGATTCCCGGCAACTCGCGGCGATGCTGCCGCAACATGAGGCGGCGCACGGCCCGGCGACCGCGGCCTATGCCCGCGTCGATGCGATGCAGGAGCAGATGGCCGATCGGGCGCGCGGCCTGACGATGGTTCGCTATCAGCAGACGGTCCAGCAGCTGCGCAGCATCGGCGTCGATCCCGCCGAGCTGGTCCGGTCCTATACCGGCATGGGCGGCCCGGATGAGCCGGTTGCCGAGGCCGGCAACGCCGATCCGCGCTTCCGCGAGCTCTTTACCAGCTGGCGCCGGATGGAGCAGCTTGAGCAGGCGGTGATCGCCATTCCTTCCGCCCGTCCGATCGAGACGTCGGTCAACTTCACCAGCGGCTATGGCGTCCGGTCCGATCCCTTCAACCGCGGCGCCCGGATGCACGGCGGTATCGATCTCGCCGGGCCGGTCGGCACCCCGATTTACGCCACCGCAGACGGCATTGTCGGTCGGTCCGAATGGAACCGGGGCGGTTACGGCAATCTGGTCGAGCTCGACCATGGCCAGGGCATCCAGACTCGTTATGGTCATATGTCCCGCCGTCTGGTCGAGGCCGGGACGCGGGTTCGCCGTGGCCAGTTGATCGGGCTGATGGGCTCGACCGGCCGTTCGACCGGCAGCCACCTTCACTACGAAGTCCGCATCGACGGCCGCGCCGTCAATCCGGTCCCCTTCATGCAATCCAGCACGACCCTGCTTGCGCTGCAGCGTCGCGTGGCGGTCGGCACGCCGATCGCCCCAAGCTCGATCGGCGGCCCGAGCGGCGGACCGGCTTCGGCGGCCCAGCGCTAGACGGATTTCAGCCTACCTCGTGGAAAGGCCTCGCCGGCGACGGCGGGGCCTTTTCCGTGCCGGCGTCAATGGGCGTGGCCGGCCTGGGCACAATCATCGCCGGTCTCGATCTGGAACGTCGAATGGCCGATTCCGAAATCGTGCGCGATGCCGCCCGCGCAATTGGCGAGGAATGCGTCGCCCGGAAAGCCGCCGGGCATGACCAGATGCGCGGTCAAGGCATATTCGGTGGTGCTCATCGGCCAGATATGCAGATCGTGAATCCGCTCGACCCCGGGCAGCGCCGCGAGGTGCGCCTCGACCGCATCGGGATCGATCGAGCGCGGGACGCCGGCCAGCGCCATGGTCACCGATTCGCGGAGCATGTCGACCGAGGCGACGAGGATGATTGCGGCGACGATCAGGCTGGCCACCGGATCGACCCAGACCCAGCCGGTCCACAGGATAAGCAGGCCCGCGACGACGACTCCGGCGGACACCAGCGCGTCGGCGATCATGTGAAGATAGGCGCCGCGCACGTTGAGATCGGCCTTGCGGCCGCGGGCGAACATCAGCGCGGTGACGCCGTTGATCAGGATGCCGATCGCGGCGACGATCATCACCGTCCCGGCCTCGACCACGTCGGGAATAAGCAGCCGGACCACCGCGTGATAGGCGATGAAGGCGACGGCGACGATCAGGATGATCGCGTTCGCCAGCGCCGCGAGGATCGTCGCGGCGCGAAAGCCGTAGCTGAACCGGCGCGAGGCGGGCCGCTTGGCCAGTGCCGCGCCGACCCATGCCACGACCAGGCCGAGCACGTCGGAGAGATTGTGCCCGGCATCGGCGAGCAGGGCCATCGAATTGGCCCAGAATCCATAGGCCGTCTCGATCGCGACGAAGCCGAGATTGAGCGCGATCCCGACCGCGAAGGCGAAGGAGAAATCGGCTGGCGGCTCGTGGTGATGATGGCCGCCGTGGCCGTGATGCGAATGATCGTGCGGCACGCCCTACGCTCCGCCGCCCGTCACTTGCCCCGTTTCGCGCGATGCTGCTCCATGTCGAGCACCATATTGGCGTCGTCCCCCTTCAGCAGGCCGAGGCGGCGCGCGACCTCCTGATAGGCCTCCGCCTCGCCGCCGAGATCACGGCGGAAGCGGTCCTTGTCGAGCTTCTCGTTGGTTTCCATGTCCCACAGCCGGCAGCCATCGGGGCTGATCTCGTCGGCCAGCATGACGCGGGAAAAATCATTCTCCCACAACCGGCCGAACTCCAGCTTGAAATCGACCAGGCGGATGCCGATCGCCGCGAACAGGCCGCTGAGGAAGTCGTTCACCCGGATCGCGTAATCGGCGATCTCGGTCATTTCTTCCTGGGTCGCCCAGCCGAAGGCGGCGATATGCTCGTCGCCGATCATCGGATCGCCGAGCGCATCGTCCTTGTAATAATATTCGATGATCGTGCGCGGCAGCTGGGTGCCTTCCTCGATCCCGAGCCGGGTCGACAAGGTGCCCGCGGCGACGTTGCGCACCACCACCTCGATCGGAATGATCTCCACCTGGCGGATCAGCTGCTCGCGCATGTTGAGCCGGCGGATGAAATGGGTCGGGATGCCGAGATGGCCGAGCAGGGTGTAGATATGCTCGGAAATGCGGTTGTTGAGCACGCCCTTGCCGGCGATCGAGCCCTTCTTCTGGGCGTTGAAAGCCGTCGCGTCGTCCTTGAAATATTGGATCAGGGTGCCGGGCTCGGGGCCTTCGTAAAGGATCTTGGCCTTGCCTTCATAGACGAGTCGGCGGCGGGACATGGACGGTGGGCCTCCGGCGGCAAAGCGAAAGAGCCGGTCCTATAAGGGAGCGCCGATGGCAGCGCAAACGGCGTGCTTGCCTTGCCGGCGGCAACCCGGCAGGCGGCTGCCGTGATCCGTCGGCCTTCTGCATTCCACTTCGTCTTCTGGGCAGCGCTCGCTTTCGCACTGGTGATGGCGCTGCTGCCGCATCCGCCCCAAATGCCCGGCGCACCGTCCGACAAGGTCCAGCATATCCTCGCCTTCCTGACCCTCACGGCATTGGCGCTCGCCGCCTATCCCGGGGTGTCACGGCTGCGGCTGGCCCTGGCGCTGTCGGCGTTCGGCGCGCTGATCGAATTCCTGCAGCTCATCCCGGCCCTCAATCGCGACGCCCAATGGCTGGACTGGATCGCCGATACCGGCGCCGTGCTCGCGGTGTTGGCCGTGGCGGCGCTGCTCCGCCTCCCGTCGCGGTTCAGGTGACCTTGCCGCGCACCGCGAAGGCCGGATCGCGCCAGCGTTCGCCGGCCATGATTCCGGCCAGCAGGTCCACGGCGCGCCATATCTCCTCGAATCCGAGATAGAGTGGCGTCAGGCCGAAGCGGAGGACATCCGGTGCCCGGAAATCGCCGATCACGCCTTCCGCGATCAGCGACTGGCAGATTTCGAAGGCGTTCGGATGGGCGAACGAGATGTGGCTGCCGCGCTGTTCCTCCCCGCGCGGCGTGATGCAGCGAAATTCCGGGCAGCGCGCTTCCATGAGGCCGGCGAAGACGTCGAACATCGCCCGCGATTTCGACCAGAGGCGCTCCATCGTCACGCCGTCGAATGCGTCGAGCGCCGCCTCAAGCGCAGCAAGGCCGAGGATCGGCGGGGTGCCGGCGAGGAAGCGATCGATGCCCGGCGCGGGCCGGTAGTCGTCGGTGAAGGCGAACGGCTCGGCATGACCCATCCAGCCGCGCAGCGGCGACATCAGCCGATCCTGCAGATGCTCCGCGACATAAAGGAAGGCCGGTGCGCCCGGGCCGCCGTTCAGATATTTGTAGCCGCAGCCGATCGCGAGCTCCGCCCCTGCTTCGTTGAGGTGCAGGGGCACGGCGCCGGCGCTGTGCGAAAGATCCCAGACCGTCATCGCCCCGGCCGCCTTCGCCCTGGCGGTGATCCGCGCCATGTCGAACCGTTCGGCGGTCTTGTAATGGACGTGGGTGAGCAGCAGCAGGTTGGTATCGGCGCCGATCCGCGCCTCGATCTCGGCTCGCGGCGCGATGTCGAGCGTCAGGCCCAGCAGGTCCGCCGCGCCGCTCGCGATATGCAGGTCGGTGTGAAAATTGCCGCTCTCCGAAAGCAGCGTCCGGCGATCCGACGATGGCGCCACGGCGGCAAGCAGCTTGAACAGGTTCACCGACGTGGAATCGGCGACGATCACCTCGTGCGGACTGGCGCCGATCAGCGGCGCGATCTTTGCTCCCACCCGTCGCGGCGCATCGATCCATCCGGCGTCGTTCCAGCTGCGGATGAGCCCGTCGCCCCATTCCGCTTCGATCACCGAACGCTGGCGCGCAGCGACATTCAGGGGAAGCGGGCCGAGCGAGTTGCCGTCGAGATAGATGACACCGTCGGGCAAATGAAACCGGCTGCGCAGCGGTCGCAACGGATCGGCGGCATCGGCGGCGCGCGATTCGGCAAGCGTGAAGGTCATTGCCGGAAGGCCCGCTCGAACGCGTCCACGGCGGCGGCCCAGGCGGCGGTCTCCGGCGCGATCAGCTCGACATGGCCGGTCGCATCGATCATCCGCACCCGGACCTCGTCGCCGGCGGCGCGCATCGGCCGGGCATAGCCTTCCGCGTAAGCGGTGGGGATGATCCGGTCCTGATTGCCGTTGATCAGCACCTGCGGGACGCCGAGCGGGGCAAGGCGGGGAACCGAGGTTTCGGCGAAATGGCCGCCGCTGATCTGCGCGATCACCTCGGTGCCGCAGCCGCTGCCCGGCGGCCGCGCTGCCTCCTCGAGGTCGGGCAGGCCGCCGAGGCTGACGACCGCGTGGATCGGCAACGGATCGGCGGTGCGCAGCGGCGATGCCTGCGGCAGGCGCGGCCGGCCGGCGAGCCAGAGCGCGAGATGGCCGCCGGCGCTATGTCCCGTGGCGACGATCCGGGAAAGGTCGAGATTGAAGCGCGCGGCGTGGGCGCGCAGCGCGTCGGCCGCTGCGGCCGCGTCCTGAAACGTGCCGGGATAGCCGCCGCCGCGATCGACGCCGCGATAATCGATGTTCCAGACCGCGATGCCCCGCCGCCTGAGATCCTCGGCGATCCAGTTCATAATCGTCCGGTCGGCGATCTCGGTTCGCCAGCAGCCGCCATGGACCATCAGCACCGTCCGGTGCGGTCCGCGGCCTTCCGGCAGCCAGATGTCCACGACCTGCAACGGGTCGCTCCCGTAGGCGACGGTGGCGGTCGGGGCGGGACGCGGCCGTTCCAGCAGGTCGGGCCAGGCCATCAGCCGGCCGGTCTGCGCATTGGCGGGGTTTGCATCGCCGCTCATGGCACAGGCGGCTAGGCCCAATAGGAGCGGCAGCGCAATGGGCTTGAGAAGACCGATCACGCTGCCGCTCATGCACTGGCCGGGCAAGGAGGGCAATTGGCGGCCTGATCCGTCGTGCCGCAGCGTGTCGCGCCGACGTCGTGACCGTCAGTCAGGTCGCCGCGGCGATGTCTGGCAGCGCTTCGCGTCCTGGCGCCAAGGGGCGCTGAACTGAACGCGGCTCAGCACGCAAAGTGGCTGGAGCACCTTGTCCCAAAGACGCGCCAGCGGGGATGTGAGGCTGTGGGTGGTCATGGCTTGTCTCCTGCGCGCCGTCTCAGACGGTGGTGGCGTTGAAGGTGAGGGCGGTGATCGCCGCCGAGAGCACCAGGGCGGCGAGATGGGCGACGCTGCCGTCCCAGGCGAGGACGTGTCCAAGCCGCACGCGCAACGCGGCGAAGGCGCGATCCAGATCGCGGGAGAAGGCATCATGATTTTCGACCCAGTCGCGGCAGAACATTTCGTCACGCATGGCGGACTCCTTTCGGTTCCTTCGATCTCTCTTCGATGCCGGATATCTGCGCTCTCGAAGCCGATCCCGCCAACGAAAGTCTCGACAAAGGTAATAAGCAGGGCTTATGTATGAGCCATGCGCCATCTGCCGCCGCTCGCAGCCGTCCGGGTTTTCGAGGCCGCTGCACGACACGAAAATTTCACAAAGGCGGCCGCTGAGCTGGGCATGACCCAGGCGGCAGTCAGTTATCAGGTCAGATTATTGGAGGAACGGGTCGGCAGCCCGTTGTTCCGGCGCGAGAAAAGGCGCGTGCTGCTGACGGATCCCGGCCGCCGGCTGGCGGTTGACGTTGGCCGGGCCTTCGATGTCCTGGACGGTGCCTTCGCCTCGCTCCGGGCGGAGGATGAGGCGACGCTGACGATCACCACATCCTATACCTTCGCCAACACCTGGCTGGCCTGGCGGCTTGGCGTGTTTCAGATGGCCAATCCGGAAATGGCGGTCCGGGCGCTGGCCGACGACGGGCTGGCCGATTTTGCCGCGAGCGAAGTCGATGTCGGCATCCGTACCGGCCATGGCGACTGGCCGGGGCTCGCCGCCGAATTGCTGTTCCGAATCAATTTCACGCCGATGTGCAGCCCCGATTTCTTCGCCCGCAACGGCGGCGAAGCGATGACACCGGCCGATCTGCTCGATCTTCCCCGCATTGGCGACGACGATCCCTGGTGGGAGGTCTGGCTCAGGGACGCCGGCGTGGCGGCGTCGGACAAGCTGCCGCGCCGCGGCGTCCGGCTCGGCTATCAGGCCAACGAGGGTCATGCGGCGATGGCGGGGCAGGGGATGGCGATGCTCACGCCTCTCTTCTGGCGCCACGATCTCGCCGAGGGCCGGCTCGTCCGCCCGTTCGCCCAGCTGTCGACGCGCGGCTGGGGCTATTGGCTGGTCTATCCGGAGCACCGCCGGCTGGTGCCCAAGATCAAGCGCTTTCGCGACTGGCTGCTGGCGGAGGTAAAGCGCGATCTGGAGGCACTGGCCGAGCCGGATTGATGGGCGGCGATGCCTTTGCCGCTGATCCCCCTCGCCTCGCTGAATCGACGCTGCTAACGCGCCGGCATGAGTGACGAATTCGACGCGGTCGTCGATCATCCTTTCGACGATGCGCTTTCCCAGCGTTATCTGGTCTACGCCCTGTCGACGATTACGGCGCGCTCGCTGCCGGACCTGCGCGACGGGCTGAAGCCGGTCCACCGCCGCCTGCTCTGGGCGATGCGGCTGCTCAAACTCGAACCTGCCTCCGCCTACAAGAAATGCGCCCGCGTGGTCGGTGACGTGATCGGCAAATATCACCCGCATGGCGATCAGTCGGTCTACGACGCGATGGTCCGGCTCGCCCAGGATTTCTCGCTTCGCTACCCGCTGGTCGACGGTCAGGGCAATTTCGGCAATGTGGATGGCGATAACGCGGCGGCGATGCGCTACACCGAGGCGCGGCTGACTGCGGCGGCGGGCGAGCTGATGGCCGGCCTGGATGAGGGCACGGTCGATTTCCGCCCCACTTACAACAATGAGGAAGACGAGCCGGAGGTCTTTCCGGGCCTGTTCCCCAATCTGCTCGCCAACGGTGCCAGCGGCATCGCGGTCGGCATGGCGACCAGCATCCCGCCGCACAATGTTTCCGAGCTGATCGACGCCGCCTTCCTGCTGATCGACGAGAAGGAGCGGACGGCGCCGGTTTCGACCGAGCAGCTGCTGGAATGCGTGAAGGGGCCGGATTTCCCGACCGGCGGCGTCGTCGTCGATCCGCCCGAACTGATCCGCGCCGCCTATGAGAGCGGCAAAGGGGCGTTCCGGGTGCGGGCGCGCTGGAGCATCGAGAAGGGGCCGCAAGGAACCTGGACGATCGTCGTCACCGAGATTCCCTATCAGGTCGCCAAGGGAAAATTGATCGAGCAAATCGCCGCTCTGATCAGCGACAGGAAGCTGCCGATCCTCGCCGACGTCCGCGACGAATCGGCCGAGGAAATGCGGATCGTCATCGAGCCGCGCAGCCGTACCGTCGATCCGGACGTGCTGATGGACAGCCTGTTCCGCCTCACCGATCTCGAGGCGCGGGTGCCGCTCAACCTCAACGTGCTGGACGCCGACCGGGTGCCGCGGGTGCTCGGATTGAAGGCGGTGCTCCGGCAATGGCTCAAGTTCCAGATTACCGTGCTGGTCCGGCGCGCTGAACATCGGCTGGCGTGGATCGCCGAGCGTCTGGAGCTGGTCGAAGGCTATATCCTCGCCTTCCTCAACCTCGATCGGGTGATCGAAATCATCCGCACCGAGGACGAGCCGAAACCGGTGATGATCGCCGAATTCGGCCTCACCGACCGCCAGGCCGAGGCAATTCTCAACATGCGGCTGCGCCAGTTGCGCAAGCTGGAGGAGATGCAGCTCAGGAAGGAGCAGGCCGATCTGCAGGCTGAACGGCGCGATCTCGAAAAACTGGTCGGCTCGGAGAAGCTGCAAAGGTCCCGCCTGAAACGCGACCTCACGGCGCTCAAGTCGCGTTACGGAGAATGGACCGAGATCGGCGCCCGCCGCACCGGCATCGAGGAGGCGGCGCCGGCCCGCGAAATCCCGCTGGAGGCGATGATCGAGCGTGAGCCGATCACCGTGATCCTCTCGCAGCGCGGCTGGATCCGGGCGATGAAGGGCCATGTCGAGCTCGGCAACCCGGAGGCGCTGAAGTTCAAGGAGGGCGATGGCCTTGCCTTCCTCTTCCACGCCTTGACCACCGACAAGCTCCTGCTCGCCTCGACCGGCGGCCGCTTCTACACGCTGGCGGCGGACAGGCTGCCCGGCGGTCGCGGCTTTGGCGAGCCGGTCAAGGCGATGATCGACATCGAAGGCGAGGGCAATGTCGTCGCCCTGTTCCCGGCGAGCCGGGCGGAGAAGCTGCTGCTCGCATCGTCCGACGGGCGCGGCTTCGTGACACCGGCGGCCGGCGCGGTCGCCGAGACCCGCAAGGGCAAGCAGATCATGAACCTCCGCCCCGGCGCCCGGCTCAAGGTGGTGCGGCCGATCGGCGCGCCGGACGATTATGCGGCCGTCGTGGGCGAGAATCGCAAGCTCGTCGTCTATCCGCTGGCTGAACTGCCGGAGATGGGGCGGGGGCAGGGCGTTCAGCTGCAACGCTATCGCGACGGTGGCCTCTCCGATGCGACCAGCTTCCCCTTCGCCGAGGGATTGTCCTGGGCGATGGGCGGCGATGCCGGCCGCACCCGCACCGAGACGGACATGAATCCGTGGCGCACCGCTCGCGGCGCGGCGGGCCGGATGCCGCCGCAGGGCTTCCCGCGCGACAACCGGTTTTAGGCCGTCTTTCCTTCGATTTCCGGGCGAATGCCGCGGCCCAGTTCTCAACGCCTCGTTAACCCTGTTCGTTTAACCGATCCGCATGCAGTCCCGCACGCGCGCGAAACGCGACAAGGCGTCCAAATCCAGAACCGCCGAAAAGGCGGGCTTCGGCTTTGCGCCCGAGATCGATGCAATCCTCGAAGGGGCTCGCCAGACCTATCTCGACGCGCTGCCGATTGCCGCGGCGATCATCACGATCGACGACAGGAACGGCTCCTATATCGAATGCGCCAACGACCATTTCCGGCTGATCGCCGAATGGGACGAAAGGCTCGGCGAACGGCAGCTCGTGCATGTGCCGATGCTGAAGGCAGGGCCGATCGCCATCCGGCTCGCCGCCTTCCTGCGCGGCGATGAACTGGCGCACCAGTTCGATACGCCCGACGGGCGGACGATTTCCGGCCGCCATTTCACGGTCCGCTTTTCCCGCCTCAAGGTGATGCCGGGACAGCCGCGGCGCTTCCTCCTGTCGCTGATCGACAAGACGGCACAGGTCGAGACGGAGAAGAGCCTGCGCTCGGAAATGCTGCGTGACACCCTCACCGGGCTGCCGAACCGCTTCGCATTCAACGAGAAGGTGGATTCGGTGCTCGCCGATCCGCACTTTCGCGATACCGGCTATGCGGTGCTCGCGGTCGACATGACCCGCTTCAGCCGCGTCAATGAATCGATGGGCGCTCTGGCAGGGGACGAGTTGCTGATCACGTTCGCGCGCCGGCTGATCTCGGCGCTCCGTCCCACGGACATGCTCGCCCGCACCTCCGGGGATGAATTCGGCATCCTGATGCGTCTCGACCGCGGTCTTTCCGACGCGCTGCGGGCGGCGGAGCGGATCAAGGCGGTGCTGACGCTGCCGTTCCGGCTTTCCGACCTCGAGATCAGGGTCGACTGCGCGATCGGCTGCGCGATGCTGTCCCAAAGCGTGATGTCGGCCGATGAGGTGCTGCGCAACGCCCAGTTCGCTCTGAAGCGCGCCAAGCAGACGGGAACCACCCAGGTTTATGAGCCGATCGAGGCGCAGGTCGCCCGGCGCCGGTTCAGCATGGAGACGGAGCTTCGCTGCGCGATCGAGGCGGAGGCGTTGACTCTCGCTTATCATCCGCTGGTCGAGCTTTCGACCGGCCGTGTCGCCGGCTTCGAGGCGCTGGCGCGTTGGGAACATGACGGCGAAACGATCCCGCCGGTCGAGTTCATCCCGGTGGCCGAAGAATCCGGGCTTATCGTCCAGCTCGGCCGATGGGCGCTGGAAAGCGCGACGCGCACCCTGGGCGACTGGGATCGAGAGGTCGGCATCCGGCTGCCCCTCAACATCAGTGTCAATCTGTCGCCGATCCAGATCGCTCGCGACGACATTGCCGCGGCGGTATCGGCGGCGTTGACGAGCGCCGGAATCGAAGGCGACCGGCTGACGCTCGAGCTCACCGAAAGCGCGATCATTCAGGAACCGGAGCGGGTGGCCCAGGCGCTGAAGGCGCTGAAGCGCTTCGACGTCCGCATCGCGATGGACGATTTCGGCAGCGGGTTCACGTCGCTCGCCTCGCTGCAGAATCTGCCGATCGACGTGCTGAAGATCGATCAGCGGTTCGTCACCGGCATGCTCGCCGATCAGGACAGCAAGGCGATTGTCGGCGCCATCCTGTCGCTTGCCGAGGCGCTCGGCATGGAGACGACGGCGGAAGGGATCGAGAGCGGCGAACTGGCGGAGGCGCTGAAGGCGCTCGGATGCACCTATGGGCAGGGCTTCCATTTCGCCGAGCCGATGCAGGCCGATGCGGCCTTGGTCTACTGGCGCGAACGCAACGCCTGATCGACGGCCGCGTCTGCAAGCGCGCTGACGCGCGCGCGATCGGGGAAGCCTTCGGCGATCCACTGGGCCTCGATCTGCTGCATCAGTCGTGCGACTTGCGGCCCTTCCTTGATCCCGCGCGCGACGATCGCGCCGCCGGTGAGTCCCAGACGGGGCACCTGCCAATCCTTGAGGGCCCGCACTGCCTCGGCCACCGCCCGGTCGGTCCGGTCCGACAGCAGCAACTGATCCGTCGCCGACGCGATCCCGAGCCGGTACGCCGCCTCGTGCGGCGGCAGCGGATCGGCAAGCGCGGCGATCAGCCGGGTGCGCTGCACCTTTGAAAGGCGCAGGCGGGCGGCGATCTGGCCGGCCGGACCGGCGTCGGGCAGCAGCGCCGCCAGCCGCCTGATCGCATAAGGCTCGACGCCGGTCGCCGCCTCGCGCGCGATCGTTCGGATCAGGCGCTCAGCGTCCCTGATTTCGGGCAACACCGGTGTCAGGACGCCGCGCCCGATCATCAGCGCCACGGTCGGGCCGGGATCGGCCAGCTCGAGCAGCTTCAGCAGTTCGTCGGCGATCCGCTCGCGTGAGAGGGCCATGAGATCGTTGGCCCGGGCCACGCAGGCGTCGAGCCCGGCGGGATCGGGCGCTCCAAGGCCGAAACGGGCATGAAAGCGAAAGAAGCGTAGGATTCGCAAATGGTCCTCGGCGATCCGTTCGAGCGGGTCGCCGATGAAGCGGACCCGCCGCGCCTCGATATCGCCGAGGCCGCCGAAATAATCATGGACCTTGCCGCTCGCCGGCTCCGCGCTGAGCGCGTTGATCGTGAAGTCCCGCCGCGCCGCATCCTCCTTCCAGTCGCCGATATAGGCGACCGGCGTGTGCCTGCCGTCGGGATCCAGATCGCGCCGCAACGTCGTGATCTGGATTGGCTGGCCGTGGATCACCGCCGTCACCGTCCCGTGGGCAAGGCCGGTTGGCACCGCCTTGATCCGCGCCGCCTTCAGTCGCGCCATCACCTCGTCGGGGGGAAAGCGGGTCGCGAGATCGACGTCGCTGACCGGGATGGCGAGCAAGGCGTCGCGCACGCAGCCGCCGACAAATCGGGTTTCACCCGCCTCGGCGTCGAGCGTGGCCAGCAGCCGGTCCATCCCCGCCCAATGCCGCCAGTCCGCGTCGGGAAGCGTCATGCGGCGAGCTCCAGCCGGCGGCTCAGGTTGACGATCATCGCCGCCGTCGCGCCCCAGATGCGTCGTCCCTCATGGTCGATCTCGAAATAGCGCCGCTCGACGCCGCGCCAGTCCACGGTACGGACGACGTGATGGGCGGGATCGAGCAGGTGGGCGAGCGGCACTTCGAACAGGGCCGCGACCTCGCCGGGATAGGGGCGGAGCTGCAGGTCGGGGGGCACGATGCCGACGACCGGAGTGACCTCGAAACCGGTGATCGTGCGGTAGCGATCGGCGATCCCGATCACCTCCACCTCGCGCGGCGGAAGGCCGATCTCCTCCTCCGCCTCACGCAGCGCCGCGGCGACCGGGCCGTCGTCGTCGGGATCGATCCGGCCGCCGGGAAAGCTGATCTGCCCCGGATGCTTGCGCATCGTATCGGGGCGAAGGGTCAGGATCACCGTCGGCTCCGGCCGGTCGACGACCGCGACCAGCACCGCCGCCGGGGTGATGCCGGCGCCGATCTCCTCGCCCTCCAGCACGTCGCCGGCAATCAGGGTGGGGGCGGGGGCGCGCTCGGCGCCCAAAGCGGCGCGCAGGGTCTCGGCGAGGGTCATGCGGCGCCCGCCAGCGCAAAGAACGCGCCGCCGCTCCAAAGGCCGGGCGGATCGCCGCCTTCGGCAAGCGCCAGCGCCGCCAGCTCGTAATAGACCGGCCGGGCGATCAGCGCCTCAAGCCCGCCGCGTACCTGCAGATAGGGATGCGGCCCGTCGCCATGCTCCTCGAAGCGGAGCCTGTGGTCGGGCCCGGCAACGACGAGGTCGCCGGTGTTGAGCCGAAAGGCGAGGGATCGCGCCTCGCTTTCGCCTTCACTCTTCAGCTCGATGGCGACGAACGGCGCATCCTCGACCGCGATGTCGAGCTTCTCGACCGGCGTTACCAGCACGAAGCCGCCGTCCGGCTCGCGCCTCAGGATGGTCGAAAACAGGCGCACCATCGCCGGCCGGCCGATCGGGCTGCCTTCGTGGAACCAGGTCCCGTCGCGGGCGATTCGCATCGCGCTGTCCCCGCAATGCGTCGGGTGCCAATTCTCCACCGGCGGCAACCGCCGCTGCTCGGCGAGCCGCGCGATCTCGGCGAGGCCGAGCCCGGCGAGGTCGGCGGGCGGGGGCGCGGTTTCGGGCATTGAGTGCCGATATGCCGTTCGTCCCGAGCGCCGTCGAGGGGGCGCGCGTGATGAATCCGCGTCGGCGCCTCTCGACTTCGGTCATGGCGAAAGGTTAGGCGGCGGCGTGGACGATGAATTTGCAACACCGCGCACTGCGATCGTGACCGGGGGCGCGAAGCGGATCGGCGCGGCGCTGGCGCGGGCGCTTGCGGCCGACGGCTGGCATGTGCTGATCCATTGCAACCGCAGTCGTCCGGAGGCGGATGCACTGGCGCGCGAACTGGGCGGCCGCGTGGTCCAGGCCGATTTCGCCGATCCGGCCGCGGCCGATGCGATCATGGCGGCGCTGGACGGCCTCCCACCGCCGATGCTGCTGGTGAACAGCGCCTCGCGCTTCGTTCTCGACCGGCTTGCCGATTTCGACGTCGAGGGCTGGGATGCGCATCTGGATATCAATCTGCGCGCCCCGGCGTTGCTGAGCCGGGCGTTCGCCGGGCGGGTCGAGCGCGGCCTGATCGTCAACCTGCTCGACGCCAAGCTGGCGGCGCCCAATCCCGATTATTTCAGCTACACCCTCTCGAAGATCGGGCTCGCCGGCCTGACCGAGCTCAGCGCGCGCGCCCTCGCGCCGCGCATCCGGGTCTGCGGCATCGCCCCTTCCGTCACCCTCGTGTCCGGCCCGCAGAGCCGGGAAAATTTCGATCAGGTTCATGCGCTGAATGCGTTGCGTCGCGGCGTCGCGGTCGAGGAGATCGTCGGCGCGTTGCGATTCATCGTCGCCACCCCGACGCTGACCGGGCAGATCATCACCATTGACGGCGGCCAGCGATTCCTGTCGCTCGCCCGCGACGTCCAGTTCATGGAGACCCGATGACCGATCTCGTCATCCGCCTCGACGGCCTGGTGCCGGAGACGCTTCGCCCGAAGACCCGCAAGATCGCGCTCGACGATTATGAGCTGCGGCTCGATATCGGCTTCCATGATTTCGAGGTCGGCAATCCGCAGCGGCTGCTGGTGACGGTCGAGGTGTGGGTCGACGAGTGCTCCTTCGCCGCCGCGGACGACGAGGCGAACGCCTGGGATTATGATTTCCTGAGGACCGAGATCGCGGCCTTGGTCGCCGGCCGGCGGTTCAATCTGCAGGAGACGGTGGTGCGGGAAATTTACGATCTCGTCGCGGCGCGGCGCGGCGTGACCGGGTTGCGAGTGGCCGCCCGCAAGCCGGACATCTACCCCGATTGCGCCGGCGTCGGCGTCGAGCTGGCCAGCTTCTAGCGGCCGCGATTGCGGGTGCAGGCGCCGAGCGCGTCGATCACCAGCCGGTAATCGGTTTCGATCGCTGCGGCGTCCCCGGCGCTCGCCTCGCTCAGGCTCTGGCGCGGCAGGCGAGGCGGCAGGCTGCAGGCCAGCCGGTACCAGAGCAGCGTGTCGCGCGCCGGCGCGGCGGCGGCATCGTCGATTACCTCCGCCAGGGAGACCGCCCATCGCGGCTGCTGATTCGGGCGGCGCAGCACCGAGATCGATATCGGCCGGTTGTCCGCGGTTTGCAGAAAGAACTGCGTCTCGCTCTCGCCGGGCAGCGAGCCCGGCACATGGAAGGCCCGGCCGATGCCGGTGATTCGCGGCGCCGCGTCGGCGGCGGCCGCCTCGCGCAGCAGCGCCCGCACCCGCTCCGCCGCCTCGGGCGTGTAGGCGAGCTGCGAATCGGGGCTGGCGAGGCGCAGCTCGTCCGGCCGCACCGGCGAGCGCGAGGCGAAGATCAGCCATTCGCTCCGCCGCCGCGGATCGGCCGGCCGGCCGCGTGCATCGTCGGGCAGGTCGATGAGATAGCGGACTCGCGCCGGCATGCCTGAAGGGCCGCGAATCAGGGCGACGATATCGGCGTCGATCAGGAACCGGCGATGCCCCGCCGGGGCGCTCGCCGCCTCTTCCCGGCGCAGCCGATCGACCCGCGCGATCCGGACATGGGCGGCGATGGGGGCCGGCAATGCGCGATCGGCGAGGTCGGCATAAGTTGGCTCCCCCGGATCGGGAATCGTTTGAGATTCAGCGGCTTGGCCGCATAGCATCAGCAGCGCCGCTGCCGTCGTCAGGATCGCTTCGCTTATCTTCAACATTCACTCCTCGCCGGTTTGCCCGGCCGCTATCGCCACCCGGATTAACCCTGCATTGCGGCTGTAATCGACCCGTGCCATGAAGCATGGCAAGAAGGATTGCCTGATCGGGACCGTGACGATAGAGCACCGGCCTCGTTCCGTTCGGCAGTCGGGATGAACCGAAGCTGGGTCGCTGCGTTGAGACGTTATTGGGCCCAGCACGGCACGTATTGAGAGGAGCGCGGCTGATTAATGGCATACGTTGATCAGGGAATGACCCGCGGCCGGGTCTGGTCGATCATCTTGGTGGCGGTCCTGCATGCTTTGCTTGGCTACGCCTTCGTGACCGGTCTGGCCTATAAGTTCGTCAAGCAGGCGGCCGAGGATCTCAAGACGTTCGAGGTCCAGGAAGAGGCGCCGCCGCCCGAGGAGCCACCTCCCGAACAGCCCAAGGCGACGCCGCCGCCGCCGGTGGTCGCACCGCCGCCGCTGGTTCGGTTGCCGACTCCGGCCCCGCCGGTCGTGACGGTGCCCAATTTGCCGCCGGCCCCGCCGCCGCCGATCACTCCGCCGGCCCCGCCGCCGCCGCCGCCGCCGCCTGCGCGGGTCGAGCCGGCGCGCGCTCGATCGAACCTTGGCAGCTATGTCTCGGATTCGGATTATCCGTCCTCGGCCTTGCGCAATGAGGAAGAGGGCACGACCGGCTTCCGGCTTACCATCGGCCCGGACGGGCGGGTCAGCGATTGCACGATCACGTCGTCAAGCGGTTCGTCCGCGCTCGATCAGGCGACCTGCCGGATCATGCGCAGCCGGGCCCGGTTCACGCCGGCGCGCGACAGCACCGGAGCGGCCGTGGGCGACACGCACAGCAGCCGCATCACGTGGCGGATTCAGCAATAAGGCCGACTGTTTAGACACCCAACTTAACCAATTTGACTGAGAGGGAATGGTACAATGGCAGCACCAGCAGCACATGGCGGGGAAAATCCCTATGGCCTGATGGCCGCGCTCGAACAGGGCGGTCTGATTGCCCAGATCACGTTCGGCATCATGGTCGTCATGTCCGTGGCGTCTTGGTACGTCTTCTTCACCAAGGTGATCGAGCAGCAGAAGATCATCAACGAGGGCAAGAAGGTCCGGACGTCGTTCTGGAACTCACCCAATTTGCGCGATGGCGCCAACAAGCTGCAGCGCAACGGCGCCTATCGCCAGGTTGTCGACGACGGCCTGCTGGCGGAAGAGCAGCACAATCGTCTGACCGATCCGGTCGATCAGCATGAGTGGGTGGCCTCGTCGCTGCAGCGCAGCCAGGCGGCGATCACCGCCAAGCTGTCGAGCGGCCTGTCGCTGCTCGCCACGGTCGGTTCGACGGCGCCGTTCGTCGGCCTGTTCGGCACCGTCGTCGGCATCTACCGCGCGCTGATCCGCATCGGCTCGTCCGGCCAGGCGTCGATCGACGCGGTCGCCGGCCCGGTCGGCGAGGCGCTGATCATGACCGCGCTCGGTCTCGCGGTCGCGGTGCCGGCGGTCATGCAGTACAACTGGCTGATGCGCCGCAACAAGGTGATCGGCGAGAACCTCATGCGCTTCGCCACCGACGTCCACGGCTATATGGCCTCGGGCGGCACGGTGAAGCCGGTGACGGCGACCGCTCCGGCCCGCACCCCGGCCGCTTCGGCTCCGGCGCGCGCCGCCGCTACCGGTCAGGCGGGCGCGGCGACCACGACGGGCAGCAAGGCCTGAAGGCGAACGGCGGGCGCGCCTGCTGGTGGGCGCGCCCGCTGCCTCTCTCGCCCCGCTCGGGGCGGTGACAGTCAGGATAGGAATCTGAATCATGGCAATGCAGGTCGGCGAAGCAGGCGGTGAAGACGACACACCGATGTCCGACATCAATACGACGCCTCTCGTGGACGTCATGCTGGTGCTGCTGATCATCTTCCTGATCGCCGTTCCGGTGGTTTTGCAGACGATTCCGGTTCGGCTGCCGAAGGTCGATTTCGAGGTCACGACGACCCGGCCGGAGAACGTCAATCTCTCGGTCCGCGCCGTGAACGGGCAGTGTGAAGTCTACTGGAATCTGACCCGGGTGAACGCCGAGGAGCTGACGCGTCGCGCGGTGGCCGCCCTGGAGCGCGAGATCGAGCGTCTCGGCGGGGCCCAGAATTTGACGACCGACAGCTTGCCGGAAGCGCATATCCGCGGCGATATCGACACCCCGTGGCGCTGCGTTGGCGGCGCGATCAATGCCGTGCAGCGGGCAGGTTTCGCCCGCGTCGGCTTCATCTCCGAACCTCCGCCCCGCGGCGGCGTCCGGTTCTGATCTTCGGGATCAAGTCAGGAGCTTCCTTCTCATGAGCGCATCGACCCTCAATCCCGAATCGGCAGAACCGATGATGGAGATCAACACGACGCCGTTGATCGACGTCATGCTGGTCCTTCTCATCATGTTCATCATCACGATTCCGGTGCAGACGCACGCGGTGAAGCTGGATCTGCCGCAGAACCAGCCCAACCAGACGCCGCCGCCGATCGATCCGGTGAAGAACGTGATCAACATCATGCCGAACAACGCGGTCCTGTGGAACGGCACGCCGATCAATCTGACCCGGCTGCGCCAGTATCTCGACTATACGACGACGCTGACGCCGACGCCGGAGCTTCACCTCTCGCCCGATCCGGAAGCCCGCTACGAGCAGGTCGACGAGGTGCTGGCCGTCACCAAGCGCGCCAACATCACGGCGATGGGTTTCGTCGGCAACGAACGATATACGAGCTTCTGAGCTTTTGCCTTGCGCGAACGTGAGGGGCGGTCTTCGGGCCGCCCCTTTTCGTTGGGCGCCGATCGCGCCCGTTAGGCCGCGATGCCCTCGAACTGGAGGCGCGCCAGCCGGGAATAGAGCCCGCCATGGGCGCTTAGGCTGTCATGGTCGCCTTCCTCGACGATCCGGCCCTCATCCATGACGATGATCCGGTGCGCCGCGCGAACGGTGGCGAGGCGGTGGGCGATCACGATCGTCGTCCGGCCTTCGAACAGCCGCTCGAGCGATGACTGGACCAGGCGCTCGGATTCGGCATCGAGCGACGAGGTCGCTTCGTCCAGGAGCAGCAGCGGCGCGTCGCGCAGCAGCGCGCGGGCGATCGCGATCCGTTGCCGCTGGCCGCCCGAAAGCCGCGCGCCTCCTTCGCCCAGATAGCTGTCGAGACCCTCCGGCAGCTTGCGCAGGAATTCGGCCGCGTTCGCCGCCTCCGCCGCCTGCCACAGCGCATCGTCGCCCGCGTCCCAGCGTCCGTAGCGCAGATTGTCGCGCGCCGACGCGGCGAAGATGACCGTTTCCTGCGGCACCATCGCGATCCGGCTTCGCACCGCCGCCGGATCGGCATCGCGAACGTCGACGCCATCAATCAGCACGCGGCCGGATTGCGGGTCGTAAAAGCGCTGGGCGAGCTGGAACAGGGTCGATTTACCGGCGCCGGACGGCCCGACGACGGCGAGCAGCTCACCCGGCCGCACCTCCAGTCGGAATTCATGCAGGGCGCTGACATCCGGACGGGTCGGATAGCGGAAGCTGACCCCGTCGAAGGTGAGGGCGCCGCGCGGATCCGGCAGCGCGACCGGATCGGCGGGCGCGGTGATCCCGGGCCGCTCGGCCAGCAGCTCCGCGATCCGGCCGGCCGCGCCCGCTCCGCGCAGCAGCTCGCCATAGACCTCGGTCAGGGCTCCGAAGGCGCTCGCGACCAACGCACCGGTGATCACGAAGGCGGCGACGGTGCCGCCGCTCAGCGCCCCTTCGTTCACGTCGATCGCTGCCTGCCGCATCAGCAACGTGATCGATCCGAAGAGGAGGGAGATCACGATCCCGGTCAGGAAGGCGCGCAAGACAATCCGGCGTCGCGCCGTGGCGAAGGTCCTCGCGACCGCTTCCCGGAAACGGCCGCTCTCCCGGTGCTCCTGGCCGAATGCCTGGACGATCTTCATCGCTCCCAGCGTTTCGGCGACGATCGATCCCAGGTCGGCGATGCTGTCCTGGCTGCGGCGGGATATGGCGCGCACCCGCCGGCCGAGCAGGACGAGCGGGATGACGATCACCGGAATGCCGATCAGCAGGCCGAGCGTCATCATCGGCGCCAGCGTGAACAGATAGGCAATGCCGCCGACCCCGAGAACGACGTTGCGCAGCGCCTGCGAGACCGTCGAGCCCACGACCATTTCGATCACGGCGGTGTCGGCGGTGATCCGCGAGGCAATCTCGGACGGCCTGTTCTCCTCGAAGAAGCGCGGCTCCAGGCGCAGCATATTGTCGTGCACGGCGACGCGGATGTCGGCGACGACCTTCTCGCCCAGCATGGAAACGAAATAGAAGCGCAGCGCCGTCGCCGCGCCGAGCAGGATGACCATCGCCAGCAGGTAACGGAAGAGGTGGTCGATCTGGCCGGCGCCATCGGCCGCGAAGCCCTGGTCGATCAGCCTTCGGAAGCCGTCCGGTATGGCCAGCGTCGCGCCGGCGGCAAGCACCAGCGCGATCCCGGCGCCGAGGATCGTCAGCCGATATTTGAGCGCATAGCGCCAGACGACCAGAAGATTGCCGATCCGGCCGCGCGGCGCTTCGTCGTCCTTCCCCCTGGCCATGCGGTCGCCTAGCAGCCGGACCGGGCGCGCTCAATGGCGCGCGCCGGGCCGCCTCATGCCGGAACGGGCGATGCTATTGCCCGTTGCAATTGACGCCGAAGGAAAGCTGCCCCTGGCGGACCGAAAGCGTGGCCCGCATCAGCGCATATTCCTGGCCGTTGAACATCACCCGCTGCGCCCCTTCCCAATATTGGCGCGAGCCATTGGTGGATTCGACATACATGAAGAGCGGTCGGCCCTCGATATGGACGAGCGGCCGGGACCCCTGTGTCGGCCGCATCGGCCCCTCGTTGCCGGCAAATTCGTACCAGCCATGAGTGACCCACGAACCGTCGCCATGCTCATGATAGACGAACAGCCTGACCGGATGGCGGCATTCGTTGCGGAACCACAATTCGCGATTGACCTGTGCGGCGGCGCCGGTCGGCGTCCACAGCGCCCCGGCAAGGACCAGCGCGCTCACCAACATCCTGACTTTGCGGATCATCCCCCAATCTCCCGTTACCGGCGCCGCCGACTCGTTCGGTCCGCGTCGCTTTCGAACGATGCCGCAACGATTTTCAAATGTCACGAGGGGCCGGCGGCGCCGCCGTCCCGCTGCCGGGCGGGAGCGCCGGGGCGGCGAAATCTCTGGACCCGCCGGGCGCCCCCGCCCATAAGGCCGCACCGACGCGGCAAGAAAGACCCGATGCTATACGACGCCTATGAAGTGCAGCGGTCGCTGCTCGCTGGAGCCAGCACCCTCGCCCATATGGGCTCCGGATGGATGCAGAATCCCGTCAATCCGCTGGCCTATTCCCAGATGGGACCGATCGTCGCTTCGGCGCTCGATGTCTTCGCCCATGCCTCGGCGCCGCGCGGCAAGCCCGAATTCGGGATCGAAACCACGATGGTCGCCGGCCGCGAGGTCGCGGTCCGCGAGGAGATCGTGCTCCGCAAGCCTTTCGGCCAGTTGAAGCGCTTCCGGCGCGAGGGCGTTGAGGGCGGGCCGAAGCTGCTGATGGTCGCGCCGATGTCGGGCCACTATGCGACGTTGCTGCGCGGCACTGTCGAACGGATGCTGCCCGGCCACGACGTCTACATCACCGACTGGCGCGATGCGAAGCTGGTGCCGCTCGATTCGGGCCGCTTCGATCTGGACGATTATGTCGATTATCTGATCGAATTCCTGCGCGCGATCGGCCCCGACGCGGACGGCCGCGGGGCGCATATGCTGGCCGTCTGCCAGCCTTCCGTCCCGGCTTACGCCGCCGCCTGCCTGATGAGTGCCGACAAGGACCCGCTGCGGCCGCGCACGCTGACCATGATGGGCGGGCCGATCGACACCCGCAAGGCGCCGACCGAGGTCAATACGGTCGCGACCCAGCGTCCTTTCGCCTGGTTCGAAAAGAATGTGATCGTGACGGTCCCCTATCTTTATCCCGGAGCCGGGCGACGGGTCTATCCGGGCTTCCTGCAGCTCGCCGGCTTCATGGCGATGAATTTCGGCAATCATCTGGTCAGCCACTGGAGCATGTTCCGCCACCTCGTCGATGGCGACGACGAAAGCGCCGAGGCGACCAAGGATTTCTACGACGAATATCGCGCGGTCTGCGACATGACCGAGGAATTCTACCTGCAGACGATCGACGTCGTCTTCCAGCGCCATGCGCTGCCGAAGGGCGAGATGACGCATCGCGGGCGGCCGGTCGATCCGGCCGCGATCAGGGATATTCCGCTGCTGGCGATCGAGGGCGAGCGCGACGATATTTCGGGTGTCGGCCAGACGAAGGCGGCGCTGACGATCGCGACCGGCCTGCCGCAGTCACGGAAGAAATATCATCTCGCCAGGGGCGCCGGCCATTACGGCATCTTCCACGGCGGCAAGTGGCGGACGAAGATCGCCCCGGTGGTCGAGGACTGGATCGCGCGCCACTCCTGAAGGTCAGCGTATCAGAGACACGCTTCCAGATAGGGTTGGTCGAAGCCGAACTGCTTCGCCTTTTCGAGAGTGTAGGGACGAAGGCCCATCGAGCGATATTCGCCGATGATCTTGCCGTCCGGGGTCTCGTCAAGATACTCGAACTTGAACAGCTCCTGGGTGACGATGACGTCGCCCTCCATGCCGATCACCTCGGTGATGTTGGTGGTGCGGCGCGAACCGTCGCGCAGGCGCTTCACCTGCACGATGAGGTCCACCGAATCGGCGATCTGGCGGGAAATCGCTTCCTTCGGCACCTTGATGTCCGACATCATCACCATGTTCTCCATGCGGGCGAGGCATTCGCGCGGGGAGTTGGAGTGAAGCGTCGCCATCGAGCCGTCGTGGCCGGTGTTCATCGCGGCGAGCAGGTCGAAACACTCGCTGCCGCGGATCTCGCCCAGGATGATCCGGTCCGGGCGCATACGCAGTGCGTTGATGACGAGGTCGCGAATGGTGATCGCGCCCTGGCCTTCCAGGTTCGGCGGCCGGGTTTCCAGCGGCAGCCAGTGCGGCTGCTGCAGCCGAAGCTCGGCCGCGTCCTCGATGGTGATCACGCGCTCGCCGGGGTCGATCAGCTTCGACAAAGCGTTGAGCATCGTCGTCTTGCCGGAGCCGGTGCCGCCGGAAATGACGATGTTCATCCGGCTGGCGCCGGCGATCTTCAGCACCGTCGCCATCTTTTCCGACATCGATCCGAAGCCGCGCATCATGTCGACGGTGATCGGCTTTTCGGAGAATTTGCGAATCGAGATGGCGGTTCCGCGCAGCGAGAGCGGCGGGATGATGACGTTGACGCGGCTGCCGTCCTGCAGGCGGGCGTCGGCCAGCGGCGTCGTCTGGTCGACGCGCCGGCCGACCTTGTTGACGATCCGCTGGGCGATCTGGAGCAGATGCTCCTCGTCGCGGAACTGGATCGTGGCCAGCGCCAGCTTGCCCTTCTTTTCGACGAAGGTCTGTTGCGGTCCGTTGACCATGATGTCGCTGATGTCGGGATCGTTGAGCAGCTCCTCGAGCGGCCCGAGGCCCAGCAGCTCGTCGACCAGCACCTTCTCCAGCGCAAATTGCTCGCGCCGGTTGAGATTGATCTTCAGCTCGGCCAGCACTTCGCCGATGATCGGCCGGAATTCCTCGGCCAGCTCGTCCTTCGAAAGGGTCGCGGCCGCTTCCGGATCGACGCGTTCGAGCAGCCGGGGGAGGACCTGCTCCTTGATCCGGTGGATCGCGGCCTCGAAGCCCTCGACCTTGGAGCTTCCCTGATCGCCCGATTGCGACTGGCGGTTGTCGAGGCGGGCCATCGCCTCCTGCGCCCGATCGGACGGGGCAAGCGTGGCGGGCTCGGCGGCCTCGTTCAGCGTCTCGAGCGGCGGAAACTGGGCGCCGCCCTCGTCCTCGGGCTCCGGGGCGGCCGGGCGCGGCTGCGCCGACGCAGGGCCCTTCATCGGCTGGGCGACGCCGAAACTCGGCCGTCCATTGGCGCCGTTGCCCACACCTCCGCGTCGTCCGAAAGCACTCATCGCGTCGCCGCCGCCTCGTCAATACGGCCGGAAACGCGGCCTCGGTCAGGGTGAATAAGACGGAAACTTTGACAAAGGACTAACCGGCACGCGGGCCCTTCATCGAAGAATCGCGGCATCTCCGTCGAAGGGGGGATGCCGCTTGCCACTCATCGCGCAACTCCGTAATTGATTACCAATATTGGAGGCGGGGATGCGCTTGCGAACGATCCTGTTGTTTCTCATCGGCCTTTGCGCGTTCGGCACGGCCGCTACGGCGCAACAGCCGCAGCGGATGGCGAATACGTTGCCCGAATGGTGGCTGGCGCATGTCGATTTCATCAGCCGCGACGGCGGCACGTGGCGTGCGCCCAATCCCGCCGGCGCCAACGATCCCAACGTGCCGGACGCCTTCGGCATGGAATGGCGAATGGCGAACGACCGCCACGTCCTGATCGGCCGGCTCTATACGATCGAGGGCGATCGCGAGACGGAGATGTGGAACTTCCGCGAATTCTATCATCCGGGAGAGCGGCGGGTGATCATCGAACAATGGGGCGGGCCGGGTGTCTATGGCCGCGGCGAGACCACCGCTCCGGCCGCCAATCGCGGCCAGGTCGAAATGACGCTCTGGCTGCCGGACGGGCGCGACTGGCGCGAAGGCCACCGCAACGAGGAGAATGGCGACGAATATGTCACCGCCGCCTTCGATATCGGGGCTGACGGACAATGGACGCCAAGCGGCCGCTATGTCTGGACCCGGGTGCGGCGCGGCGCGGCGGGATGAGGCCTCTCGCCATGGCGGCGGGCATCGTCTCGCTGCTGGCGCCGGCGATGGCGGGCGCGGTGCAGACCGCTCCCGCGCCGTCCGGGGCGAGGCTGACGCTGGCGATGACGCTGCAGGGCTGCGTCGCCGGCGGGCGCAGCGGGGTGATGCGCTGCACCTATGATTTCGCCGTCGGCGCCGAGACCGGTGCCTATGAGGGCGAGTTGCAGGTCACGGTCCTCGGCAATGCGCCGCTCTCGAACGTGACGAGCAGCTTTTCCGCGCTGCAACCGAGCGCCGTACCGGGCGATCAGGTTTGCGAGGTGCTTTCCGTTCCCAACGGGCCGCCGGTCCAGGCTGAGATGGGCCATCTCGGCATGAACGATGCGCCGGCCCTGCACGGCTGGTTCTGCCGGACGATCGATCCCCGTGCGACGCCGCCGACATCCGAGCGGATCCGCGCCTCGGCCGCCTCGCCGTTCACCTTCAGCTACGCCTTCGATGTCGACATGGGCGCGCTCGGCAGCCGGCCCTATCGATTCTGCGCCTATCTCGACTGGGACGCATCCGCTCTGACCGCGCCGGTGCAAAGTCCCAGGGCCTGCATCGACTATCGCCGCCCGTGACGCGGCGGCCGGCCGCCCGGCTTTGACAATCCGCGCGGCCGGCTCCAACGGCCGGCAATGGCTCCTTCCGTCCGCTCCGCCCTGCTGATCGCGCTGGCCGGCTTCTTCTCGCTCTCGGTCGGAGATGCGGTGGTGAAATCGATGGCGGGAGACTGGCCGGGAACGGCGGTCTCGGCGCTGCGCTACACCTTCGGCGCCTTGGGGCTGGCGCTGTTCGTCGCCTGGCGGCACGGCCGGGCGGGGTTCGTGCTGCCGCGGCCGGCGCTGCAGTTCGGGCGCGGCCTCGCCGTCGCTTTCGCCACCATCTGCTTCTTCATGGCGGTGATGGCGATGCCGCTCGCGGACGCCACGGCAATCCAGTTCACCAGTCCGATCATCACGGCCTTGCTGTCCCCCCTGGTGCTGCGGGAGCGGACGACACGGGCGACCCTGCTCGCCACCCTGCTCGCTTTCGCGGGCGTGCTGGTCGTGCTGCGGCCCAATGTGCTGGAGCTCGGCGTCGTCGCGCTCTATCCGCTCGGCGCCGCTTTCGGCATGTCCTGGCTGATGATGTTCAACCGCAAGGCGGCGGGCGATGCGCCGGTGGCGGTGATGCAGCTTTTGCTTGCGGCGATCGCGGCGCCGATCATCGTCGCCACGGCGACGATCCTGCATCATCTGGGCGGCGCGACGTTCACGATCGCCATGCCTTCGACGATGGTCGTGGCGAAGTGTCTCGCGGTCGCCTTCTTCGCCACCCTGGGGCATACGCTGATCTATGCCGCCGCGACGCGCGCGTCGGCGCAGCTCGTGGCGCCGATGACCTATGTGCAGCTGCTGGTCGCGGCCGGCATCGGCTGGTGGTTGTTCCAGGAACGGCCCGATCTCGCCACTTTCGGCGGTGCCGCCCTGATCATCCTTGGCGGCCTGTGGCTGTGGCGGTCGCAAAAGGCGCCGGTCGTGGCCGGCACGCCCGACTGATCATCGCCGGTTCAGCCTTGGCGCGGAAGGATGCGTGGCGGCGGAGGCAAGGCACATGACCCTATCGGCCCTTATCCTCGCGACGGCGCTGGCCGCCCAGGACAGCGAATGGCGGCCGCCGACACCGCTGGACTGGCTTCATGGCAGCTGGAGCTGCCGCGTGTCGGGCGCCGGTGCCACGGCCCTGTTGCACCGCGAGCGCTGGCAGCCGGATGATTGGTCCGGGACCCATGTGCTGGTGGATGAGGTGCGCGGCGGCGTTCGGGTCGGCGCGCAGCCGCTCGCCAACGGCCGGATTCTCGGCCGGGGCGACGATTTCGTGCTGACCCATCGCATGCGCGGAGCGAGCAGTCCGACACCCGCCATCTATCATTCGGTCCGGGTTGGCGAGCGGGCGGTGGAGTTCGTGACCGACGAAGCGGTTTCGCCGCAGCGGATCGTCTATCGCCGCACCGCGACCGCCCTGGTCGTCACCCATTCACGGCGCGACGGCGGCGCGGCGCGCACCTGGCGCATGCTGAGCGAAGACGATTCCGCTGGCGATCGCGCCTGCGACGGCGGCCGGTAAGGCTCAGCTGCCGGCGCTCTCCGCCAGCACGGTGAGGCCTTTGTCGTTGACCTCGGCGAAGCCGCCCTTGACCGCGATCCGCTCGGGCTCGCCGGGGAAGCTCTTGTAGATCGCCAGCTCGCCGTCGCGGATCGTCGACATGACGGGCGCGTGCCCGGCCAGCACGCCGAAATCGCCCTCCGAACCGGGGACGACGACCATATGGACGTCCTCGGCGCGGACCAGCTTCTCCGGCGTCACCAGTTCGAAATGCAGATCGGCCATCAGGCTTCCTCGGCCAGCTTCTCGGCCTTGGCGACCGCTTCCTCGATGCCGCCGACCATATAGAACGCCGCCTCCGGCAAATGGTCATATTCGCCGTTCACCACCGCCTTGAAGCTGGCGACGGTGTCCTCGATCGCGACGAACTTGCCGCTGATGCCGGTGAACACTTCGGCGACGTGGAACGGCTGCGACAGGAAGCGCTGGATCTTGCGGGCCCGCTGGACGGTGAGCTTATCCTCCTCGGAAAGCTCGTCCATACCCAGGATCGCGATGATGTCCTGCAGCGACTTGTAGCGTTGCAGCGTCTCCTGCACGGCGCGGGCGGTCTCGTAATGCTCCTGGCCGACGACCCGCGGCTCGAGCACGCGGCTGGTCGAATCGAGCGGATCGACCGCCGGGTAGATGCCCAGCTCCGAAATCGCGCGCGACAGCACCGTCGTGGCGTCGAGATGGGCGAAGCTGGTGGCCGGGGCCGGATCGGTCAGATCGTCCGCGGGCACGTAGATCGCCTGCACCGAGGTGATCGAGCCCTTGTTGGTCGAGGTGATCCGCTCCTGCAGCGCACCCATGTCTGTGGCCAGCGTCGGCTGGTAGCCCACCGCGGACGGGATGCGGCCCAAGAGCGCCGACACTTCCGAACCCGCCTGGGTGAAGCGGAAGATGTTGTCGACGAAGAAGAGCACGTCCTGCCCCTCCTGGTCGCGGAAATATTCCGCGATGGTGAGGCCGGAGAGGGCAACGCGCGCGCGGGCCCCCGGCGGCTCGTTCATCTGGCCGAAGACCAGCGCCACCTTCGAACCTTCGGAAATGGCATTGCCCGCGTCATCCTTGGCGATCACGCCGGCTTCCAGGAATTCGTGATAGAGGTCGTTGCCCTCGCGGGTGCGCTCGCCGACGCCGGCGAACACGCTGGTGCCGCCATGGCCCTTGGCGATGTTGTTGATCAGCTCCTGGATCAGCACCGTCTTGCCGACCCCGGCGCCGCCGAACAGGCCGATCTTGCCGCCCTTTGCATAAGGCGCGAGCAGGTCGATCACCTTGATGCCGGTGACGAGGATCGAATTGTCGGTCGATTGGTCGACGAACAGCGGCGCCTCGGCATGGATCGGGGCGGACATGTCGCTGCCGATCGGCCCGCGCTCGTCGATCGGTTCGCCGACCACGTTCATGATCCGGCCGAGTGTCTTCGGGCCGACGGGGACGCGGATCTGCGAGCCGGTCGCCCTGACCTCCTGGCCGCGGGTCAGGCCGTCGGTCGCGTCCATCGCGATCGTGCGGACGGTGTTTTCGCCCAGATGCTGCGCGACCTCGAGGACGAGCCGCTGGCCGCCATTGTCGGTCTCCAGCGCCGACAGGATCTCCGGCAGCTCGCCGTCGAAGCTCACGTCGACGACGGCGCCGATCACCTGGCTGATCCGGCCGACGACATTGCTGCCGGTCGCCGCGGCTTTCTTGGTCTTGGTGGCGGTCGCCATCTTGCTGTCTCTTCCTTCTTGTTCCCCGGCGGGGGCCGGGGTCCAGTTTCTAGCCTTCGTCCGGCCGCCGGCTGTCGCCGGAGCGCGGACCGTCAAACCCGATCAATTCGGTCCCGTGTCCTCGCCGTCGCAGCGGGTCGGGCCGTCGATCCACACCCATTGGCCCTCGGCCTGCTGCAGGGTCGCTGTGTGGCTCGCCCACTGGCCGTTGGCGCCCTGCATCTCGTAGGTGCAGGAGAATTGCACCGAGCCGTCCTCGGCCCGGTCGCAGCGGACGTTGCGGACCGCCGCGCGCGGGGCGGGGCAGGCCTCGGCCATCGCGCGCTGGAACTGGGCCGCGGTGGGCGCGGTCGTCGTCTGGGCGAACGCGGCGCCTGCGAACAGCGCCGATAGCAACACGATCTGTCTCATAGGGCCTCCGCTCCGGAGATGATCTCGATCAGCTCCTTGGTGATGGCCGCCTGGCGGGTCCGGTTATACTCGATGGTGAGCCGGTTGATCATGTCGCCCGCATTGCGGGTCGCATTGTCCATGGCGGTCATCCGGCTACCCTGCTCCGAAGCCGCATTCTCCAGCAAGGCGCGGAAGATCTGAACCGCGACGTTGCGTGGCAAAAGCTCGGTGAGGATTTCATCCTCGTCCGGCTCATAGTCGATCGCCGCGCCGCCGCCGGCCGGCGCCGCGTCCGATTCAACCGGCGGCACCGGGATGATCTGCTGGCCGATCGGCTCCTGCACCAGCGCCGACTGGAAGCGGGCATAGAACAGGTGGACGACGTCGATGCCGTCGGTCTGGTAGCGGTCGACGATATCGTTCGCGATCGCCTGCGCATCGGCGAAGGCGAGCTGCTTGATCTCGCTGGTGTCGTGCTGGTGGATGATCTGCTTCGGGAACACCCGGCCGATCACCGCTTTGCCCTTGCGGCCGACGAGGTAGAAATAGACCTGCTTGCCGTCGGCGATCAGGCTTTCCGCCTTCTTGCGCGCGGCGCGGACGATATTGGTGTTGAAGGCGCCGGCGAGGCCGCGGTCCGAGGTGCAGACGACGAGCAAATGGGTGTCGTCCTTGCCGGTGCCGGCGAGCAGCTTGGGGCTCTGCGGGCCGGGCGCGACGGAGCCGGCGAGGCTGGTCATCACCGCCGCCATCCGCTCGGAATAGGGGCGCGCCGCCTCGGCCGCCTGCTGCGCCCGGCGCAGCTTGGCGGCGGCGACCATCTTCATCGCCTTGGTGATCTTCTGGGTCGATTTGACCGAGGAGATCCGGTTCTTGAGCGCCTTGAGAGAGGCCATCGCTATGCGAACGTCTTCACGAAATCGCCGATGATCGACTTCAGCTTGTCCGAGGTCGCGTCGTCGAGCGTCTTGGTATCGCGCAGCGTGGCCAGCACGTCGCCATGGTCGCTGCGCATGTGGCTGAGCAGGGCGCCTTCGAAGCGGGTCACCGCTTCGGTCGGCACGCTGTCGATGAAACCGTTCACGCCGGCGAAGATCGAAACGACCTGCTCCTCGATCGGCATCGGGCTATATTGCGGCTGCTTCAGCAGCTCGGTCAGCCGTGCGCCGCGGTTGAGCAGGCGCTGGGTCGAGGCGTCGAGGTCGGAGCCGAACTGGGCGAACGCGGCCATCTCGCGATATTGCGCCAGCTCCAGCTTGATCGAGCCGGCGACCTTCTTCATCGCCTTGGTCTGGGCCGATGAGCCGACGCGGCTGACCGAGAGGCCGACGTTGATCGCCGGGCGGATGCCCTGGAAGAACAATTCCGTCTCGAGGAAGATCTGGCCGTCGGTGATCGAGATGACGTTGGTCGGGATGTAGGCCGAAACGTCGCCCGCCTGGGTCTCGATGATCGGCAGCGCGGTCAGCGATCCGTTGCCATTGTCGTCGTTGAGCTTCGCGGCGCGCTCCAGCAGGCGGCTGTGCAGATAGAAGACGTCGCCCGGATAGGCTTCGCGGCCCGGCGGGCGGCGGAGCAGCAGCGACATCTGGCGATAGGCGACGGCCTGCTTGGAAAGGTCGTCATAGACGATGACGGCGTGCATGCCGTTGTCGCGGAAATATTCGCCCATCGTGCAGCCGGTATAGGGTGCAAGGAACTGCAGCGGCGCCGGCTCCGAGGCGGTGGCGGCGACCACGATGCTATATTCCATCGCGCCATTCTCTTCGAGCGCGCGGACGATCTGGGCGACCGTGGAGCGCTTCTGGCCGACCGCGACGTAGATGCAATAGAGCTTCTGGCTCTCGTCGTCGCCGGCGTTGGCGGCCTTCTGGTTGATGAAGGTGTCGAGCGCGACGGCGGTCTTGCCGGTCTGGCGGTCGCCGATGATCAGCTCGCGCTGACCGCGGCCGACCGGGACGAGCGCGTCGAGCGCCTTGAGGCCGGTTTGCACCGGCTCGTGCACGGACTTGCGCGGGATGATGCCCGGCGCCTTCACCTCGACGCGGCGGCGCTCGCTCGCATCGATCGGGCCCTTGCCGTCGATCGGGTTGCCGAGGCCGTCGACGACGCGCCCCAACAGGCCCTTGCCGACCGGCACGTCGACGATCGTCTCGGTCCGCTTCACGGTCGAACCCTCGGTGATCTCGGCGTCGGAGCCGAAGATCACGATGCCGACATTGTCGGCCTCGAGGTTCAGCGCCATCCCTTTGACGCCGCCGGCGAATTCGACCATTTCGCCGGCCTGGACATTGTCGAGGCCGTGGACGCGGGCGATGCCGTCGCCGACCGACAGCACGGTGCCGACTTCGCTCACCTGCGCGTCGGCGCCGAAATTGGCGATCTGGTCCTTGATGACCTTGGATATTTCTGCGGCGCGGATGTCCATTTCTAGCCTTTCATCGAACCTTTTTGGCGGGCGCTCAGCCCTTCATCGCCGTGGCGAGACTGTTGAGTTTGGTGCGGATGGAGCCGTCGATCATCCGGCTGCCGACCTTGACGACCAGGCCGCCCAGGATCGCCGGATCGACCTGGACGTCGACCGCGATGTCGGCGCCGAAGCGGCCGCGCAGATTGCTCTTGATCGCGTCGATCTGGTCGGCCGCGAGCGGGCGGGCGGAGGTGACCTCGGCGGTGATCTCGCCGCGATGGCGGGCGGCGAGCAGGTTGAAGGCGCGGATGATCGCGCCCAGCTGGCCGAGCCGCCGGTTGCGGGCCAGCACGCCGACGAAATTACGGGTCAGCGGATCGAGGCCCATCGCCTCGACCGCCGCCGCGGCGCCGGCGGCGCTCGCGTCGCGGCCGATCAGCGGGCTGGTCGTGAGGGTGCGGAAATCTTCCGATTCGTCGAGCGCCTGCCGGAGCCCGGCGAGGCTCTGGGACACCGCGTCGAGCTTGCCCTCGTCGCGGGCGAGTTCGAACAGGGCCAGCGCATAGCGCCCCGCCAAACTAGCCTGAATACCGCCGGAAATATCCACGCGCCTTTGAACTCCTGATCGGATATTTGGAGCCATGAGGGGGCGCGCGTGGCGGCACGCCCATTCGGCTTCGCGGGCGCCCTAGCAGGGGCTTTGCTGCGATGCAAGGCGGCCGGATCGGGAGGCGGCGCATGGGGATCAGGGACTGGTTTTCGGGTCGAAAAGGCGACATTTCGGCCTCGCGGGACGCGCCGGTCCCGCAGCGCGCCGAACGCCGCTTCGCGACCGGCGCGGCGGTCTTCGACCTCGCCGCGACCGAGCAGCTGAGAGGGTTGTGCGCGGTCGATCCGGCGACGCGGGATCGGGCCTGGTTCGATCGGTTCTGGGGCGCGGCCTGGACCGCGGCACTGGTGGTCCCCGATCCGCCGGTTTTCACCGGCCCGGACGGAATGCCCTATCTGCGCCTCGAACTGCCCGGTGACGCGGCGGCGTTCGAAGCCAATTCCCTGATGAACGTCGCCGGATCGATGGTCGATCAGGGCGTCGGCGCGGCGTTGTTCGCCTCCGACCAGGCGGGCCCGGATGCGCCGGCCTATGTAATGTCGATGGGCGTGCTCGATTCGATCCTGCGCTTCGACTGCCCTGAAGGAGAGCCGTTCGAGGTCGAGGAAGCGCTTGAAGCGCCGCCGGCGGACCAGATCGAGTCAAGGATGGTCGGCGTGGCCGAACGCTCGACCTTGAAGACGGGGCAGGAAATCCTGGTGGGAACGCCGTCCGGGCAATATCTGTCGGCGCCGGCCGCCCGCGCCCTTTATCGCCACCTCGTCGAAGGCTGGGGACTGGCCGATCCGCGCGTCGCCCTCATCGTGGTGCCGGCGATGCGGCCGACCCGGTCGCTCGTGATCGGCAAGTCCGTCGCCGAGTTCGTGCGGGAAGGGGTGGATGAGGCGCTGATGGCGGAGCGGGTCCGGATGCTGAGCTGGTATCTGCCGCCCAGCCGCCGCCTGATGCTGATGCCCGATGACTGGAGCGCGGAAGACATGGCCCGGCTGGCCGATCTGTGCGCGCCGCGCTGAACCGATTGCTTTGACCGCAAGCGGCGGGACGCGCCCGCCCCCCCGATTGTCCAGACAGGCTTCGAAAGGAGCCACAATCATGACCTATCGGATCGAGGGACTGGCGCCGGCGGCGTTCGAAAGCCTGTTCGGCATGAATGACGGCGAGCTGGCGGAACGGGGCGCACGCCGCGTCGTCGCGGGGTCCTCGCGCGGCTTCCCATGCCGGGTGTCGCTGGAGGACGCGGCGGAGGGCGAGGAGCTGATCCTGCTCCACCACGTCTCGCACGACGTCGCGACGCCCTATCGCTCCGCTTACGCCATCTATGTGCGCAAGGGCGCCGCGCCCGCCAGCTTCACCGATGCGACTCCGCCGGTGTTCGAGGGCCGGCCGCTCGGCCTGCGCGGCTTCGATGCCGACGGCATGCTGAAGGACGCCCGGCTGGCGCTCGCCGGCGAGGCCGA
>JBFWUJ010000002.1:75038-81831 GCA_050247295.1 Sphingomonas sp. | reverse complement strand
TCCTGGTATTTCATCCGTTTCGCCAGCCAGCCGGCGGACGAGCCTTTCGACAAGACAGTTGCCGAGCGCTGGCTGCCGGTCGATCAGTATATCGGCGGCGTCGAGCATGCGATCCTGCACCTGCTCTACGCCCGCTTCTGGACCCGGGCATTGCAGCGGATCGGCATGATCGATCTCGCCGAGCCGTTCCGCGGTCTTTTCACCCAGGGGATGGTCACTCATCGCACTTATCAGGACGCCGAGGGCGGCTGGCTGCTGCCCGAGGAAGCGGAAGCGGCGATCGCGGCGGGCACGCGCGTGACTCCCGGCCGGATCGAAAAGATGTCCAAGTCCAAGCGCAACACCGTCGATCCGGAGCCGATCGTCGATCAATATGGCGCCGACGCCGTACGCTGGTTCATGCTCTCCGATAGCCCGCCGGAACGCGATCTTGAGTGGAGCGAGGCCGGCATCGAAGGGGCGTGGCGGTTCATCCAGCGGCTGTGGCGACTGGCGGCCTCGCCCGGCGGCGGCGAAGGGACGGACAACGCCTTGGACCGAAAGCTTCACCAGACGATTGCCGCCGTGGGGGCCAACATCGAAGCGCTGGCGTTCAACAAGGCGGTGGCGAACATCTACGAACTGGCCAATGCGATCGAGAAGGCGCCGCCTTCCGCCTCGCGCGCGGCAGCGGTCGATACACTGGCCCTGTTGGTAGCGCCGATGGTGCCGCATGTGGCCGAGGAGGCCTGGGCGGCAGCGGGCCATGAGGGCCTGATCGCCGACGCTCCGTGGCCGGAGGCCAGCCCGGCGCTGCTCGTCGATGACGAAGTGACGATCGCAGTCCAGGTCAATGGCAAGCTGCGCGATACGCTGAATGCCGCCAAGGGTGCTTCAAAAGAGACGCTGGAAGAAATGGCCCTGGCGTCTGAAAAAGTAGGCAAGGTCCTGGGGGGTAACACGCCTCGGAAGGTGATCGTCGTGCCCGATCGGCTGGTGAATATCGTCGCATGACGAGGCTTGCGCTTCTCATCGTCACGTTGCTGCTCGCCACGAGCTGCGCGCTGCGGCCGATGTATGCCGGCGGCTCGACCGGCGTGGTGGCGACGACGCTCGAATCGGTGCAGGTGGCGCCGATCCAAGGCCGCGCGGGCTGGCTGGTGCGTACCGCGCTCGAGGATCGGCTGGGCCGCCGCGAAGGCGATGCGCCGCGCTATCGCCTCGAGATCGAGCTGGACGACCAGATCAGCGGCTTCGGCATCCGGGCCGACGATGCGGTGACCCGCGAGCGCCGCACCCTTCGCGCCCGCTACCGTCTGGTTGACGCGAGCCGCGGCACCGTCCTCGTCGATGCCACCGCCGGCTCGGACGCCGGCGTGGATGTCGTCTCCTCCGAATATGCGACGGTGGCGGCCGAGCAGACCGCGCTCGAACGGCTGGCGGTGGTGATCGCCGACCAGATCGTCGCGCGCCTCGCCCTCTATGCAACCCGGACCGGCGGCCGGTGATCGTCAAGCCGCACCAGTTCGCCCGCATCCTCGCCGATGTCGCCCCCTATCGCCTCTTTCTGTTCCACGGCCCCGACGAATCCGGCTCGCGGGCACTGGCGGGCAAGGTTGCCAGCGCGCTGGGGCCCGATGTGGAGCGGATCGACCTCACTGGCCAGGAAATGAAGGGCGATCCGGCGCGCCTCGCCGACGAGGCGGCGGCACTGTCGATGTTTGGTGGCCGGCGCCTGATCCTGGTCGAGCGCGCGGGCGACGAAAGCGTTCCGGCGGCCAGCACCGTGCTGGAGCTGGAATCTGCGGTCAACCCGGTCGTGCTGCTTGCCGGCGATTTGAAGAAGAGCTCGGCGCTGCTGAAGCTGGTTGAGGGCGATGCGCGCGCGGTCGCAGTCGCCTCCTATCCGGTGGATGAGCGCAACGCCGAGGCGCTGATCGACGAGCTCGCACGCGGGCTCGGGCTCAGGCTCGCGGCGGGAGCGGCGACGCGGATTGCCGCCGACAGCGCCGGCAATCGCGGCGTCATCCAGCGCGAGCTGGAAAAATATGCACTCTATTTCGACGCCTCGCCGGAATCGCCCCAGCCGCTCGATCATGACGCGATCGACGCAATCGGCGCCGACGCCGGCGAAGGAGACCTCTCGAGACTGCTCGCGGCGGTCGCGGGGGGCGATCCCGGCCGGGCGGAGGTGGAACTGGCGCAGCTGCGGGCGGAGGGGAAAGACGGAATTCAGCTGATCCGCGCCGCCCTGCGGCGAATCACGACGCTGGCCCGGCTGCGCGCCGAAGTCGAGCGCGGCAATAGCGTGAGCGGCGTCATGGCGTCGTCCGGTCGCGGAATCTTCTTCAAGGAGCGCAACGCCATCGAGCGGGAGCTCGGTCGCTGGCGAGCGCCGATGCTGGCCAAGGCGATCGGCCGGCTGATCGAGGCGGAGCGGCAGGTGATGCTGGCAGGCGGACCGGGGACGGTGGCGGCGGATGCGGAGCTGCTCGCGATCGCCCGGCAAGCGGCGCGGCTCCGCTAGGGCATCAGAACTTGCCGCCGCTTAGCCGCTGACAGATCAGGTCCAGCTGGTCGAGGCTGGTATAAGAGAGCGTGACCAGCCCGCCTTTGGGACTGTGCTTGATGGTGACTTTCAGCCCCAGCAGATCGCCCAATTGCCGTTCCAGCGCCGCGATGTCGGCATGCGCCCCTTTATATTCCAGCCGGCCTGCACGCTGCCGCTTCGGCTTCGCTGCCTTGGCGAGCTTCTCCGTCTCGCGCACCGAAAGGCCACGCCGCACCACCTCCGCCGCCAGAGCGGCCGGATCGGGCGCACCGATCAGCGCCCGGGCATGGCCCATCTGCAGCCGACCGTCTGCGACCATCACCCGAACATCCTCCGGAAGATCAAGCAATCTCAGTAGGTTAGCAATGTGGCTGCGGGACTTGCCGAGGAGCTTCCCAAGCTCCTCCTGGGTATGGCCGAAATCATCGAGCAGCCGCCGATAGCCTTGCGCCTCCTCGATCGTGTTCAGGTCTTCACGCTGGATATTCTCCAGCAACGCGACTTCGAGCGTCTCTGCGTCGCTGAACGGCCGGACGATCGCCGGGATTTCATGCAGCCGCGCTCTCTGCGCTGCCCGCCAACGCCGCTCGCCGGCGACGATCTGGAAACGATGGCCGTGCGGCCGGACGATGATCGGCTGGATGACGCCCCGCGTCGCGATCGAATTGGCCAGCTCGGCGAGCGCCGGCTCGTCGAACAGCCGGCGGGGCTGATCGGGATGCGGCTCGATGCTGGCGAGCGGGATCTGGCGCACGTCGCCGCGGGGGGCGCCGCCCACCGGGGCGTCGCGCTGGATGTCGCCGAGCAGCGAGGAGAGGCCGCGACCGAGACCGGAGGGGCGGCGGCGGGGGATTTCGTCGCTCATGCCGCCTGCGCCTGTTTCGGCAGCCGATCGATCAGCTCCCGGGCGAGCGAAATATAGGCCTCCGAACCGGAACAGCGGTGATCGTAGATCAAGGCGGGAATCCCGTGGCTCGGCGCCTCGGACAGCCGGACGTTGCGCGGGATCACCGTATCGAACACCACCCGGCCGAGGCAGGCGCGAACGTCGTCCGACACCTGGGCCGAAAGATTGTTGCGCCGATCGTACATGGTGAGGACAACGCCGAGGATCGACAGCTCCGGATTGAAGCGCGAGCGAATGCGCTCCACCGTCTGCAGCAGTTGCGACAGTCCTTCGAGTGCGAAGAATTCCGCCTGCAGGGGCACCAGGATCGCATTGGCGGCGATCAGCGCGTTGACCGTCAGCAGCCCGAGCGAAGGCGGGCAATCGATCAGGCAGACATCCCAGCGCCCCTCCCGCGCCGCTTCCAGCGCCGCGTCCAGGCGATGAGTTCTCCGTTCAAAATCAATGAGTTCGATCTCCGCACCCGACAGATCGACCTTGCCCGGCACCAGATCCAGCCGCGGCACCGGCGAGGCAAGGACGCACTGATCCAGGGCCGCCGCGCCGGTCAGCAGCTCGTAGCTGGAATGATCGCGCTGGGCGTGGGTAACGCCGAGACCGGTCGATGCATTGCCCTGCGGATCGAGATCGATCAGCAGCACCTTGAGCCCGGTCGCGGCGAGCGCGGTCGCGAGGTTGATCGCGGTGGTCGTCTTGCCCACCCCGCCCTTCTGGTTGGCGACTGCGATCCGGATCATCACATGCTCCTGTCCCGGCGGCGGCGCACCCGGCTCGCGACGATGATCCTGGCGTCGGAATCGGTGAGGCTCGGCTCTAGGCGGAATTCACCTTGCCATGCCTCGCGGATCGCTTCCAGTTCCGACTGCGCGCCGCGGCCCTTCGGCAGCAACCACAACGTTTTTTCTGTGGAAAAGGGTGCGGCGAGGTCAAGCAGGCGGGGCAATGGCGCGAAGGCCCGGGCGCTGATCACCGCGAACGGGCGCGGCGGCACATGGACCAGGTTCGCTCCGACGATTTCAGGCTGCACCTGCAAGAGGGCGGCGGCACGCTGCAGGAACTCGACCCGCAGCCGCCGCGATTCGACGAGCGTCGTCGATCCGGCGCGGAGCGCCGCGACGACAAGGCCGGGAAAGCCGGCGCCGCTACCCAAATCGAGCCAGGCACCGTCGCAAGCGGCGGCAAGCGGGATCAATTGAGCGCAGTCGAGAATATGTCGCGACCACAGGTGCGGAAGCGTCGCCGCCGAAACCAGGTTCTGGCGGCCATTCTCCTCCTGCAACAGCGTGGCGAAGGCTTCGAGCCGCGCCATTGTTTCACGTGAAACGCCGATGGTTTCGATCAGCGCCTTGCGCGCCGCCGCTTCGTCCATTCAGGCCGCCCTGCGCCGGGTGGCGACGAGGATCGCCGCGAGCGCCGCAGGAGTCACGCCGCGCACCCGCGCAGCCTCGCCAAGGCTCGCCGGCCTCGCAGCGGAGAGTCGTTCGACCATCTCGTTGGAAAGGCCGGCGACCGTTTGATAATCGAAAGCAGCCGGAATGCGGACATGGCCGTCGTCCCGGATGCGCTCGATGTCCCGCCGCTGGCGCTCGACATAGGGCGCGTAGCGATGATCCTGGACCGCCTGGTCGAGCAGCCTGTCGGGGACCCCGTCCAGCGCGGGCGCGAGCTTCCGCAGCCCATCCATGTCCAATTCCGGATAGCGGAGCCACTGCGCGAGCGATCGCCGGATATTATCGGCGCGAACCGCCACGCCTGCCGCAGCGACCTCGGATCCGGTGTAGCCTGCCTCCAACGTCGCTTCTATCCCGTCGCGGAGGGCTCGATCCGCGGCGAACCGGTTCGCGCGCGCCTTGCCGACGCAGCCGGCGGCGTTGGCTTTCGGCGTAAGGCGGGCATCGGCATTGTCGGCGCGCAGCCGAAGCCGATACTCCGCCCTGGCGGTCAGCATCCGATAGGGTTCCGTGACGCCCTGCAAGATCAGGTCGTCGACCATCACGCCGATATAGGATTCGTCGCGATCGAAATGGATTGGCGCCTTGCCGAGCGCCCGTGCGGCGGCATTCAGGCCGGCCACCAGACCCTGGGCCGCCGCCTCTTCATATCCGGTGGTGCCGTTAATCTGGCCGGCGAGATAAAGCCCTTCCACGTCCCGCACATGCAGCGACGCGTCGAGAATCCGTGGATCGACATGATCATATTCGACCGCATAGCCAGGCTTCAGGATCACGGCCCGTTCCAGCCCGGGCATCGAGCGGACCATCGCCAGCTGCACATCTTCAGGCAAAGAAGTCGAGATCCCGTTCGGATAGATTGCGGGGTCGTCAAGTCCCTCAGGCTCAAGGAAAATCTGATGCCCATCCCGATCGGCGAAGCGATGAACCTTGTCCTCGATGGACGGGCAGTAACGTGGTCCCACGCCACTGATTTCGCCGGCGAATAGCGGCGACCGGTGAAGGTTGGCGCGGATCAGTGCGTGCGTTTGCGGCGTGGTCCGCGTGATGGCACAGAAGAGCTGCGGATTGCCGCGCGAGGGCGTCAGCGACGACATCGTCCAGGCACCGCCGTCGGAGGGCTGCTTCTCCAATCCGGACCAATCGACCGTGCGGCCGTCGAGCCTCGGCGGGGTGCCGGTCTTCAGCCTGGCGAGCGGCAGGCCGAGCGCGCGCAGTTGCGACGCCATCGCCGTCGCCGCCCGCTCTCCGATCCGGCCGCCGGCTTCGCTTCGCATCCCGAAATGCAGCTTGCCGCCCAGGAAGGTGCCGGTCGCCAGGATCGTGGCGCTCCCCATCACCGTCCGGCCGTCGGCTAGCACGATTCCCCGCACCGCGCGGCCGCTGACCGACAGCGTCGCCGCCTCGGCCGCGATCACCGTCAGCCCGTCATGAGCGGCGATCATATGTTGGACCGCGGCACGAAAGAGCTTGCGGTCCGCCTGGATACGGGGGCCGCGCACTGCGGCGCCCTTGCTGGCATTCAGCATCCTATAGTGGATGGCCGAAGCGTCGGCGGCGGCCGCGATCACGCCGTCGAAGGCATCCACCTCGCGAACCAGATGCCCCTTGCCTAGGCCGCCGATCGCCGGGTTGCAGGACATGGCACCGATCTGGCCCGGATCGAAGGTCACCAGCGCGGTACGCGCACCCATTCGCGTCGCCGCGGCCGCCGCCTCGACGCCGGCATGACCACCGCCGACCACAATTACATCGAAATCCCGAATCATCGTGCGGGCGCTCTACCGCCTCACGCTTCGCGTTTCACGTGAAACACTTCACTTGCCGATGCAAAAGCGGCCGAAGAGAGCGTCGAGCATGTCCTCGACGCCCGCCCGGCCGGTCAGCCGGTCGAGCTCCTGCCTG
>JBFWUJ010000002.1:44674-74938 GCA_050247295.1 Sphingomonas sp. | reverse complement strand
ATCGCGAGCAGCCGCTCGCGCCACGCCTCCGTCTGGCGGCTCAGCGCCCCGCCGGCGAGCATGAGCGCGGCGCGGCGCTGTGCCTCGGTTTCGGCGGTGATCAGATCGGCGAGGCCTTCCGCTTCCGCAAGATCGATCCGGCCATTCTCATAGGCCCGGCGCGTAAACTCGCCGGGCGCGGCTTCGCGCAGCCCCTCCACGGCGCCGAGCGCGGCGCGCACCGCTCCGACGATCGCCCGGCCGCCGTGAAGATGAAGCTCGGCGATGTCCTCTCCGGTCGCACTGTCGGGGCCGGGAAAGTAGAGGATTAGCGCCCGATCCAGCGTCTCGTCCGCCCGGCGCAAGGTCCGCAGCGTCGCCCGGCGAGGCTCCGGCAGCGCGCCGGCGAGCAGTTGCAGCGCGCCGGCGGCGCCCGGCCCCGAAATTCGCACCACCGCAATCCCGGCCGGTGGCGCGCCGGAGGACAAAGCGAAGATGGTATCGGTCAGGGTTTCTGCGCTCCGCCCATCTGCCCCAGCATCTGGCGCCACATCGCAAGCCCGGCCTCGTTCATCGGCCCCCACGCCTTCATGGCGTCACCGAACATCTCCGCGCTGGCGCCGTCGCTCACATAGGATTTCATCTTCTCGACATAGGCTTCGTGCACCGGGCTCAAATCCGGCAGGCCGAGGAAGCGGCGCGCCTCCTCCGGCGTGCAATCGACGTCGACGGTGAATTTCATGGCTTGGCCTTTCGGGCGAAATTGCCGCGTCAGCGGGTCTATGGCTATAGAAGCCGCCTTCGCAAGGGGAGCTGGCGATGGCGAGGATCGAGATCGGAACACTGGCGGGCGACGGCGCCTTCGCTGCTTATTGTGCCGCGCCGGAAGGCGAGCCGCGCGGCGCGATCCTCGTCATCCAGGAGATATTCGGCGTCAACCAAGGGGTGCGCAACCGCTGTGACCGCTGGGCGTCACTCGGCTATCTCGGCATCGCTCCGGACCTGTTCTGGCGGCTCGAGCCCGGCGTCGAACTCGATCCCGACCAGCCGGAGCAGTTCAAGCGGGCGCTGGGGCTGATGCAGCGGTTCGATCAGGATCTCGGCATCGCAGATATTGAAGCCGCCATCCGCGACGCCCGGCGGCGGCTCGGCGACGCCGGGAAGGTCGGTCTCGTCGGCTATTGCCTCGGCGGACGGCTCGCCTTCATGGCCGCGGCGCGGACGGACATCGATGCCAGCACCGGCTATTATGGCGTCGGGCTCGAAGGCCTGCTGGGTGAGAAGCACGCGATCGCCCATCCGCTGATGCTTCACATCGCCGGAGAGGACCATTTCGTCACGCCCGACAAGCAGGCGCTGATCCACGAGGGTCTCGACGATCATCCGAAGGTGACGCTGCACGATTATCCGGGCGTCGATCACGGCTTCGCATCCGATCAAGGGGCGCGGCGGGACGCGGAGGCCGCCGCCCTCGCCGATGCCCGTACAGAGGCTTTTTTCGCGGAGCATCTCAGCTGAGCCATATCCCCGAGCCTGCCTATCTCGCCGCCCTCGGCCGCGCCGTCTTCGCCTTCGCGGCGCTGGAGGCGGCGGCGATCCGCCTGTGCGAGCGGCTGGATCCGCCCAGAATCGACATGCTGGAGGACCGCACTGCCGGCCGGGTCGCCGACAAATTGCTGTCGCTCGTCCTGCGCGCGAAGCCGGAGGAACCGGGCCGGATCGCCGCGGCGCGGCGTTTCCAGGCGCTGGTCAGGAGCCGCAACAACCTGCTCCATTCGAAGCCCGGATCAGGATCAGATGGCCAGCCGCGGCTGCTGCACGACGACGACGCCTGGTCGATCGGCGAAATCGAAAAAATTGCGGCGGCGTTCGACGACTGCGCCGCGGCGCTTTCGGCCTAGCCGAACAGCCTCGAAACGCCGACCTGCGGATCGATATAGCCGTCCCAGATCATCGTACCTGCGACCCAGAGGATGACGGCAAGGCCGATCCAGGCGATCCAGCGATAGCGCTCGATATAATGGGCGATGATGTTTGCGGCGACGCCCATCAGGGCGACCGCGAAGATCAGGCCGATGATCAGGATGCCGGGATGATCGCGCGCCGCGCCGGCGACGGCGAGGACGTTGTCCAGGCTCATGCTGACGTCGGCGATCGCCACCGCCCAGGCGGCGGAGGCGAAGCTCTTCGCCGGCCGCACGCCCGAGGATTCGTCGCCGGGCGTGGCGGGATCGTCAGGCCGCGCAAGCACGAGCTCACGGTACATCTTCCACGCCACCCACAGCAGCAGCAGTCCGCCGGCGAAGATCAGGCCGACGATCTGCAGCAATTGCGTGACGATCAGGGCAAAGCCGATCCGCAGCACCAGCGCCGCGATGATGCCGATCAGGATAACCTTCTTGCGCTGGTCCGGCGGCAGGCCGGCGGCGAGCGCGCCGATCACGATGGCATTGTCGCCGGCGAGCACGATGTCGATCAGCAGAACCTGGCCAAAGGCCAGCCAAGCGGAGCTGGAGCCCGTGAACAACGTGCTGATATCGTTGACGATATGGCCCCAGATGTCGGTCATCGCGCGTTAGCCCCCGATTCGCCTTACTGGTTCATCGAGGCGAAGAAATCCTCGTTGGTCTTGCTATCCTTCATCTTGTCGAGAAGGAACTGCATCGCGTCAACCGTGCCCATCTGCATGAGGATCCGGCGCAGCACCCACATCTTGCTCAGTTTGCCGGGTTCGACGAGCAATTCTTCCTTGCGGGTGCCGGACTTGCCGACGTCGAGGCTCGGGAAGATGCGCTTGTCGGAAACCTTGCGGTCGAGGACGATTTCGGAATTGCCGGTGCCCTTGAATTCCTCGAAAATCACCTCGTCCATCTTCGAGCCGGTGTCGATGAGCGCGGTCGCGATGATCGAGAGCGAGCCGCCCTCCTCGATGTTGCGCGCGGCGCCGAAGAAGCGCTTCGGCCGCTGCAGCGCATTGGCATCGACGCCGCCGGTCAGCACCTTGCCGGAGCTCGGCACGACGGTGTTGTAGGCGCGGCCAAGGCGGGTGATCGAATCGAGCAGGATGACGACGTCCTTCTTGTGCTCGACCAGCCGCTTCGCCTTCTCGATCACCATCTCGGCGACCTGGACGTGGCGCTGCGCCGGCTCGTCGAAGGTCGACGAGATGACCTCGCCCTTCACCGAACGCTGCATGTCGGTGACCTCCTCCGGCCGCTCGTCGACGAGCAGGACGAGAAGAAACACCTCAGGATGATTGTCGGTGATCGCCTTGGCGATGTTCTGCAGGAGCACCGTCTTGCCGGTGCGCGGCGGCGCGACGATCAGCGCGCGCTGGCCCTTGCCCTGCGGCGCGATGATGTCGATCACCCGCGCCGATTTGTCCTTGACCGTCGGATCGGCAGTGTCGAGCGTCAGCTTCTCGTCCGGGTAAAGCGGCGTCAGATTGTCGAAATTGACTCGATGGCGGACGGCGTCCGGATCGTCGAAATTGACCTGGGTGACCCGGACAAGGCTGAAATAGCGCTCGCCGTCTTTCGGTCCCTTGATCTCGCCCTCGATCGTGTCGCCGGTCCGCAGGCCGAAACGGCGGACAAGGTTCGGCGTGACATAGATATCGTCAGGGCCGGCGAGATAATTTGCGTCGGCCGAGCGCAGGAAGCCGAATCCGTCCTGCAGCACCTCGATCGTGCCGCCACCCATGATCTCGTCGCCATTTTCGGCGCGGACCTTCAGGATCGAGAACATCAGCTCCTGCTTGCGCAGCGTGGAAGCGCCCTCGACGCCCATCTCTTCCGCCAAAGCCACCAGCTCAGCCGGGGTCTTCTGCTTGAGTTCCTTGAGATTCATAATCTTTTCTCGATTGGGATACGGAGCCCGGGCGGGAACATCCGAATTTTTGAATAGGCTGGCAGTGGAATCGCCCGCGCGAGGAACGGCGGGCCAGCGGATGTTCCGAGCCGTTATGCCCCGGTCGGAGCCAAGTCAAGCAAGGCTCAGCCGTAAGCTCGGCCGACGACCACCAGGGTGACGATGAAGATGACGGCGATGCCCGGAACCTCGTTCATCATCCGCAAGGTCCGGCCATCGATCCGCTTGCCGCCCTTCGCCAACCGCTTGCCGTAGCCGACCATCCAGCCGTGATAGGCAGACAGGCCCAGCACCAGCACCAGCTTTCCCTGGAACCAGCCTTCGGTCCAGGCGCCGGTCACATAAGCGAGGGAAAGACCGAACAGCCAGACCAGCACCATGGCCGGAGTGAGGATGATGGTGCGCAGCTTGCGCTCGCGCCCGATCCACCTCGACTCCTCGTCCGATCCCTCCGGCGCCTCCTGGTGATAGACATAGAAGCGCGGCAGCATGAACAGGCCGGCGACCCAGAAGATCACGAAGATGATATGGCCGGCCTTGAGCCAGGCGTAGGTCATCATGAGCGCCCAGTTGAGGCCATCGATCATGCGCCGCGGACCAAAGTGAGCAGATGCTCGACATGGGCGATCGGCGTTTCCTTAACGATGCCGTGGCCCAGATTGAAGATGTGCGGCCTCCCCGCGAACCCAGATAGGATGCGCCCCACCGCATTTTCAAGCGCCTCGCCGCCGGCGAGCAGCGCCAGCGGATCGAGATTGCCCTGAATCGGCATCCCGTCCGGCAACTCCCGCATCGCCCAGCCCGGATCGACCGTCTCGTCGAGCCCGATCGCATCGATGCCGGTTTCGCGGGCATAAGCTGCAAGCTTGCCGCCGGCGCCCTTTGGGAAGCCGATCACCGGAACATGCGGGTGACGCGCTTTCAGCCCCGCGATGATCCGGGCGGTCGGCGCAATCACCCATTGCTCGAACTGCGACGGGGCCAAGCTGCCGGCCCAGCTGTCGAACAATTGCACCGCCTCCACCCCGGCCTCGATCTGTCCCGAAAGATAGTCGACCGTCGCCGTCTCGATCGCCGCGACGATGGCGCCGAAGGCTCCGGGATCGCCGTAGGCATGTTGCCGCGCCTCAGCCTGTTCACGGCTCCCTTGCCCGGCGATCATGTAGGTGGCGACCGTCCATGGGCTGCCGGCAAAGCCGAGAAAGGTCGTTTCGGCGGGCAGCGCCGCCCTCACTTTCTCCACAGTGCTATAGATGGGCTGGAAGCGCTCCGGCGCCGCCGTCAGCGCCTCGAGCGAGGCGGCGGCGAGTGGCGGCGACAGACGCGGGCCTTCTCCGGCCGTGAAGGCGAGATCCTGACCCAGCGCCCAAGGCACGATCAAGATGTCGGAAAACAGGATCGCGCCATCGAAGCCGAACCGGCGGATCGGCTGCAACGTGATCTCCGCCGCGGCGTCGGGGTCGGTGACAAGTGCGAGGAATCCGCCCTTGGCTTCCCGAAGCTGCCGATACTCCGGCAGGTAGCGCCCGGCCTGGCGCATCAGCCAGATCGGTTTTCTCTCGCTTTTTCCGCCGCTTAGAACGGCGAGCAAGGGCTTGGGCGTATCCGGCATGGCCGTGCGGCGTCCCTGTTCTCTTTCTCGATTATATATGAATCTAGATTCTGCAGTTGTTCGTTGCCGACGGCAAAGCGGGGTTTATGTCCTTGCCCCGATTTTTCCAACAGCTTGACAGCGCGGGAGTCACGGAAAGCTGCGGAGTCGGACCGCCATTCCCCGTGATTCACATTGGCCCGGCGGCCTTTTCCCCATGTGCGCCCGGCTGTGGACCATTTGTCGCCGGATCGTGAGCGAATCCTGTCCTTGCCGGCGCGCCCAGGGTTCAGCTAGCGCTGTCCCCATGGTTTTCCACAGCGGGGCGCAGATACCTCGGCGAACGGGCCGGCGATGAATCAGCTGCACCTGCACCTGCTTTCCGATTCGACCGGCGAGACCTTGGACATGGTCGCCAACGCGTGCCTCGCCCAGTTCGATGAGGTAGAGGCTATCCGGCACCTGTGGCCCATGGTGCGCTCCGAAGGTCATCTGGATCGGGTGCTGGACGATGTGGAACGACGGCCCGGCCTTGTCCTCTATACCGTCGTCAACCCGACGATCCGGAAGGAGCTGGAGCGCAAGTGCCGGCAGCGCAAGCTCAACGCGGTGCCGGTGCTCGATCCGGTGCTGGACGCGCTTGCGGCGGCAAGTGGTCAGCAGGCGAAGGGCCGGGCGGGGCGGCAGCACGCGCTGGATGCGGCCTATTTCGCCCGCGTCGACGCGATCCAGTTCACCATCGCCCATGATGACGGCGTGGGCGCGGAAAACTGGGAGGAAGCGGATATCGTCCTGGTCGGGGTCTCGCGTACCTCCAAGACGCCGACGAGCATCTATCTGGCCAATCGCGGCTACAAGGTTGCGAATGTGCCGCTGGTCCCGCAATCGCCGCCGCCGCCGAGTCTCTACGAGCTCAGGCATCCGCTGATTGTCGGTCTGACGACCAATCCGGAACGACTGATCCAGATTCGTCGCAACCGGCTCCTGTCGCTCAACCAGGCGCCCGAAACCGACTATGTCGATGCCGAGGCGGTGAACGTCGAGCTGGCTTTCGCCAGGCGGATGTTCGCGGACAAGAGCTGGCCGGTCATCGACGTCACCCGCCGCTCGATCGAAGAAAGCGCCCTTGCCATCGCCCAATTGCATACCGAGCGGCTGGAGGCCCAACGCGCGTGAGGCTGCTGCTCGCGTCGAAAAGCGCAGCCCGGCAGCGTATGCTGGCCGACGCCGGCGTGCAATTCGAGGCGGTGGCGGCGCCGTTCGACGAAGAGGGGGCCAAAACGGGGCTGCTCGCCGCCGGCTTCGAGCCGCGCGACCTGGCGGAGATGCTCGCGGAGTTGAAGGCGAAGAGCGTGGCTGCGGCGACCGACGACCTCGTACTGGGCGCCGATCAGGTGCTGGAGCTGGACGACGGCTCCATCCTGAGCAAGCCCGCGTCGCGGGCGGAAGCGCTGGAACAGCTGCGGCGGATGAGCGGCCACATGCACCAGCTGCATTCCGCCGCGGTCGCCGTCATCGGCGGTGAGCGCAAATGGGGTGAAACCGAAAGCGTCACCCTGTCGGTCAGGCCGCTGGGCGATGCGTTTCTCGCCGCTTATCTCGACGCCGAATATGACGCGATCCGCTGGAGCGTGGGCGGCTACCGAATTGAGGGTCCGGGCGCCCAATTGTTCGAATCTATCGAGGGCAGCCATTTCGCCATTCTTGGCCTTCCGCTGCTTCCGCTGCTTGCCTATCTGCGCGAACGCGGCCTGCTGGAGGATTGATGGGCGTTCCCTATGCCGAAGTGATCGGCGATCCGGTTGCCCACTCCAAATCGCCGCTGATCCACAAATTCTGGCTGGAGACGCTCGGCCTCACCGGCGAGTATCGAGCAACCAGAGTGAGGGCGGAGGATCTGCCCGCGTTTCTGGCCGCCCGGCGCGCTGATCCAGATTGGCGCGGCTGCAACGTCACGATCCCCCACAAGCAGAGCGTGATTCCCTTGCTCGATAAGCGCGCTGATCTGGGGATCGGTGCCGTAAATTGCGTTGTGCCGCACAACGGCTTGTTGGGCACGAATACCGATATCGCGGGAATTGGCGAAGCTCTCTCATTCGGCGTCGATACGTCCGCACCCGTTTGCATCATCGGTGCCGGAGGAGCGGCAAGGGCGGCCGTCGCCGGCCTCGACATGGCCGCCGTTTTTCAATTCAATGTCGTGGTTCGCGATAAACAGCGGGGGATGGCGCTGATTGGCTCAGGCGCGGAACATAGCCGTGTCTTTTGCTTCGACGAGGCGGAAGCCGCCCTTTCGGGTTGCGCCGGTGTCATCAATGCCTCGCCGCTCGGGATGAGCGGGTTCTCCGCGATGCCGCAGCCGGTGCTCGACAGTCTCGGCCGTGTGCGACGCGGTGGACTATTCCGACGGAGAGGGTTCGCGCTCGACTTGGTATACAGTCCGGTCGAAACCGCGTTCCTCGCCCGGGCCAGACAGGAGAAGCTTCGTGTGATTGACGGGCTTACGGTTTTAATAGGCCAGGCCGCTTCCGCCTTCGAGCGGTTCTTCGGCTTGCCCGCCCCGCGCGAACATGATGCCAAGCTTCGAAAGCAGCTGATCCAATGACCCTGATCCTCGGCCTCACCGGTTCGATCGGCATGGGCAAATCGACCGTGGCGCGGATGTTCGCTGACGCCGGTGTGCCCGTGTTCGATGCCGACGCGGTGGTCCACGAATTGCAGGGGCCGCAGGGTGCGCTGGTTGACGAGATCGAGGCGGCTTTCCCCGGCACGACCGGGCCGGACGGCGTCAATCGCACCGCTCTGGCGGAGCGGGTGCTGGCCGAGCCGGAGGATCTTCGTCGGCTTGAGGCGCTGGTTCATCCGGCGGTAGCGCGGGAGCGCGAGACCTTCCTCGCCCGGCATCGCGATTTTCCGCTGATCGTGTTCGATATTCCGTTACTGTTCGAAAAGGGCCTCGAGGGCGAAGTGGACAAGGTGGCGGTCGTGTCGGCCGACGCTGAGGTGCAGCGACTACGCACTTTGGCCCGGCCCGGCATGACGCCGGAGAAGTTCCTCCGAATCCTCTCCCACCAATTGCCCGACGCCGAGAAGCGCGACCGCGCCGATTTCATCATCCCGACAGATTGCTCGCTTGACCAGACAAGGTCTTCGGTTGCGGCAATCATCGCTTGCCTGGCCGGTCACGGGGATTCATAGCGCCATCATGCGCGAGATCGTCTTCGACACCGAAACCACCGGCCTCTCTCCCGCTTATGGCGACCGGATGGTCGAGATCGGCTGTATCGAGATGTTCAATCGGGTCGAGACCGGCGCGACCTTCCATTCCTATTTCAATCCCGGCCGGCCGATGCCGAGCGAGGCCGAAGCGGTGCACGGACTTTCCGACCGCTTCCTCTCCGACAAGCCGAGCTTCGCCGAGCGATGCGCCGAGCTGCTCGCGTTCATCGGAGACTCGCCGATGATCGCCCACAATGCCAGTTTCGATTTCAGCTTCATCAATCACGAGTTGGCGGAATGCGGCCACCCGGCCGTCTGCAGTTCGCGGATGATCGATACGCTCGCCCTCGCCCGGCAGAAATTCCCCGGCGCCAAGCACAGCCTCGATGCATTATGCACCCGCTTCGGGGTCGATCGATCTGTCCGCATCAAGCACGGTGCGTTGATCGACGCCCAGCTCCTCGCGCAGGTCTATGTAGAGCTCACCGGTGGCCGGCAGATCGGCCTCACGCTGGTTGCCGAATTGGTCGAACAGACCATTGAAAGGGACTCGGAGGACGCGATCGTGGCGGCGCCTGTCCGGCCGCCCCGGCCGCATGCGCCGAGCGAGGAGGAACTGCTGCGCCACACCGCATTCCTCGCCAGGATCAAAGACCCCATCTGGAATCGTCTGTAGCGCGGCGCGCCGGTTGACCTTGAGCGCGGGCAGGCCCAAATGCCCCGCTGTTCAGCGGTCGGAGCGCCCGTTTCCATGGATATTCGTGTCTCCGGACACCAGATCGAAACCGGCGCGGCGTTGCGTAGCGAGGTCGATGCGCGACTTGGCGCGATCGCCGATAAATATTTTTCGCGCGCGATCTCGGCCCAGGTGACGTTCGGCAAGGGCCCTTACGACCACAGTTTCGTCTGCGACATTGTCGCGCATATCCCGCAGAATATGGTCCTGAAAAGCAGCGGTTCGGCGGGCGATGCCCACGCCGCGTTTGAACAGGCAGTTGGCCGGGTCGAGACCCAGTTGCGGCGTTACAAGAACCGAATCAAGGACCGCCATGCGGCGCAGGCGGCAGCCGAAGCGGAGGCGCTCGACGCCGGCTATACGGTGTTCGCGCCCTCGCCGGATGACGAGGAGCCAGTCGATAATCCACCGGTCGTCGCCGAAACCAGCGTCGACATACCGACTGCCACTGTCTCCGATGCGGTCATGCTGCTGGATCTGAGGAACACCAATGCGCTGATGTTCCGCAACGGCGCCACCGGCGCCTTCAACATGGTCTACCGACGAGGGGATGGCACGATCGGCTGGGTCGAGCCACGACAATAGATCCCCTTTCGTTGATCCTTCCTTTTCTTTTCGGGGCGACTCGCCCCACAGCGGTGTGACATGAACGACCTTTCGGACATCCTGACCATCGACGCCGTCGAGGCGGACCTGGTGGTCGCCAACAAGAAGGCGTTGTTCCAGCTCGTCGGCGCGGCGGCGGCGCGGCGGACGAGCCTGCCGCAAAAGACGATCCTCGCCTGCCTCAACGCGCGCGAGAAGCTGGGTTCCACCGGCTTCGGAGCCGGCGCGGCGATCCCGCACGGCAAGCTGGAGGGCCTGCCCAAGGTGGTCGGTCATTTCGCGCGTCTCGCGACGCCGATCGATTTCGGTGCCGTCGACGGGCTGCCGGTCGATCTGGTCTTTTTGTTGCTCTCGCCTCCCGACGCCGGGGCCGAGCATCTGAAGGCTTTGGCGATGGTGAGCCGGGTGTTCCGCGATCGCGCCTTGCTGGCCAAGCTGCGGGGCGCCCGCTCGCGCGATGCGCTCTATGCGCTGCTCGCCAGCCAGGACGCGCGCAATGCCGCCTGACGGGGGCGAGCGCGCGCATTATGAAAGGCTAGCCTCTCTGTACCGGGCGGCGCCGATCAACGATCTGTTTCGCTCGGAGCTGGAGATTCCGGAGGCCGGGGTTGCCCGCATCCGCTTCGAAATCGCCCCGGAGACCTTTCATGCCGCCGGCGCGGCGCACGGGACGCTCTATTTCAAGATGATGGACGACGCGGCTTTCTATGCCTGCAACAGCCTGGTCAGCGACCGCTTCCTTCTCACCACCGCCTTCAACCTCGTTTTTACCCGGCCGATGAAAGCCGGGCCCGCGATGGCCGAAGGACGCTGGATCGGCGGCAAGAAGCGGGTTTTCGTCGGCGAGGCACGGATCGTCCTGCCCGATGGCGAGGAGGTCGGCCGGGGCACCGGCACGTTCATGCGCTCGCATATCCCGCTTTCAGGTCTCGACGGCTACAAGCCGGGCTGACGATGGGGCGGCTTGCGAGCAGCGTCCTGGTAAAGGCGTTGATCCGCACCGTCGAGGGACAGGGCGGCTTCGGAGCGGTCATTGCGAAGGGCGATTCGACCGCCGGTGCGATAGCGGTGATCCTTGCCGAGCGGGGCCGGCGCCGGCGCTTCCTGGAACGGACTCTCGGGATGGACGGAACCTACGGCTGGCGAGACGTCAGCGGCGATTCGGACCGCGAAGAGGCGGCCTTTGACGCGCTCGTTGACCGGCGCCGTCGCACCGATCCCGACCTCTGGGTGGTGGAACTGGACGTCGCATCCGCCGAACGGTTCGCCGATGAAATGATCGCCTTTGGTTGACCGGGCTGACAGCCGGCCCTAGCGGGCGTCCGGCTATTGACTGCACGAGCGGGGGCCGCCGTTTTCGCCCAGTCGGCGAAACGGCCACGCGAGACGGATGTAAGAGCGAGGCGACGTTTCAAAGGTTCGCCGATCTCGACCATCCGCACAGGCTAGACGTTCAAATGCGATTCTCATTCCGCGCCGCGGTGCTGTCCGCGGTGAGTCTCTCCTTTTGTGCAGCCGTCGCCGTCGCCGACCCATCGGTCGCCTTCGAAGGCGAGACGACGCCTCAGGTGACCTACATCGAGCATGCCGCCAGCGGCCTCTCGGCCGAGAATCTGGGCCTCAACGACATTTCCGACGGGGCGGACACAGCGCCGGGCCCCGAAACTCTCGAAAGCGGTCAGCCGATCGCGACGCATGCGATGGCGCCGGCTTTCCCGCCGGCGGCGACCACTGCCGTCGGCACTTTGGAGCGTCGCCCGGGCCGCTCGCTCGCCGATCTGGTCGGCGATCATGCCGGCACCGACACCGTCGACGCCGAGCATGAATGCCTGGCCCGCGCGGTCTATTATGAGTCACAGGGCGAATCGCTGGTTGGCCAGCTCACCGTCGCCGAGGTGATCATCAATCGTTCGAACTCCGGTCGTTTCCCGTCCAGCATTTGCGGCGTTGTCCGGCAGGCCGGGCAATTTTCCTTCGTCCGCCGTGGCGTCATTCCGCAGCCGCCGCAATCGGCGCGCAACTGGCGGACTGCAGTGGCGATCGCCCGGATCGCCATAGAAGATCTTGCCGATGGCTCGGCGCCGCGGGCGCTTTTCTTTCATGCCCGGCGCGTCAATCCGGGCTGGCGGCTGACCCGGGTCGCCACCGTCGGAAACCACGTCTTCTACCGATAGGACTCGGCAGTGGAGCGGTGCGGCAGGTTGCCGACCGCTTCCCAGCGTTCTCGTTTCATTCTAATCGAGGCCGATGGCCAGCCTGCCCGATTCGTCCGCCGACGGCTGCTTTGACGATCTGCCGCTGATCGCCCGCGACGTTGCGCGCGGCATCACCAGGATGTTCTTCCGTTCCGATCTCTTTGCCCTGTGCGAAGCGCCGCTGCCGAACGGCCGGCGCGCCGACATGATCGCCCTTTCGGCCAAGGGCGAACTGACGATCGTGGAAATCAAGGTGTCGAAGGCCGATCTGATCGGCGACCAGAAGTGGACCGATTACCTGGACTATTGCGACCGCTTCTATTGGGCGGTGCCGGTCGGTTTCGATCTCGCGCCGTTCGAAGGCGGCTGCCGGGCCGATCCTTGTGCCGGCCTGATCGTCGCCGACCGCTACGATGCCGAAGTGATCCGCGAAGCGCCCTGCCGCCCGCTTGCAGCTCCGCGGCGCAAGGCGGAGGTGCTGCGCTTCGCGCGCCGCGCCGCGCGCCGCCTGGCCGGCGATCTCGATCCGTCGCTCGCCGGTCTCGACTAAGGCTGGCGCGGAACCGGCGGGCCCTGAACCGGGCGCTCGGGCTGTTGGGGCTGGCGTTCCAGCAGCGGGATCAGCGCCTGGCCGCGGCGATCGAGCCGCGCATAATCGAGCGCCGAATTGCCGGACAGGTTGTCGGTCTGGTTCGGATCCGCGCCGGCGCCCATCAAAATCCGGACCAACGGCGCATCGAATCGCCGGACCGCGTAGATGAGCGGAGTCTCCCCCTGATTGTTGGGAACATTGGGGTTCGCGCGCCCCGCAAGCAGCCTCTCCACGCCTTCCCGCCATCCGATCTGCGCGGCGAGCAGCAATGCGGTCGCACCGTCGCCGTTCTCCAGATCGGGCCGTGCTCCGCGGCCGAGCATGAATCCGAGCCAGTTCAGGTCCCGGCCGCGCACAAGGATATGCAGTGCGCCGTCGCCGGACGATGGGTCACGGCTGTTGATCACGGTCGCTCCGGGGGCCGCAGTCATCTCCGTGGCGACATTGCCGTCGCGATCGCGTACCGCCTTGAGAAAGCGAAAGGCCGGTGAGAAGCCGACGCCGCCGCTCTGCGCCAGCAAAGGGCCTGTCAGCACGACAAGCAGGGCGGCCAGCAGCGCGCGCATCGGGATGGTCATCGTCTCGGCCCCTCGCTCCCATGGGTTGATTGCCGGCGCTTAGCAAAGCAAGGCTGCCGCTGTCATGAACCAACGCCCGCTTTTCGTCGCCATCATCGCCGCGCTCGCGCTCGGCGCCTGCCAACAGACTGATCCCGGTCCGGTGCCGCTGCAGGGCGCAACGCTCGGCGGGCCGATCAACCTGGTCGGTGGCGACGGCGGCCGGGTGCCGGACAGCCGCTTCGCCGGCCATTATCGCATCGTCTATTTCGGCTTCACCTTCTGCCCCGATGTCTGCCCGGTCGATCTTGCGTTGATCGGCGCCGGCCTGCGGCGGTTCGAGGCCAGCGATCCGGCCCGTGCTGCACGCGTCACGCCGATCTTCATCTCCGTCGATCCGGCCCGCGACACGCCGCCGGTCGTGCGCGTCTATTCCGCCCGTTTCCACCCCCGGATCGTCGGCCTGACCGGAACCGAAGAGGAGGTCGCGCAGGTCGCGCGCCGTTACGGCGTCTATTACCAGCGCCAGCAGCCGGCCGAGCCGGGTGGCGCCTATCTCGTCGACCACAGCCGCCAGATCGTTCTCTACGGGCCGCAGGGCGAGCCGATCGCGATCCTGCCGCACGACCAGGGGCCGGATGCCTTTGCCGCCGAACTCGCGCGGTGGGTCAGATGAGGGCGCGTTTCTGGGAACTGCCATTGGCGGCTCTGGACCGCGAGGAATGGGAGGCGCTTTGCGACGGCTGCGGCAAATGCTGCCTGCACAAGCTGGAGGATGCGGAAACCGGCCGGCTTTATCCGACCAATGTCGCCTGCCGGCTGCTCGACCGGCGGGCGGCGCGCTGCCTCGATTACAGGAATCGCAAGGCGCACGTACCGGACTGCGTCCGCCTGACGATGCGCAATCTCGACGAGATCGACTGGCTCCCCTCGACCTGTGCCTACCGGCTCCGCGCTGCCGGCAAGCCGTTGTTCGATTGGCATTATCTGATGAGCGGCGATTCCGAATCGATCCACCGGGCCGGCATGTCCGTGCGCGGCTGGACGGTGACCGAGGACGAAGCCGGCGATCTTGAACATCACCTCGTCGATCGTGAGCTCTGAAGCGCTGATCGACGGCGTGGCCGTGACGCTGCGCGAATCGGCGCGGGCGCGGCGGCTGCGCCTCACCGTCGATTCGCGGACCGGCGCCGTGTTGCTCGTCCTGCCGCGCCGGGCGTCGCGGCGGCGGGCGCTGGCTTGGGCGACCGAGCAGAGCGCGTGGATCGCGGCGCGGCGGGCCGCCGTGCCACCGCCGCTGCCGATCGTCCCCGAAGCCGAACTGCCCTATCGCGGCGTTCCTCGCCGGCTCGATTGGTCTTCCTGCCGGCCGCGACGGATTTGGATCGATGGCGATCGGATCGTCGCCGGTGGGCCGGCCGAAGGCCTGGCGACCCGCATGCTGCGATGGCTGCGCAATGAGGCGCTGTGCCTATTGACCGACGAAACGCGCCACTATGCAGCGATTGCGGGCGCAGAGGTGAGCAAGGTCGGCGTCGGCGATCCCAGGTCGCGATGGGGGAGCTGCTCGTGCGCCGGTGCCATCCGCTACAGCTGGCGGCTCATTCTGGCGCCCGATCATGTCCGCCGCGCCACCGTGGCGCATGAGGTGGCGCATCTCATACACCTTCATCACGGACCGGATTTCCACGCCCTGGTCGCCAATCTCTTCGAAGGCGATCCGTTGGCGGCGCGGGCGTGGCTGCGACGTCATGGCGCCGCTCTGCATGCCGTCGGCCGCCCTTAGCGACTAATAGCCCTCGGCGTCATAATCCTCGGGCACGGCATCTTCGGGTCGCGCCGCATCCTGGCCATAAGGATAGTCATCCTCCGGCGGCGGCCGATCGATGGGCATGCCATCCGGATCGACGAACTGGCCATCGTCCTGGCCGCCTTGCGGATCCGGCGCGAAGAAGATGTTCTCGGCATCCCCGGTCGGCCAGTCCGGAGCCTGGGCGTCGGTGCGGAACGGCTCGACCGGTCGCCTGGCGACGGCCCGGATCATGAAATCGTGAAAGGTGCGCGCCGGCGCCTGGCCGCCTGAAAGCCCGGGGATCGCCCGGTTGTCGTCGCGGCCCATCCAGACGCCGGTCGTGATGCCACTGGAAAAGCCGACGAACCAGGCGTCCTTGCTCGACGAAGTCGTGCCGGTCTTGCCGGCGGTCGGGCGGCCGAGATCGGCGGCCCGCGCGGTGCCGCGGCTGACGACCGCGGCGAGCATGTCGGTCATCTGCTGGGCGATGAACGGCTGGAGCAACACCCGCGACTGATCGTCCTGGTGCTGGTAGATCAGGGTACCGTCCGTCGTCGTCACCCGGCGAATGCCATAGGGCGTCACGCCAACGCCGCCCCGTCCAACCACCGCATAGGCGCGGACCATGTCGATCAGCCGCACCTCGGATGAGCCGAGCGCCATCGAGGGCGTGGTCTGGATCCGGGTGGTGATGCCGAGCCGCTGGGCCATGTCGGCAACCGTCTGGGTGCCGACCTGCTGTGCAATCCGGACGGCAACGGTGTTGACCGAATAAGCGAGCGCCTGACGGAGCGGCATCGGGCCCGCAAAGCGGCCGTTGGAATTGCGCGGCGACCAGCGGCCGATGGTGATCGGCGCGTCCACCACCGTCGAATCGGGAGTCAGCCCTGCCTCCAGCCCGGCGAGATAGACGAAAAGCTTGAACGACGAGCCGGGCTGCCGCAGCGCCTGGGTGGCGCGATTGTAGCTAGAGGTGCGATAATCGAGCCCGCCGACCATCGCCCGTACGGCGCCGTCGCGATCGAGGCTCAACAACGCCCCCTGCACGCCTTGCGGCGCATTGGCCGAGATCGCCCGCTCGGCCACTTCCTGCATGCCGAGATGGACAGTCGTCCAGACGTCGATCGGCTGAACCGCCTCGTCGATCAGCATGTCGAGCTGAGGCATTACCCAGTCGATGAAGTAGCGAGTGCGGGTTCCATTGGTCACTGGACGGGCGATCTGCACCTGCGCGGGATCGGCGGCGGTTGCATCCGCCTGGGTGATCACCCCGGCCTCCACCATCTCGCCGAGCACGACCCGCGCCCGGCCGCGCGCCGCATCCGAATCGGCAGTCGGAGCGTAATTGGAAGGCGCCTTGACGAGGCCGGCGATCATCGCCGCCTCGCCAGTGCTGAGCGTGGTCGCGCTATGAGCGAAAAAGCGACGCGACGCGGCATCGATGCCAAAGGCGCCGCCGCCGAAATAGACCCGGTTGAGATACAGCTCCAGGATCTGGTCCTTGGAGTATCGCCACTCGATCGCCATCGCGAGAATCGCCTCGCGCACCTTGCGGATGAAACTGCGGTCGTTGGTGAGAAAGATGTTGCGGGCGAGCTGCTGGGTCAGCGTCGATCCGCCCTGCGCCCAGACGCCGCGCTGGATCCGGACCATGACCGAGCGGATGATGCCGATCGGATCGACGCCGATATGCGACCGGAAGCGGCGGTCCTCGACGGAGACGATCGCGTCGCGCATCACCGGCGGGATGTCGGCAAAGGGCAGCCACTCGCCGAAGCTCGGCCCCTGCGTATGGATGATCGTGCCGTCGGCGGCGCGCACCCGAACCATCTGGCCGAGGTCGTCGCGCCGGACGAGCTCGGGATAGCTCGGCAGCTGATTGACGGCGACGCCGACCGCGACGCCGACCGCGATCAGCATCACGAGGACCGCGCCGAACATGACCATCAGGCTAGTGACGATGAATCGCCGCAGCCGCGATCGCTTTGGAGGAGGGGCGGCGTTGGCCATCAGCGCCTACGGATACGGAAGGCGAATCGCCGCCGCAAGCCGCAGCGTGCCCTAACGGGGGCCGCCGTCTGAATCGAAGTCGAGGCTGGCGGAGTTTATGCAGTAGCGCAGCCCCTCCGGCCCCGGACCATCGGGAAAGACATGGCCCAGATGACCATCGCATTTGGCGCAGCGAACCTCGGTCCGTACCATGCCGTGGCTGCTGTCCTCGTGCAGCGTCACATGATCGCGGGCCGCCGGCCCGGTGAAGCTCGGCCAGCCGGAGCCGCTGTCGAACTTGGTGCCGCTGTCGAACAGCGCGCTGCCGCAACCGGCGCAGCGATAGGTACCGTCGGCGTGATTGTCGTAAAGAATGCCGGTGAAGGCGCGTTCGGTGCCGCCTTCGCGCAGCACATGATAGCGTTCCGGCGAAAGGCGCCGACGCCATTCGGCATCGGTCAGGTCGAGCTTTTCCATGACCGGAATGTGGGCGCGGCGACGCTTCCGATCAATCCCGCGCCAGCCGCCGGTCAATCCAGCGCAATAGATAGCCGCCGACCACGAAGCCTGCGGCTATCGCAAGCACGTTGAGGGCGGTCTGCGGCCAGCCGATCCGGCCGATGTCCATGAACGGATAGGGATAGCGTCCGTCGAGCGCGCCGCGAACAATGACATAGAGGAAATAGCCGACCGGATAGAGCGACCAGAGCAACGGGTCGCACCGTCGGATGCCGCCCTTGGCCGCGAAGACCAGCCACCAGAGGGGGACCAGGGCCGGCGTCACCCGATGGAGGATGAAATCGGCGAGCAGCGCGCCGCCGCTCAGCTCGACCAGCCCTACGAGCAAGGTCGCATAGACGATGCCGACCAGCATGATGGCAAGCGTGACGCCGCCGAGAGTCAGCGGTGAGGCACGGTGGCCGACGGCGACGGCGGTGAACAGCAAGGCGACGAGGAGATTCGTGAGCACGGTGAAGAAGCGCAGCATCGCCCAGAGCGCGCCGCCAACGGAGCCGGAAAGGCCGATGCTCGCCTCGAGCTGAACCGCCAGCCCGGTCCAGGCCAGCAGCGCCACGAGCGCCGCTGCAAAGCGCGCCATGGGCGACGGGAGCATCTGCATCCGGCAAGCATGACAGGTGCGCCCGAAATCGAAAAGTCGTCTGGCGCGACTTTCCGGCGCGATGCTACCAAGGGGTATGGCGACCGCACGCATTGCCGAAGCGCCGAGCGATCCTCTCGACGGCGTCAGCCTGCCCGGCTGGGTCTATCATGACCCCGGCTATTTTCGGTTGGAGATGGAGCGGCTGATCCGCCCGGCGTGGCAAATCGTCTGCCACCAGAGCGAGATTCCGGCTCCCGGCGATTGGCGGACGCTCGACTATCTCGGCGAGAGCGTGATCGTGATCCGCGGCGCCGACCTCGCCGTCCGCGCCTTCGCCAATGTCTGTCGCCATCGCGGCTCGCGGCTGGTCGATGGCGAAGGCGGCTGCGCCAGGCGGCTGACCTGCCCCTATCATGGCTGGACCTACGGCCCGGACGGACGCCTGATCGGCGTCCCGCACAAGGCGGACTATCCGGGCCTGGTGCCCGACGCGCTCGGCTTGATCCCGGTCGAGCTGGACGATTGGCGCGGCTTCCTGTTCGTCCGGCTAGCGCCGGGCGGGCCGTCGGTCGCCGAGATGATGGCGCCGCATGAGGCCGAAGTGGCGCCCTGTCGCTTCGAGGATTTGCGGGCGCTCGGCCGGATCACGCTCCGCCCCCGCGACGTGAATTGGAAGAATGTCGCCGACAATTATTCGGACGGGCTGCATATCAACGTCGCCCATCCCGGCCTCACCCGCCTGTTCGGGGCCGGCTACGGGATCGAGGCGGGGCAGCATGTCGACCGGATGTGGGGCGACCTGCTGGACCGGCCGTCGACCAACCCGTCCGAGCGCGCCTACCAGCATTTCCTTCCCGAAAGCGCTGGCCGGCGCTGGCTCTATTTCAAGCTCTGGCCGAACGTCGCCTTCGACATCTATCCCGACCAGGTCGATTTCATGCATTTCGTCCCCGTCGGACCGACCGAGACGCTGATCCGGGAGATCAGCTACGCGGTGCCGGACGATCGCCGGGAGATGCGCGCGGCGCGCTATCTCAATTGGCGGATCAACCGGCGGGTGAACGAAGAGGACAGCGCCCTGATCCGCCGCGTCCAGCAGGGCATGGCCTCCGCGCTCTACACACCGGGGCCGCTCGGCGAGAGCGAGGTCTGCCTGCGGAGCTTCGCGGCCAAGCTCAGGCGCCTCGTTCCGGAGACGCGGCTGCCCGAGCCGCCGGCGGATTGGCGCCGCTGAGGCGCATCGCCGCGTAGATCAGGATTCCCAGCAGCAGCAACGCCGCACCCCATTTGAGCGCATCGTAGCCGGCGCCATAGAGCGTCCAGACCGAATAAATGGCGCCCAGCGTCGCGATCGCGAGCAGGACGGGCGAAATCGCAATGACGCGCACCTGCTGCAGCCGCAGGGCGGCCAGCGCGCAGGCAAGGTAGAGGACGAGCGTCGAAGACGTGGAAAGCAGGATCATGAACTGGAACAGCTCGGCCAGCGTGCTGCTGTAATTGGCGGCCAGCAGCAACGACGTGCAGAGACTAGACAGGAGGTGGGCGCGCACCGGAATGCCGACCCGGCTGGTCTGGGCGAACCAGGCCGGAAAGCCGCCGCTCCGGGCCATCATCAAGGGCATTTCGCCCTGCAGCAGGATGAAGCCGTTCAATGCGCCCATGCAGCTGATCGCCGCGAACAGCCCGACGAACAGGGCAAGGCCGGGGCTCCAATAATAGCTGACGAACAAGGCGATCGGGGCGTTGGACTGGGCCACCTGATCCTGCGGCAACAGCATCGCCACGGCCGAGGAAACGCAGATGTAGATCAGGCCCACGAGCAACGTTCCCGCCATCGTCGCGCGTGGAATGTTGCGGCCGGGATCGCGGACGTTGCGCGCGACGACGGCGGCGCATTCGACGCCGAGCAACGCCCACAGGGTCAGCGCCGCGGCGGCGCTGATCGAATCGAGGCTGAGGTCGCTGGCGCGAAGGGCGGGGGCCGCATCCTGCCGATTTTCCCCGAGGATGATGATCGTGACCCCGATCACGACCACCAGCGGCACGAGCTTGGCGATCACGGTCACCGCCTGGATGCCGCCGCCGACGCGAAGGCTGACGCAATTGGCGGCGGTCAGCGCCCAGACGAGCGCGATCGCGACCAGCGCACCAAGTCCCGACACCGACGCCAGCGAGGGTGCGAATAACGAGAGATAGCTGACCGACGCGGCCGCCAGCGCGGCGTTGCCGACGATGATCGCGATCCAGTAGCTCCAGGTCACGACAAAGGCGGCAAGCCGTCCGAACGCGCGCTCGACATAAGCGAAGGGGCCGGGCGCCAGCGGCATCGCGCGGGCAAGGCGGGCGAAGACATAGGCCAGGCACAAGGCACCGGCGATGGTGACGGCCCAGCCGAAAAAGGCGTTCCAGCCATAGGGCGCGAGCTGGGCCGGCAGCAGGAAGATGCCCGAGCCGATGAAATTGCCGACGACCAGCGCGAGGCATAGCCAGAAGCCAAGCGCGCGGCGCTGATCGCCCGTATTCCGCTCGGCCGAATTCCCCACGGGGCCGACCTTGGTCCGTTGCAGGGGTGAAAGCAAATGGTGCGGTCGAGAAGACTCGAACTTCCACGGCCTTTCGGCCACAGCGACCTCAACGCTGCGCGTCTACCAGTTCCGCCACGACCGCACGTGAAAGCGAAGCCCGGGACTTCGCCGATCTGGTGAGCGCGCGCCCCTAGCAGAGGCCGCGCGACGCCTCAATAGAGGAACATCGGCATCCCTTCGACCCGCATCAGGCGGGCGCGATAGGCCGCCCGGTCGTAGAGGGCGTCTACGTCCACGACCTTGGTGTCCTTGAGCAGGGTGTCGATCGGCACGTGATCGTAATTGCCGTTTGCGAGGGCGACCATCCGGCCGTGCTGACCGCGCTGGAGAAGCTGAACGGCGAGGCCACCGAACGCGAAGCCGACCATCCGGTCCATCGCATCCGGTTCACCGGCGCGCATCAGATAGGCCAGTTCCTGGATCACCGTACCCGATCCCAGCCGCGCCGCGATGGCGTCGCCCAGCCGCTGGCCGATCCGCCGGTCGTCCCGGCGGCTTGCCGGACGGGACAGATCGTCCGAGTCGCTCTCGCCGGCGATGCGCGCGCCCTCCGAAACGACGCACATCGCATAGCCGGCCGGGTTCGATGCCTTGTCCTCGGCCAGCAATGGCAGCAGCCGATCCAGATCGGCGGGCACCTCGGCGATCACGGTGCGATCGACCTGGGCGAGGAAGCCGGCGAGCAGGGCCGTCTCGCCGCTCCGCCGGCCGAACAGCTCGACGACGCCAATCCGCTCGTGGCTCGCGACCGTCGTCCTGAGCGCGTTGATCGCTTCGACGGATCGGCTGACAGCAGTCGAAAAGCCGATGCAATAATCTGTGCCGAAGACGTCATTGTCCATCGTCTTGGGCACCGAGATCACCTTCATCCCCTGGGCTGCGAGATGGGCGGAGAAGCGCAACGTGCCGTCGCCGCCCAAAGTGACCATCGCATCGATGCCCATCGCGTCGAGCACCCGCAGCACCGCCCCGGTCCGGTCTTCGCCGGCGGCGGTACGCGGATCGGTGCGCGACGTGTGGAGAATGGTGCCGCCGTCCCGGTCGATGCCGCGCACCGCCTCGCGGTCCAGGGAAATGCTGTTCATGGCAATGCTCGCCGGATCGCCGGGATCGATCGCCATCACGCCGTCCCAGCCGCGGCGGAACCCGGTGACGCTCCAGCCGAGATCGTCGGCGGACAGAACGACGGAGCGAATGCAGGCATTCAGCCCCGGCACGTCGCCGCCGCCGGTCAGGATCCCGACTCTCATCCGCCGATGTCCGCTGGGCAGTGCATTGGACCTCGTCTATCGGCGCTCGCCATGACCGACAACCGGCCAGAAACCTCAGGGGAGGCAGGAAGGGAGGCGCGCCGGATTCTGTCGCTCGCCTGGCCGATCATGCTGACCAGCCTTAACTGGACCTTGATGCACATGATCGACGTCGCGGTCGTCGGCCACTACGGCACCGATGAACTGGCGGCGCTGGCGGCGAGCCGGATCCTCACATTCATCTCTATCGTCATCGGCTTCGCCGGCCTTACCGGCATCCTCGTCTATACTGCGCGCGCGGACGGGGGCGGGCGTCTGGCGGAGACTGGTGACATTCTGCGTTCCGGCGTCATCTGCGGCCTGTTGCTCAGCATCGCAATGGTGATCGTCCTCGGCGGCTTCGCGCGGCCATTGCTCGCGCTGTTCGGCGTCGCGCGGAACCTGCACGGGCCGGGCGCGGCGGTCGTCGAGGCCATGGCGCTGGCCTTTCCGGCCCAGTTCATCCTCGCAGCCTGCTCCTATTTTCTGGAAGGGATCAGCCGGCCGCAGCGAGTGATGGCCGTCAATCTCTCGATGCTGCCGCTGAACGCCCTCCTGGCCTGGGCTTGGGTCGGCGGTCATCTAGGCCTTCCGGCAATGGGTGCCGTGGGAGCGGCCTATGCGACGGCGACTGCCTCATGGGCCGGCGCGGCCGCGATGCTGATCCTCATCTGGCGGCTTCCGCAGGCCGAAGCGCGCGGCGTCAGGGCTTGGGGAGGCGACGTGTTGCGGCGGGCCTGGCGCGGTGTTCCGGCGCTGGCCTGGTTCGGGCTGGTGCCGGCGATCGGGGCGGGGCTGGAGCTTGCCGGATTCGCCTGGCTGATGGTGCTTTCGACCCAGCTCGGCAATGCTGCCGCCGGCGCGTTCCAGGCGATGCTGTCGGTGCATAACATCGCCTTCGCACTCTCGATGGGGTTCGGCTCCGCCGCCGGCGTTCGGGTTGGGAATGCCGTCGGGGCTGGCGAGAGGGCGCAGGCCTGGCCGCGCGCGATGCTGGCGGCGGGCATAGCGGCCGCGCTGCTTGCCGCGATCTCGCTGCTATTGGTCCTTGCGGCGACGCCGCTCATTCGCCCGTTCTCCGACGATCCCGCGGTACAATTGCTCGGCGCATCGATGCTCGCGATCATGGGCGCGTTCCTGGTCTTCGACGGCCTGCAATTCGTCTTCTCGTCGGCCCTGCGTTCGCTCGGCGAGCAGGTCTGGGCCGGCGTGAACGGCATTATCGGCTTCTTCATCGTCACCGGTGGCCTCGGCGGCCTGCTGGTGGGGCGCGGCTGGGGCGCGGATGGCCTCGCTTATGCGGCCGGCGCCGGGATGCTGGTCTGCGCGACGCTCAGCTTCGGTCGCTTCTGGTGGGTGCTCAGCCGACCGGTCCGAAGTTCAGCGTGAGGGTACGGCCGCCCGACGGCACCCCGATTTCGGCGCTGTCGAAGGCCATCCGGCCGTTCGGCTGGATTTCCGGCGCCGGGGGAGCGATCGACCAGGAATAGATGACGCGGCCGTCGCCGTCCTTCAGCTCCGCCCGGATCTGCGGCACGCGCTGCACCTGGTCGGTGCGGTTGACGATCGCGCCGGAGACTTCGAGCATGTCGTTGCCGCTTTCCAGCCGCCGCGGCCTGGCGCTCTCGTCGACAATGCCGAGCGCATCGCCGGTCTGCACCGGGATGCCGATCCGCTGGCCCAGATCGGGCAGACCGAAATACTGGATCGCGAAGACCGCGCCGGTCATCAACGCGGCGGCGATGATCGCGACGATCGTCCATGTCTTTGCCGGGTTGCGGCGCGGTCGCAGGAAAGTTTCCTGCTCGTCATAGGCCGGCTCGGCGGATGGCGGCGGCTCCGGCGCGACCGGCGGCGCGGCAATGGGAGCCGGCGGCGGGAGGCTCTCGGCTGGCACCGGCGCAGGAGCATGCTGGAACCAGCTGCGGCGACAGGCGGCGCAGCGCACCTGACGGCCAGCCGCCCCGATCGCGCTGTCGGGAACGACATAGCGTTTCTGGCAGGACGGACAGGTCAGGATCATGGACGCGCGAGACCCCCAACGAAGGAAAGGACTCTAAGCATCATGCGGGCGGCGGGCGCAAGGGAATGCGCCGTCTTCACGGGCTTGAAGCGCAGCCGAACGCCGTGCGATGTTGTGGATTGGCGGCCGTTCCGGCCGGCGTGGAGGCGGCGGTTTTGAGTGCAGCGATCGTCCAGTTCGACAATGTCGGCCTGCGCTACGGCACCGGCGCGGAAACGCTGTCCGATCTCTCTTTCTCGCTGAGGGCGGGCGGCTTCTATTTTCTCACCGGACCGTCAGGGGCCGGCAAGACGTCGCTGCTGAAATTGCTCTACCTTGCGCTGCGGCCGAGCCGCGGCGTCATCCGCCTGTTCGAAGAGGATATCGTGACGATGCCGCGCGGCCGGCTGCCGGGCTTCCGCCGCCGGATCGGCGTCGTCTTCCAGGAATTCAGGCTGGTTCCGCATCTGTCGGCTTATGACAATGTCGCGCTGCCCTTGCGGGTGGCCGGGGTGGCGGATGATGATCTGGAGACGCCGGTTCGCGAGATGCTGGCCTGGGTCGGTCTGGCCGATCGGGCGAGCGCCCGTCCGCCCACGCTGTCGGGCGGAGAGCAGCAGCGGGTCGCGATCGCGCGCGCCGTCATCGGCCGGCCGGAGCTGCTGATCGCCGACGAGCCGACCGGCAATGTCGATCCGGACATGGCCCGCCGGCTGCTCTTCCTGTTCGATTCCCTGAACAAGCTCGGCACCACGATCATCGTCGCCACCCACGATCTGCATCTGATTCCGGAAGTGTCGGGCGCGGAGCTGCTGCGGCTCGACCGCGGTCAGATTGCCGATCCCACCGGGGCGCTGCGCAATCCGCCGCGCCGGGTCGACGCATGAAGGCGGGAGTGCGCAAGTTCGGGGTCGCCGAGCGCGGCCTCCTGCCGGAAGGGCGGTTCGCCGGGCCGATGCCCTGGGTGATCGCGATCATGATGTTCCTGACGGTGCTGGCTGCGGCCGCCGGGCTCGGTCTCGCCGGCTCGGCGGCGCGATTGTCCGATCAGATCGGCGGCCGGGTTACGATCCAGGTTCTGGAGGCCAATCCGGGTGCCCGGTCCACCCAGGCGCAGGCGGCCGCGGCGGCCGCCCGCGAGGTGCCCGGCGTTGCCGCCGTGCGGCTGGTGCCGGAGGCGGAGATGGCGCGGCTGCTCGAACCCTGGATCGGCTCGGGGCTTGAAATGGACCTGCCGATCCCTGCGTTGATCGATGTCGATCTCGCTCCCGAAGCGCGGCGGGATCTGGGGCCATTGCGGGCGGCGATCGCTCCGGTCGCGCCGTCGGGGCGGGTGGATGACAATGCGCAATGGCTGGCGCCCCTGGCGGCGCTGATCCGGGCGCTGCAATGGCTCGCGGCCGGGCTCGTACTGCTGATGATCGGCGCCACCGCCGCGACCGTGGTGCTCGCCGCCCGCGCTGCGCTCGACACCCATCGGGCGACGATCGAGATCCTCCATTTGATGGGCGCGACCGACGTGCAGGTCGCACGGCTGTTCCAGCGGCGGATTGCGCTCGACGCGCTGTTCGGCGGCCTGGTCGGCTTCATCCTTGCCGGTATCGTGCTGATCGCGCTCGGCGAGCGCGTGACTGCATTGGGATCGGAGTTGCTCGGTGCGGCGGCCATCCCCGTCCAGGGCTGGGTGGTGCTGATCGCCTTGCCGGTGCTGAGCGTTCTGCTCGCCATGCTTGTCGCCCGCCTCACCATCCTTCGTGCCCTGGGGCGGATGCTGTGATCCGCTTCCTTTATCGCCTGACGATCCTGCTGATCGTCGCCTATCTCCTGGGCTATGCGCTGTTCGCGGTCTTGTTGCCTCGTCCGGCGGGGATGGAGCGGACCGACGCGATCGTCGTCCTCACCGGCGGCACCGGCAGGCTCGATCGTGGCTTCGATCTGATGCGGCGGGGCCTCGCGCGCCGGATGCTGATCTCCGGCGTCGATCCCGCCGTCCGTGCCGCCGAACTTGCCGACGCCTATCGTGTCGAAGCCCGGCTGATCGACTGCTGTGTGGATCTGGAGCGTCAATCGTTCGACACCCGCTCCAACGCCGATCAGGTCACCCGCTGGATGAGCCGGCAGCGCTATCGCTCGATGCGGCTGGTGACCAACGATCTCCACATGCCGCGCGCAAGCCACGAAATCCGGAGCCGGATCGGGGATGACGTGACGATCATACGCGACGCGGTGCCGACCAGCCCGGGCTTTCGTGAGCTCTTCATCGAGTATAACAAGTTCCTGCTCGGCTGGACGGCGGACCGGCTCGGCATCTGATGAGCGCGCTGCGATCGGCGCTGTTCGCGCTGCTCTTCTATGGCTGGACGGTGATCGCTGTCCTCATTTCCTTTCCGGTCGCCCTGTTCGGCACCAAGGCGATCAGAGGCTGGGCGCACGGCTGGTGTCGCACCCACCGGTTCCTCGCGCGGACGATCCTTGGCATCCGCACCCGGGTGGAAGGCGCTCCGGCCCGGGGGTCGGCCCTGGTCGCGGTGAAGCACCAATCGATGTTCGAAACGATGGAGATGGTCCTGTTGCTGCGCGAGCCGGCGGTGGTGCTGAAGCGGGAACTGGCCGATATACCGCTGTGGGGCTGGGTCGTGCGCCGCTACGGGGTCATCCCGGTCGATCGCGGCGGCGGCGGCGCGGCGCTCAGAAGGATGCTGCGCGCGGCGGAGGCCGCGGTGGCGGAAGGCAGGCCTATCCTGATTTTCCCGGAAGGCACCCGGGTGCCGGTCGGGACGGCGCCGCCATTGGCGCCGGGCTTTGCCGGTCTTTACCGGGCGCTCGGCATTCCGGTCGCCCCGGTTGCGGTCGACAGCGGCCGTCTGTGGCCGCGCGACAGTTTCCTGAAGCGCCCCGGAACCGTCACGTTCCGCTTCGGCGAAGCGATCGCGCCCGGCCTGCCGCGCCGCGAGGTGGAGGCGGCGGTGCGCGGCGCGATCAACGCGCTCGAGCCGGCCGCGCTCTCAGCGCCGTAGCACCGCGCCCAGTTTCGCGGCGGCGCCGACGATTGTGTCGGAAATGTCCTTCAGCGCGGCGTCGGTGAAGCTTGCTCCGACCGGCTGCAACGTCACCTCTATCGCCACCGACTTGCAGCCCTCCCCGACGCCCTCTCCGGTGAAGACGTCGAAAATCGAAGCGCCGGTGATCGTCGCCTTGTCCGCGCTTCTCACGGCGCGCAGCAGTTGATCGCCCGGCAGCGCGGCCGGAACGATGAAGGCGAAATCGCGGGTCACCGCCTGCAGCGGCGGCGGCGCATAGGCGGAGCGCATCTGGCCGCCGCCGCCACGCTTCGCCGGGATGGCGTCGAGAAACAGCTCCGCGGCGACCACCGGTCCGTCGAGATCGAAGGCGCGGGCGATCCGGGGATGGAGCGCGCCGAATTCGGCAAGGATCGTCTTCGGACCCAGGCCCAGCCGTCCGGACTGCCCCGGATGATAGACGCCGGCGGCGTCAGACAGGACTTGCAGGTTGTCGGCCGGTGCACCGGCGGCAGCGAGGATCGCCAGCGCCTCGGCTTTCGCGTCATAGGCATCGAAGGCGATCGCCTTGCCGCTGCGCCAATCGCGGCGGCTGCGCGGCCCGGCAAGGACGATGCCCAGCGTCGGCCGCTCCCCGCTCTCCAGATAGCGCCTTCCGATCTCGAACAATGCGACCCGGTCCGCCCCGCGCGCCTGGTTGCGGCTGGCGGCGGCGAGCAGCCCGGGGAGCAGCGAAGGGCGCATCGCCTTCATCTCCTCGCTGATCGGATTGGCAAGCCCCCAGGCGGCGCCGCCGAACGGCGCCGCTTCGGCATCGGAAATGAAGCTCCATGTGATCGCTTCGTCGAGCCCGCGCGCCGCCGCGGCCCGCTTCGCCCGCCGTTCGATCAGCTGCGCCGGCGTCGCGGTCGGTTGGGCAACGCCGCTCGCGCGCGGCAGCGGCGTCGACGGCACCCGGTCCATGCCCTCGATCCGAACAACCTCCTCGACCAGATCCGCCGGACCATCCACGTCGCGACGCCATGACGGCACCGAGACGCGCCAGGGATCGTCGCGGGCCACGGTAAAGCCGAGCCGCTGCAGGATCTGCTGCTGGCGGTCGGCGGGAATGTCCACGCCGGCGAGCGCAAGGCAGCGCGCGGGATCGTAATCCACCACCTTGTCCGGCGTCGGCGGCGACCCCGCCTTCACCATCCGTGACGGTTCGCCGCCGGCCAGATCGATCACCAGCGCGGTCGCGATCTGCAGCCCGTCTTCCAGGAAGGCGGGATCGGCGCCGCGTTCGAAGCGCTGGCGGGCGTCGGACGTAAGGCCGAGCTTCTGCCCGGTCAGCGCGATGCGCTCCGGGGTGAACCATGCGCATTCGATCAGGATGTCGGTCGTGCCTTCCGTGACGCTGGATGGCTCGCCGCCCATGATGCCGCCGATTCCGTCCGCGCCCCTGTCGTCGGCCATCGCCGTCATCGTCGAATCGAGTGCGTAGGTCTTGCCGTTCAGCGCTTCGACGGTCTCGCCGTCGCGCGCCCGCCGCGCCGTGATTCCTCCTGCGATCTTGGCGAGATCATAGACATGCAGCGGCCGGCCGAGGCCCGTGCTGACATAATTGGTGATATCGACCAGGGCGCTGATCGGCCGCTGTCCGATCGCCTTCAGTCGCCGCTGCAGCCAGTCCGGCGAACGCCCGTTGTTCACGCCGCGCACGACGCGGCCGTAAAAAGCCGGGCAGCCGTCCTCGTCCTCTGTCCGGACATGGACCGGGCAGGGGAAGTCGCCGGCGATCTGCGCAATCTCCAGGGGCTTCAGCGTTCCCAGCCCGGCGGCGGCGAGATCGCGGGCGATGCCGCGCACCCCCATCGCATCCTGCCGGTTGGGGGTCACCGAAACGTCGATCACCGGATCGTCCAGCCCGGCATATCGAGCGTAGGGCGTCCCCACCGGCGCATCGTCGGGCAAGGCGATGATCCCGTCATGCTCCTCGCCAAGTTCCAGCTCGCGCACCGAGCACATCATGCCGTGGCTCTCAACGCCGCGGATCGCCGTGACTTTCAGCGTCAGGTCACTGCCGGGCACGAAGGCGCCGGGCCCGCCGAACACCCCTTTCATGCCGGCGCGGGCGTTCGGCGCCCCGCAGACGACCTGGATCGCCTCGCCGGCACCGGTGCTGACGGTCAGCACCTGCAATTTGTCCGCCTGCGGGTGCGGCGCGGCGGTCAGCACCTCGGCGACAATGAAGGGCGCAAGCTTGTCCGCGGCATTTTCGACGCCCTCGACCTCCAGCCCGATGCGGGTGAGCGTCTCGACGATCTCGTCGAGCGAAGCCTCCGTCTCCAGATGCTCCTTCAGCCAGGAAAGGGTGAATTTCATGCGCCGACCCCTCCCGACAGGGTCGGCACATCGAGCGCCCGAAAGCCATAATGCTTCAGCCAGCGGATATCGCCGTCGAAGAAGGCGCGCAGGTCATCCATTCCGTATTTCAGCATCGCCAGGCGATCGATGCCGCAACCGAAGGCGAAGCCCTGCCATTCGTCGGGATCGAGCCCGCAGGCGGCGATGACGCGCGGATGGACCATGCCGGAGCCCAAAAGCTCCATCCAGTGATCGGTCCCGCCCAGAACCCGGCGGCCGTTCTGCATGGTGTAGCCGACATCGACCTCGGCCGAAGGCTCGGTGAACGGGAAATAGGAAGGGCGCAGCCGCAGCGCGATGTCGTCGCGCTCGAAAAAGGCCTTGAGGAAGGTCTCCAGCGTCCATTTGAGGTGGCCGAGCGTGATCCCCTTGTCGATCACCAGCCCCTCGACCTGGTGGAACATCGGCGTATGGGTGGCGTCGCTGTCGGAGCGGTAGGTGCGGCCCGGCGCGATCACGTAGATGGGCGGCGGCGTGGACTGCATCGTGCGGATCTGCACCGGCGAGGTGTGGGTGCGCAGCAGCATCCGGCGCCCTTCGGCATCGGCGCGGTCGAAATAGAAGGTGTCGTGCATCGCCCGCGCCGGATGTGTCTCCGGAATGTTGAGGGCGGTGAAATTGTGCCAGTCGTCCTCGATCTCCGGGCCGGTGGCGACCGAGAAGCCGAGATCGGCGAAAATCTCGGCCAGTTCGTCCATCACCTGGCTCACCGGATGGACCGAGCCCTGCGCGCC
>JBFWUJ010000002.1:39251-44574 GCA_050247295.1 Sphingomonas sp. | reverse complement strand
GCGATGCTTTCCACCTCAGCTTGATGTCCCGGATTAACGCGGAGGAGATGCTCGCCAAGGCCATCGAGAGGGACTGCGGGGATTTCTTCGCGCGGCCCGCTCGTCACCGTTGCGACGAAATGGTCGGCAAGCTGTTGCAGGCGCGGCGAGGGCGCATCGGCGTCGCTTTGCGCCAAAGCAGAGAACAGGAGCAACGCGCCAGCCAACATGCCCAGTCCCTAGCACCGCGGAGGACCGGGAGAAAACCAAAGGGCGCGGAAGCTTTCGCTGCCGCGCCCTTCGAAAAAGTGGCGACTGGTGAAAGGCTCAGCCTTCCTTCGGCAGCGCGCCCTTGGCTTGAGCGACGATCGCCTTGAAGGCCTCGCCCTCGTGCATCGCGATGTCGGCCAGGACCTTGCGGTCCAAATCGACGCCGGCGAGCTTCAGGCCATGCATGAAGCGGCCATAGGTCAGGCCCTCCATCCGCACCGCCGCGTTGATCCGCTGGATCCACAGGGCGCGGAAGCTGCGCTTCTTCACCTTGCGGTCGCGATAGGCATATTGCCCGGCCTTCTCGACGGCCTGGCGGGCGATGCGGATCGTGTTCTTGCGACGGCCGTAATAGCCCTTCGCCTGCTCCAGAATCCGTTTGTGCTTGGCGCGCGTGGTGACGCCGCGCTTGATGCGTGCCATTGTCTATATCCCCCTTATTTCAGGCCGTAAGGCGCCCAGAGCTTCACCCGCGCCGTATCGGCGTCGGCGAGCACGTCGGTGCCGCGGTTCTGGCGGATATATTTGGCGTTGTGGCTGATCAGACGGTGCCGCTTGCCGGCGACGCCATGCTTGATCTTGCCGGTGGCGGTGAGCTTGAAGCGCTTCTTCACACCGCTCTTGGTCTTGAGCTTGGGCATTTTGTCTCCTTCTGCCGCGCTTTGGCGGACGTTCTGGAACAGCCACGGCAGCCCTTGATGGCCGGGCGGTTCGTCTTTCCATCAAACTGGAAAGCGCGCGCCTATAGAGAGAGGAGCGGCCGCTGGCAAGGCCTCACCAGGGGACGGTCTGGCCCTGGTGATCGAGGAACGGCGCGCGGCCGGCGGGCTTCAGGCCGTCGATCACCCGCATCATGCCGGCGATGCTGTCCTCGACCGTGGTCGGCGCGCTCGCGCCGCCCATTCGCGTCTGCACCCAGCCGGGATGGAGCAAAGCGAAGACGACGCCCGGATTGTCGATCGCCAGCGAGGTCCAGGCGGCGTTCAAGGCCGCCTTGGCGCTGCGATAGGCGATGAAGCCGCCGCTATTGTTGTCGTCGATGCTGCCCATCTTGCTGGTGATCGCCGCGGCCTTGCCGTTCGCCGCCTTCAGATTCGGCAGCAATGCCTCGGCGAGCAGGACCGGCGACACTGCCATCACATTGAGCGCCGCCAGCCAGCCCTCGCCGTCTTCGGCGGTCGCGATCCGACGCGGGCCGTAGGTTCCGGCATTGGCGATCATCAGGTCGAGCGGCCGGCCGCCAAGCGCCCGGCTCATGGCGAGGACACGGTCGAGGTCGGCCACGTCGAGCGATTCGATCCTTGCCGCCGGCGCGGCAGCGCGCAGTTCGTCCGCCGAGGCGGGATCGCGCACGGTCGCGATCACGTCCCAGCCATTGGCGGCATAGCGCCGGGCGAATTCCAGACCGAGGCCGCGATTGGCGCCGGTGATCAGGACCGAGGGCATCAGTCGAACAGGCTCGAGACGGAGGATTCGTCGGCGATCCGGGTGATTGCCTCGGCAAGCAGCGGCGCGATGGTGAGGATGCGCACGTTGGCGCTCTTCGCCGCCGCCTCGTCCGGGGCGATCGAATCGGTGATCACCAACTCGGTCAGCACCGAATTTTCGACCCGTGCCACCGCCCCGCCCGAAAGCACGCCATGGGTGCAGTAAGCGGCGACCTCCGACGCGCCCGCTTCCTTGAGCGCGGCGGCGGCATTGCACAGCGTGCCGGCCGAATCGACGATATCGTCGACGAGGATGCAGAACCGGTCCTCGACGTCGCCGATGATGTTCATCACTTCCGATTCGCCGGCGCGCTCGCGGCGTTTGTCGACGATCGCCAGCGGTGCATTGTCGAGCCGCTTCGCCAGCGCCCGGGCGCGCACCACGCCGCCGACGTCCGGCGAGACCACGGTGATCGGCTTGCCCGCGAAGCGCGCCTGGATGTCGGCCGACATCACCGGCGCGCCGTAGAGATTGTCGGTGGGGATATCGAAGAAGCCCTGGATCTGGCCGGCGTGGAGATCGACCGAAAGGACGCGATTGGCGCCGGCGACGGTAATCAGATTTGCGACCAGCTTGGCCGAGATCGGGGTGCGCGGGCCCGGCTTCCGGTCCTGCCGGGCATAACCGAAATAGGGCACGACGGCGGTGATCCGTTTCGCCGAGGCGCGACGCAGCGCATCGGTGATGATCAGGAGCTCCATCAGATTGTCGTTGGCGGGATAGGAGGTCGATTGGACGACGAAAACGTCCTCGCCGCGGACATTTTCATGGATCTCGACGAAAATCTCTTCGTCGGCGAAGCGGCGGACGCTCGCCTGGGTCAGCGGCATTTCGCAATAATCGGCGATGGCCTGCGCAAGCGGCGGGTTCGAATTGCCCGACAACAGCTTCATCAGATCGATACTCCGGGACGAAAGCGCCCCGCGCTAGTGGCCGTGCAAGCGCGCGAAGGCAAGGGCGTTGCCCGTATCGGCCAGCCCGCATAGAGCCGCGGGACCATGAGCGTCGTCACCCGCTTCGCCCCGGCGCCGACCGGACGCCTTCACGTCGGCAACATCCGCACGGCGCTCCACAATTGGCTGTGGGCGCGCAAGCATGGCGGCCGTTTCCTGCTGCGGCTCGACGATACCGATCGGGAACGCTCGACGGAGGCGAATGCGCTCGCGATCCGCGCCGATCTCGCCTGGCTCGGCCTCGATCCCGACGGCGAGGAGCGGCAGTCGGCACGCTTCGATCGCTACGAAGCGGCGCTGGCGCGGCTGGTCGACGCAGGCCGCGTCTATCCGGCCTACGAAACGGCACAGGAACTGGACCTGAAGCGCAAGGTCGCGCTGGGGCGCGGCCTGCCGCCGATCTACGATCGCGCCGCCTTGCGCTTGACCGATGTCGAACGGGCGGCGCTGCAGGCTGAAGGCCGGCGGCCGCACTGGCGCTTCAGGCTCGATCATGACGCCCCGATCGAGTGGCGCGATCTGATTCGAGGGCCCCAGCATCTCGATCCGGCCCTGCTCAGCGATCCGGTGGTCCGGCGCAAGGACGGCAGCTGGCTCTACATGCTCCCCTCGACTGTCGACGACATCGAGATGGCTGTGACCCATGTCGTGCGCGGCGAGGATCATGTGACCAATACCGGCCTCCAGCTGCAGATGTTCGATGCGCTCGCCGCCGTCCGCCCGGCGTTCGCGCACGAGGCGTTGCTGGTCGGCGCGGAGGGGAAGCTTTCAAAGCGCCTTGGCTCCCTGGGTGTCGAGGCGATGCGCGAGGCGGGGATCGAGCCGCAGGCGCTGATCGCCAAGCTGGCGCGGATCGGCACCAGCCTGCCGGTCGAGCCGTTCGGCGATGCCGGGCCGCTGATCGACGCGTTCGATTTCTCGACCTTCGGGCGCGCCCCGGCCCGTTTCGACATGGACGAACTGGCCGGCCTCAATGCGCGCATCGTCCACCAGCTCGATCATGCCGCGGTGGCGGATCGCCTGCCGCCGGGTATGAGCGACGATGACTGGATCGCGATCCGGCCGAATCTGGCAAAGGTCGCGGAGGCGGCCGACTGGTGGGAGATTCTGCACGGCCATGTCGAGCGCAGGGCCGAACCGGAGGACCGGGACTTCATCGCGGCGGCGGCGGATGCCGCAGGCGCGATCGACTGGACCGCGCCGCCATGGGCGGCGCTCACGGCGCTACTCAAGGAGCGGACCGGCCGCGCCGGGAAGCCGCTGTTCCTGCCGCTCCGCCGGGCGCTCACCGGCCGCGACAGCGGCCCGGACATGGCCGCGCTGCTGCCTTTGATCGGCCGCGAGAAGGCGATTGCCCGACTGCGCGACGCTTGCGGATGATGCCGCCAAGAATGATATAGAATATCATCTCTGATCATGATACAAAGTCTCATCGCCAATGAGTCGATGGGAGATGGTCATGGCAAATGTGGGGTTCTTCGAGCAGAAGTCCGCGAGCCCGACACGGTTCGCGTTGGTGGCGACAGGACATGCAATCGTCCTCGGCGCGGTGCTTCTGGCGGCCGGTCCGGCCTTCCTGCCGCCCGCGAAGCAGCGGACCACGGTCTTCACGGTCCCCGTTCCCCAGCCTCCGCCCCAGGTCGAGCGGCAGCGGCCGCGCGAGGAGCGGCCGCAGCCGGTTCCGCAGATCGCGGCTCCCCCGCAGCAGATCGAGCTCCCGCAGCGTACGCAGCTCGGCGTGACGGCCAGCGAAACGCGCCCGGCCGAAGCCCAGATGACGAGCGCCGTTTCGGTCCCGCCCCGCGATCCGCCGCCGGTGCCGGTCCGGATCGACGCACAGGTCGATCCTCGCTTCGCTTCAGCACTGCAGCCGCAATATCCTGCCGCCGAGCAACGCGCCGGCCGGACGGGCAGCGTCGTCATCCGGGTGACGATCGGCACTGACGGCCGGGTCCGCGCCGCCCAGCGCGTATCGGCGACCAGCGACCTTTTCTGGGCCGCGGCCGAACGGCAGGCGCTGACCCGCTGGCGCTTTCGCCCGGCGACCGTCGATGGCCGTCCGGTCGAAAGCAGCCGGACGATGACGATCCACTTCAGGATCGAGGACGTCTGATTCATCCGGGGCTGGCGGCGGCGGCGGCGAAGGCTTATTCATGAAGGCATGCCGCTGCCTCGTCCCGCCAGCCCGCGCGCCTTGTGGCGTGACATGGCCGAATTCTGGCGGCATCGGCCGCGTCACCAGTGGATCGCGGCGCTGCTTGCGATCGCAATGCCGGTCGGCATCGTCGCCGCTTTCTATATCGACAGCGGCACCAACACCCGACCGCGGCGGACGATCACCGTCGTCGAAAGCTGGCCGGCATCGCGCACCGACGAACAGATCAAGGCCGATCAGCGACGCCGTCAGGCGGAGGATGAGGCCCGTGCCGAACGTCGCCGCGAGCAATTCCGGCGGATCGACGAAAATCTCAACCGGCTGGGCATTTGAACGACGGCCAGGAGACGGACCGGCGCTGGATGGCGGCGGCGATCGCTCTGGGCGAACGCGGTCGAGGCCTGACGGCGCCCAATCCGCATGTCGGCTGCCTGATCGTCCAGGGCGAAACGGTCGTCGGCCGCGGCTGGACGCAGCG
>JBFWUJ010000002.1:37533-39151 GCA_050247295.1 Sphingomonas sp. | reverse complement strand
TGCTCGTCTATCGCGCTCCGATCCTGATCGGCGAAGGCCGGGCGGCGATCGGCGATCTCGGCCTCGCCGCACTTGCCGACGCCCATGGCCGCTGGCGGCAGAGCGACAGCCGCGCCCTTGGCGAGGACCGGCTCGACGTCTACGACCGCGTCCGGAGCTGACATGTTCACGGGAATCGTCACCGATATCGGCCGGGTCGTTGCGGCAGAGGAACGCGGGGACACGCGTTTGCGCATCGCGTGCGGTTACGACATGGCGACGGTCGACCTGGGCGCTTCGATCGCTTGCTCGGGCGTCTGCCTGACGGTGGTCGACAAGGGCGCCGACTGGTTCGCGGTGGACGTATCGGCCGAGACGAAAAGCCGCACCGCGCCGGGGATGTGGGCGGAAGGAACGCGGCTCAACCTCGAACGCGCGTTGAGGGTCGGCGACGAGCTCGGAGGCCATATTGTCACCGGTCATGTCGACGGGCTCGGAGTCGTCAGTGGTCGCGGCACGGACGGCGATTCGATCCGCTTGACGATCAAGGCCCCGAACCGTCTGGCGCCTTATTTTTCGGAAAAGGGCTCGATCGCGATCAACGGCATCTCCCTCACCTTGAACGAGGTCGAGGACAAGGAAGACGGCGTCTACTTCGGGGTGAACATCATCCCGCATACCCGCGACTCGACGGCAATCTTTGACTGCGGCGAGACCGTGAACATCGAGATCGATGTCCTCGCCCGCTATCTCGGCCGAATGATGGACACCCGCCGACTCACGGCCTGATTGCCTTCCCGCACGACGATCCGTGTCGTGGACGATTCGATGCGCCAACCGGCGCAGATTTTCCCACATCCCAGGGTATCAAGCATCGCGAAAACCGCATGTAGGCAGGAATATCGGAAACGTTCGCGCGATAAATCCGCGCCAGATGTGATCTTTTGCTTGAGACATCACATTTCGATGTGATAGCGGCGCCGCCATGAGCTCGATATTGATCGATAGGCTGACCCAGGTCGTCGAAAGCGGCGAGATCAGCCGCGCCGGCCTTGCCCGCGCGTCGGGGCTGCATCCCAACAGCCTGCGCAAGCTCGGGGAGCCCGACTGGAATCCGACCGCCGACACGCTCGCGAAGCTGGAACGGTTCCTGGCCGGCGACGGCTCCGCCGTGATGGCGAGCGCCGAGCAGATCATCGACGAGGCGCGCAACGGCCGGATGTTCATTCTGGTCGACGACGAGGACCGTGAGAATGAGGGCGATCTGGTCATTCCCGCCCAGATGGCGACGCCCGACGCGATCAATTTCATGGCCAAACATGGTCGCGGCCTGATCTGCCTGGCGCTGACCGCGGAGCGGGTCGCGACTTTGGGCCTGACGCCGATGGGCGGCAGCAACACCAGCCGGCTGGAGACCGCCTTCACTGTTTCGATCGAGGCGCGCGAGGGGGTGACGACCGGCATTTCGGCCGCCGATCGGGCGCGCACGATCTCGGTCGCGATCGATGCGTCGAAGGGGCAGGAGGATATCGCGACTCCCGGCCATGTCTTTCCGCTGGCGGCGCGCGACGGCGGCGTACTGGTCCGCGCCGGCCATACCGAGGCGGCGGTGGACGTCGCCAGGCTGGCCGGTCTCAAC
>JBFWUJ010000002.1:32152-37433 GCA_050247295.1 Sphingomonas sp. | reverse complement strand
GTCGCGCTGGGCGGCTACGGCCTCACGATCGTCGGCGAGCGCCCGATCCCGGCGGCGCTCTGAGATGGCCCGCATCCTGATCGTCGAGGCGCGATTCTATGCCGATTTGAGCGATCTGCTGCTGCAAGGCGCGAAGCAGGCGCTCGTCGGACATGAGGTCGAGGTGGTGACCGTTCCCGGTGCGCTGGAAATCCCGGCCGCGGTCGCGCTGGCGGCAGAGAGCGGACGCTATGATGCCTATGTCGCGCTCGGTGTCGTCATCCGGGGCGAGACCTGGCATTTCGAGATCGTCGCGGGCGAAAGCGCCCGGGCGCTGATGGCGCTGTCCCTGGACGGACTTGCGATAGGCAACGGCATTCTCACCGTCGAGAACGAAGCGCAGGCGCTCGCCCGCGCCCGCGCGACTGAAAAGGACAAGGGCGGCGAGGCAGCGAAAGCGGCCCTGGCCATGCTGGCTCTCCAGCAGCGCTTCGCCTGAGCGCGCTGCGGCGCCCCTCTTCTTCAGCCCGACGGACAGCAGGGTTGCGACTCCCGCCCCGCCGGCCCAATGAAGCGCCGATGGCCCCGCCCGACGAAATGAACCTCGACGAGCTTCGTGCCGCGCTGGCGCCGGCGGTGGCGCGCCATGCCGTGTTCGATGGCTGGACGCAAGCGGCGCTCGCCGGCGCGGCGGCCGAACTGGGTGTGCCGGGCGACCGCGCCCGGCTCGCTTTCCCCGGCGGCAAGGCGGCGATGATCGACGCCTGGTTCGATTCGATCGACCTGGCGATGCTGGAGGCGTTTACGCCGGAGCGGATCGCCACGATGAAGGTCCGCGACCGGATCCGCGAGCTGGTCATGTTCCGGCTGGCCGCGATCCTGCCGCAGCGCGAGGCGCTCCGCCGGGCGCTCGCCATTCTCGCCTCGCCACGCAACGCGCCGGCGGCGGCGAAGCTCGCCTGGCGCAGCGCTGACCGGATCTGGCGGCTCGCTGGCGACATGGCGACCGACTTCAACCATTATTCCAAGCGCACGATCCTGCTCGGCGTCTACGGCTCGACGAGCCTGATATTCCTCGACGATGAGAGCGAGGGCCTGGCGGCGACCCGCACGTTCCTGGATCGGCGGATCGATGATGTGATGCGGTTCGAGAAAGCGAAGGCGCGCTGGCGAGGCAGCGCTGCCTATCGGCCGTCGCTCAGCCGATTTTTGGGGCGGTTACGCTACCCCGCGGTCTGAACGGGTGCAGGAGCTGGGCGGCATAGCCCGCCGGCACCGGATCGGCGACGCCGAAATCCTGCGCCCGCCGCCCTTCCGGCAGGTGCGCAGTGCCGAAGATGAAGTCCCAAAGCGCCAGCTGGCCTGCGAAATTGCGGTCCCATGCCTCGCGTTCGCGGGCGTGATGCCAATGGTGGAAATCGGGCGAAGCGATCAGCCGCTTCAGCGGCCCGAAGCCGAGCCGCACGTTCGAATGCAGCAGCATCGAATGCCAAAAATAGAGGATCGCGAAGGCACCGATCGCCCATTCCGAGAAGCCGAGCGCGAAGCAGGGCAGCAATGACGCGCTCTTGGTCAGGATTTGGTCTACGGGATGAACCCGGGCCGCGGCGAGCCAGTCCATTTCCTCGATGCTGTGATGAATGGCATGCAGACGCCAGAGCATCGGCACGGCGTGGAAGGCACGGTGCGCGAAGTAGAAGCCGAGATCCGCAAGCAGCAGCACCTCGATCAGCTGCAGCCATAGCGGCTGGCTCGCAACGGCGCTGCGCAACGACGCCGGCACCATCCATGCGCCGAGCGCAAGGATCGCGACGATCGCGAACAGCAGCCCGACGCGGATGACAATGCCATTGACGAAGACGTAGACGAGATCGTTCGCCCAGCCGTCACGCAGCAGCTTCTGTTCCTTGCGGGCCGCGAACAGCCGCTCAAGCGGAATGAAGACGAACGCCGCTACCAGGAAGAGGCGGAAATCAAGCAGCTCGGCAAGCAGCGGCATGGCTTAGAAGACGCCGGGCAGCAGGCGGTAGGGGCTCTTTTCGGCCAGCCTGCGATAAGCCGAGTCCTGGAGCAGCACCCTTTCCTCGGCGAGCATTCGGCGGACCGCGATTACCAATGTCGCACCATAAACGGCAAGGTTCCAGAACGTCGGCCCCGAAAGCAGAAAGCCGACATGGGTCAGCGCATAGCCGGCATACATGGGGTGACGAACGATCCGGTAGGGGCCGCTCGCCTTGATGCCGCGATTGGCGGCGACGACGCCGAAGCTGCGGCGCAGCGTGAGCTTCGCCCACAATTGGAGCATGAAGCCGCCGGCCATCAGCGTCGTGCACAGGGCGACCGGTGCCACTGCGGTGCCTTCCGGCGCAATTGCGGTCAGCGGCAGCAGGGTGCCGGCGAGGCCCAAGGCCCAATCGGCCGGCCGGCGCGAGATGTCGCGCGTAGGGCGGCGCAGCAATATGAAAAGCACGACGATGCTTTCCGACAAAAGCAGGAGCAGGATCGGCGCCGAAAGGCTTGCCACCGCGTGCGGAACGAGCCGTACCGCCAGAAGGGTCATGAACGAGGCCACCAGCGCCTTTTCGACCAGATCGAGGTCAAGCCGCTCGAGGAAAGACGGAAAAGCGTGGCTGGTGCGCAAGACAACGGCTCCCTGGAAGGCGTCTGGCTAGGAAAAAATGGTGAAGAAAGGATGAGCGGCCATCCGCGCGTGCCGATCGACAATGGCTTAACCTGTTGATGCGTAAGAGGTCACTGCCGCTGCCGCTGCCGCCGCTGCTGACGCGGCAGGGAAGTGGCGACGTCATGACGCATCGACGGGGGCGGCGCGCGCCGTCGCGGGCCAGGCTTATTGATAATCACTCGCAAATCGGCCATGAGCAGCCGATGTGCCTCACCCTTGACCAGCTCGATGCGGCAACTCGCGCCACGGTGGCGGATGTCGACTGGTCACTGCTCTCGGAAAGCGATGCGCGGCGATTGCGCAATCTCGGCGTCGATGAAGGCATCGCCGTCGAGACCCTGCACCGGGCGCCGTTCGGGGATCCGATGGCGGTCCGCATCGGACGGATGCGGGTGGCGCTGCGCCGCGCCGCGGCCCGCGCGATCAGGGTGGAGCCCGCCGCCTCGTGACGACGATTCCTTTGGTGGCGCTGGTCGGCAACCCCAATGCCGGCAAGAGCGCGCTATTCAACATGTTGACCGGCGCGCGGCAAAAGGTCGGCAATTATCCTGGCGTTACGGTCGAGCGCCATTCGGGGCGCATCTCGCTGTCCGACGGCCGACCGGCTGAACTGGTCGACCTGCCCGGCACTTATGGTCTTGAGCCGTCCAGCCCGGACGAGCAGGTGACCTGCGACGTGCTGTTCGGCGCCCAGGCGGGCGAGCGGCTGCCGGACGCGATGATCGTCGTGGTCGACGCCACCAATCTCGACAATCACCTTCGTTTCGTCCTGCAGCTGCGCGAGCTCGGGCGGCCGATGGTGGTCGCGCTGAACATGATCGACATGGCGGCGCGCGATGGCCTTTCCATCGATCATGCTGCGCTGGCGCATGAGCTCGCCGTCCCGGTGGTGCCGACAGTGGCGGTGCGCCGCCGCGGCCTGGAGGAGCTGACGGCCGCCCTGTCGGGCCTGGCGGAAGCCGCTGCAGACAAGCCCGACACCGATATCGATCGGGACATCCGTCACTATCAGCGCGAGGCGCGGCGGATCGCGACGACGGTGACGACAAGCAGCGGTCGGGCGCGCGACGTCACGCTGGCGGTCGATCGGATTGTTCTTCATCCGGTCGCCGGGCCGGTGATTCTGCTCGGCCTGCTGTTCGTCATGTTCCAGGCGGTGTTCGCCTGGTCGGAAACCCCGGTCGGCTGGATCGAGGCAGGGCAGGAATGGCTGGCGCGGGCAGCGATCGACAATATACCCGCCGGCTTCCTGCAGGACCTGCTCGTCCAGGGCGTGATCGCCGGTGTCGGTTCGGTCGTCGTCTTCCTTCCCCAAATCCTCATTCTGTTCGGCTTCATCCTGCTGCTTGAGGCGTCGGGCTATATGGTTCGCGCCGCGTTCCTGATGGATCGCTTGATGGCGGGCGTCGGCCTTACCGGACGCTCCTTCATCCCGCTCCTTTCCTCCTTCGCCTGCGCAATTCCCGGAATCATGGCGACCCGCTCGGTCGAGGACCCGCGCGAGCGGCTGGTGACGATCCTGATCGCACCGTTGATGACCTGTGCGGCGCGATTGCCCGTCTATGCAGTGATCATCGGTGCCTTCATTCCGGCGCGGGACGTTGGCGGCGGCGTCGGATTGCAGGGGCTGGTGATGTTCGCGCTCTATCTGGCGGGCGTGCTCGGGGCGATGTTCGCCGCCTTCGTGCTGCGCCGCACGGTCGCCAGGGGGGCCAATGCGGGGTTCACGATCGAAATGCCGCGGTACCAGCTACCCCTGCTGCGCGATCTGTTCATCGGCCTGTGGCAGCGGGCATGGGTGTTCCTGCGCCGCGCCGGCACGATCATCATGTTCGTGACCATCGCCTTGTGGCTGCTCGCCTCCTATCCGCAGGCGCCGGAGGGCGTGCGCCAGAGCGAATATTCGATCGCCGGCCGGATCGCCTCTGGTCTTGAGGTCGTGGTCCGGCCGATCGGCTTCAATCATGAGATGGCGCTCGCGATCATTCCCGCGATGGCCGCGCGCGAAGTGGCGGTTTCGGCCCTGCAGACCGTCTATGCGATCGATGCCGAGGACGAGGAGGTCGGCGCGATCCAGCTGGGCGAGCGGCTCTCGGGGAGCTGGCCGCTGCCGACCGCATTGGCATTCCTCGCCTGGTTTGTTTTCGCGCCGCAATGCTTGTCCACAATTGCGGTGGCAAGACGGGAGACAAACGGCTGGAAGTGGCCCTTCTTCATGCTAGGATATCTCTTTGCGCTGGCTTATGCGGCGGCTGGCGCAACCTTCTGGATCGCGACCGCACTGGGCCTCTAGGAGACACTGATGGCGGGCGTGAACAAGGTCATTCTGGTCGGCAATCTGGGCGACGATCCCGAAGCCCGCAGCCTCAATAATGGCGGCGAAGTGGTCAACCTGCGCGTCGCCACCTCGGAGCGCTGGAAGGACCGCGACGGCAACCAGCAGGAAAGGACCGAATGGCACCGGGTGGTGATCTTCAACGAGAATCTCGGCCGTGTCGCCAAGAATTATCTCAAGAAGGGCTCGAAGGTCTATCTCGAAGGCCAGTTGCAGACCCGCAAGTGGCAGGACCAATCCGGCCAGGACCGCTATTCGACCGAGGTCGTGCTGCAGCGCTTCCG
>JBFWUJ010000002.1:0-32052 GCA_050247295.1 Sphingomonas sp. | reverse complement strand
TCGCTCGAAGGCGGATCGCCGCGGAAGACGTTGCGCTCGACCACGTCGGCAAGGGCGGCCTGATCGCCTGCTGCGCGCAACGCGGCAAGGCGGCCACCCAGGGCACCCATCATCCGGCCGACATGCTTGCCGACGACATAGTCGCCGATGCCGATCTCCCTGAGGCTCGAATCCATGTCATCAACGAACAGTTCGGTGAGCAGCACCGACGATTGCCGCCCCGCATCGCCCTCCGCCTCCAACCGCAGCAGCACCATGGCCACGAGCGCCGCGATCATGTCGAAGCGGCCATCGACCGTGTCCGGAACCCCGGTGTCGCGATACCATGAAGGATCGCGGCCCGCGGTCACGATCGCGCGATAGAGCGGATCGAGCGTTTCACGCGCCGGGGCGCCGAAGATGCGGGAGATCAGGGACAAGCGGTTTTTCCAAGCGAACGGGCGGGTTGCGCCGGTCGGGCGATGTTCATATTGGATGCCCTAGTCAAGTCCGCCCCGGCGGGTCGAGTTTTCGGGGCGCGGGAGAATGCGAGTCACCATGGCAAGGTTGAACAGAACGGGCGCGATTCTCGGCGCAGCGGCGGCGATGACCCTGCTCGGCGGCTGTACCCGAATCGCCGGCCTCCAGGGCCAGATCCTCGACGACACCTTGATCGCCGCCATCCAGCCGGGCGTCGACAATCGCGAATCGGTGGCGGGGACGATCGGCCGGCCGAGCTTCACCGGCCAGTTCGATGGCGCCGAACGCGACTGGTATTACGTCTCGCGCACGACCCGCCAGCTCGCCTTCCAGATGCCGCGTCCGACCCGGCAGACGGTGCTCAGAATTCGGTTCGACGCCAGCGGCAATGTGGAGCGGGTGGATCGTACCGGCCTCGAGCTCGCCGCGAATATCCGGCCGTCGGGCGAGGAGACACCGACGCTCGGAGTCGAGCGCAGCCTGCTGGAGGAACTGTTCGGCAATATCGGGGCCCTGGGCTCGACCGGCCAGCGCGGCCAGACTGCCGACAATCCGCAATAGCGGCCTGCCCCGCCGGCTAGCGGACGATATTGCCCGCGGCGAGAACTGCCAGGGTGACGAGATCGGAAGCGGTCGCGCTCATCGGCGCGATCTGTACCTGCTGCTTCATGCCGACCAGCATCGGCCCGATCACCGCGTCGCCGCCCAATTCGCGCAGGAGCTTGGCGGAAATGTTGGCGGTCTGCAGACCCGGCATCACCAGCACGTTCGCCGGGCCCTTTAATCGCATGAATGGGTAGAGCTTCTGGAGATCCGGGTCGAGCGCGGTATCCGGCGACATCTCTCCTTCATATTCAAAATCGATGTCGGTTCGGGCGTCCATCACACGCACCGCGTCGCGGATGCGCTCCAAGAAGCTGCCCTCGGGATTGCCGAAATTCGAATAAGACAGGAACGCGACCCTGGGCTCGTGGCCCATGCGGCGGGCGACGGCAGCGGTCTGCATGGCGATTTCCGCCAATTGCTCGCCGCTGGGCCGCTCGGTCACCGTCGTGTCGGCGATAAAGACGGTATGGCTTTGGCCCACCATCAGGTGGATGCCGAACGGGGTGACCCCGTCTTTGGCGTCGAGAACCCGCCGGATCTGCCGGAAGCTCTGGGCATAGGGGCGGGTGACGCCGGTAATCATTACATCTGCTTCACCCATGGCCAGGAGCAGCGACGCGAAGATGTTGCGATCCTGATTGACGATCCGCTCCAGCTCCCGGTGCATATATCCGCGCCGCTGCAACCGCCGGTAGAGAAAGTCCGCCATCTCCGGCACCCGCGGATAATTGCGGCTGTTGACGACTTCGAACACGGTCGGGTCGTCGACGCCGAGCCCCCGGAGCCGATCATGGACATCGTCGCGGCCGACCAGCACCGGCGTCCCATAGCCGCCGTCGCGAAAGGCGATCGCCGCCCGCAGAACCACGTCCTCTTCACCCTCTGCGAAGAGGACACGACGCGGATTCGCCCGCGCCGCCTCATAAGCCAGGGTAAGGACGGACGTCGTGGGATTGAGCCGTGCGCGCAGGCTGGTGCGATACGCGGCCATATCGTCGATCGCGCGCTGAGCGACGCCGGAATCCATCGCGGCCTGCGCGACCGCCGCCGGCACCACCTCCATCAGCCGCGGATCGAACGGCGCCGGGATGATATAGTCGGCGCCGAAGCTGTGCGCCGTGCCGCCATAAGCGGCCGCGACCTCCTCCGGCACCTGCTGGCGAGCGAGATCGGCGAGTGCCTGCGCCGCGGCGATCTTCATCTCCTCGTTGATGGTGGTCGCGCGGACATCAAGCGCCCCGCGGAAAATGAACGGGAAGCCGAGGACGTTGTTGACCTGATTGGGATAGTCCGAGCGGCCGGTGGCGACGATTGCGTCGGGCCGCGCCGCCTTCGCCTCGGGTGGCGTGATCTCAGGATCGGGATTGGCCATCGCGAAGATGATCGGCTTGGGCGCCATCTCGTCGACCCATTCGGCCTTGAGCGCGCCGGCGGCGGAGAGGCCGAAAAAGGCGTCAGCGCCCTTGAGCGCTTCCTCGAGCGTCCGCGCGTCGGTCCGGGCGGCATGGGCGGATTTCCACTGATCGAGACCCTCGCGGCCCTGATAGATGACGCCCTTTCGGTCGCACATCAGCACGTTGTCGTGCGGGACGCCCATCGCCTTGACGAGTTCCGTACAGGCGATGGCGGCGGCCCCGGCGCCGTTCACCACCAGCTTGAGGTTCTTCAATTCGCGACCGGTGAGGTAGCAGGCGTTGATCAGGCCGGCGGCGCTGATGATCGCCGTGCCATGCTGATCGTCATGCATGATCGGAATGTTCATCCGTTCGCGCAGGGCCTGCTCGATGATAAAGCATTCCGGCGCCGCGATGTCCTCGAGGTTGATGCCGCCGAAGCTTGGCTCCATCAGCGCGACCGCCTCGATGAATTTGTCCGGATCTTCGGTCGCGAGTTCGATATCGATCGAATCGACGTCGGCGAAGCGCTTGAACAGGACCGCCTTGCCTTCCATCACCGGTTTCGAAGCCAGCGCTCCCAGATTGCCGAGACCGAGGATCGCGGTGCCGTTGGAAATCACCGCGACCAAGTTGCCCTTGGCGGTATAGTCGTAGGCCCTTGCCGAATCCTCGGCGATCGCGCGGACGGGCACGGCGACGCCGGGCGAGTAAGCGAGACTGAGATCGCGCTGGGTCGCCATCGGCTTGGAAGCGATGATCTCGATCTTGCCGGGCCGCCCCTCGGCATGAAAGGCGAGCGCCTCGGCCTCCGAGAATTTGACGTTGCTGCCCTCGCTCACGTGTCGCGCTCCTCTTTTCTTGCCCGGCTGTAGGACCGGGGCCGTGACGGGGGCAAGTCAAAGCCTTATCGCTTCCTGCGATGGCCGCCCGCGCGAACCCCGATCCCCGGAATGTTCCGACCCCGATGATGGTGCAATATCTGGCGCTGAAGGCGGAGGCCGCGGACTGCCTGCTCTTCTACCGGATGGGCGACTTCTTCGAATTGTTCTTCGACGACGCCAAGGTGGCGGCCGGCTGCCTCGATATCGCGCTGACATCGCGCGGCGAGCACGATGGGCGGCCGATCCCGATGTGCGGCGTGCCCATCCACGCTGCTGAATCCTATCTCGCCCGCCTGATCAAGGCGGGGCACCGGGTCGCGATCGCCGACCAGACCGAAAGCCCGGCGGCTGCGAAGAAACGCGGGTCGAAGGCGGTCGTGAACCGGGCGATCGTCCGAATCGTCACCGCCGGCACGCTGACCGAGGAAAATCTCCTCGATTCGCGGGCCGCGAACTGGCTGGCGGCGGTAGCGCGATCAGGCGATCGCTGGGGTCTCGCCGCCGCTGACATTTCGACCGGCCGGTTCGAGTTGACCTCGGTTGTCCCGGCGTCGCTCGATGCCGAGCTGGCCCGATTGGGCGCGGCAGAGGTCGTCTCGCCGGAGGCGCTGCCGGGGGCGGTCGAACGAGACGCAGGCTTCGACAGCATTGCCGCGGAGCGGCGTCTCAAGGACCGGTTCGGAGTCGCGACCTTGGATGGCTTCGGCTGCTTCGACCGCGCCGCCTTGTGCGCCGCCGGCGGGCTGCTTGCCTATCTGGATGAGGTCGCGCGCGAGGCCCTGCCGTTTTTGCGACCCCCGGTCGCGATCGCGACCGGCGACCATATGGCGATCGACGCGGCAACGCGGGAGAGCCTTGAGCTGGTCCGCTCGAGCGCTGGCGACAGGACCAGCAGCCTGCTCGGGGCCATCGACCGCACCGTGACGGGCGCCGGGGCGCGGCTGCTCGCCGCCGATCTCGGCGCGCCGCTGCGCGATCGGGAGCGGATCGAGGCGCGGCTCGATGCGGTCGCGGCCTTTGCCGGGGACGGCGGATCGCGCGAGTCGCTACGCCGGGCGCTGCGCGCCTTGCCCGACATCGGCCGGGCGCTTGGGCGGCTGGTCGCCGGGCGAGGAGGACCGCGCGATCTTGCGCAGCTTCGCGACGGCCTCGACGGCGCCCGGGCGCTGCATGGGTCGCTCGGAATCGACGAAAATGCTCCAACCCTGCTGACCGAGGTCGCGCCCGCGTTGATTGGTCATGGCGCTTTGGTCGATCTGCTGCGCAGGGCACTCGTACCCTCACCGCCCCTGGATCCGGCGCAGGGCGGCTATATCGCGGAGGGCTATGACGCCGCGCTCGACGAATTGCGCGCGACCGGCGGCGAGGGACGGCGGGCGATCGCTGCGCTGGAGGCGCGCTACCGCGCCGAGACCGCGATCGCCTCACTCAAGATCCGTCACAACAATGTCCTCGGCTATCATATCGAGGTGCCGGCCAGGAACGCCGACAGGCTGATGGCGGCCGATTCCGGCTTTACCCATCGTCAGACGCTGGCCGGGGTCGTGCGCTTCAATGCGGCGGACCTGCACGAACAGGCCGCTCGGGTAGGGCAGGCTGGTGCCCATGCGCTCGCGGCGGAGGCCGCGCATCTGGAAAAGCTGATCGAAGCGGCGCTGGCGCGGGCCGAGCCGATCGCGACAGCCGGCGACGCGCTGGCGCGGCTCGATGTCGCGGCGGCGCTCGCCGAGCGTGCGGTAGAGGGCGGTTGGTGCCGGCCGACATTCGGCGATTCGGCCTGTTTCGAGGTCGAGGGCGGGCGCCATCCGGTGGTCGAGGCGGCGCTGCGACAGGCCGGCGAGCGCTTCATCGCCAACGATCTCGCCCTGAGCGAGCAATCCCGGCTCTGGCTGGTCACCGGCCCCAATATGGGAGGCAAATCGACCTTCCTGCGCCAGAACGCCCTGATCGCCGTGCTGGCGCAAGCGGGATCGTTCGTGCCGGCGGCGCGGGCTAGGCTCGGACTGGTGGACCGGCTGTTCAGCCGGGTCGGCGCTTCGGACAATCTGGCCCGCGGCCGATCGACCTTCATGGTCGAAATGGTCGAGACGGCAGCGATCCTCGCCCAGGCGACGGCCAGCAGCTTCGTCATTCTGGACGAGGTCGGACGCGGGACGTCGACCTACGACGGACTCGCCATTGCTTGGGCCGTGGTTGAATCGATTCACGATACGGCCCGCTGCCGCTGCCTGTTCGCGACCCATTATCACGAGCTTACCCGGCTGGCGGAGCGGCTTGACGGGCTGTCGCTCCATCATGTGCGGGCCCGGGAGTGGAAAGGCGATCTGGTGCTCCTGCACGAGGTTGCGCAAGGGCCGGCGGATCGCAGCTACGGCATCGCGGTCGCCAAGCTCGCGGGCCTGCCGCCCGCGGTGCTGGCCCGGGCCAAGGCGGTGCTCGCCAAGCTCGAGGCCGGCCGCGCCGCCACCGGAGGCATCGCGGCGGGTCTCGATGATTTGCCGCTCTTCGCCGCGACGACGCCCGATGAGGCCGTGATCGATCCGGTCCGCGCCGCGCTGGACGACGCGCAGCCCGACGCGCTCAGTCCGCGCGAGGCGCTGGACCTGATCTACCGGCTGAAGCGGCTGGCCGCGGAGGGCGACGCGTGAGCCGCCTCGACGCCGTTTCGCATCGTCGCCGGATCATCGATCGGCGCGCGCTGGCCGAAGCGCTTGCTGATGCCGATCAGCTCGGCGCGACGATTCTCCTGCAGCAGGCGCTGGCGGACGGCCGGGAGGAGATTGCGCGGCGGCTGGAAGAGCGTCCTTATGCGGGGACGGAGATCGCATCGGCCTATGCGTTCCTCACCGACCAGATCGTCAGGCTGGCGCATGATCATGTGACCCAGCGTCTTTATCCGCTGTCCAATCCAACGACGTCGGAGCGGTTGCTGCTGCTCGCGGTCGGCGGTTACGGGCGCGGCGAGATGGCTCCCTTCTCCGACGTGGACATCGCCTTCGTTACGCCCTGGAAAGCGACCGACTGGACCGAGACGGTGGTCGAGGCGATTCTCTACCTGCTGTGGGATCTTGGCCTGAAGGTCGGCCATTCGCAGCGCAGCGCGGAAGAGATGATCCGGCTCGCCGCCGCCGATCACACGATCCGGACGGCGACGCTGGAAGCGCGCTACGTCTGGGGGGACGAGGCACTTTACGAAGAGGTGCAGTCGCGCTTCTGGAAAGAGATCGCCACCGGCAATATCCGCCCCTTCGTGAAGGAGAAGCTGGACGAGCGCGATGTCCGTCACCATCGAATGGGGGACAGCCGCTATGTCGTTGAGCCCAACGTCAAGGAAGGGAAAGGCGGCCTTCGCGATCTCCACGCGCTCTTCTGGATCGGAAAGTTCGCTTATCGAGTGAACGAAGTGGCCGGACTGGTCGAGGCCGGGTTGCTGTCGGCGACCGAGCTGAGGCAATTTCAGCGGGCGGAGCGTTTCCTCTGGGCGGTGCGTTGCCATCTGCATCTTGCTGCCGGGCGCGCGGAAGAGCGCCTCACCTTCGATTTCCAGCGCGAGATCGCGGAGCGGATGAATTATGCGGACCGACCCGGAAAGTCCGCGGTCGAGCGTTTCATGCGCCATTATTTCCTGCACGCCCGGACGGTCGGCGACCTGACCGGCGTGTTCCTGGCCCATCTGGACGACAAGTTCGCGGCACGCGGACGCCGTTTCACCTTTCCGAGTTTCCGACGCCGGCCGGGCAAGCTGGATGGCTTCGTTCTCGATCGCGGTCGCCTCGCGGTGCCGGATGAGAAATTCCTCGCCGCCGATCCGGTACGTCTGATCCAGATGTTTGCGCTTGCCGACAAGTTCCAGCTGGAGATTCATCCGCTGGCGATGCGTTCCGCGGCGCGCCAGGCCAAGCTGATTGATGCCGATGTGCGCGCCGATCGGCGCGCCAACGCGCTGTTCCTCGATGTTCTGACCAGCCGGCGCGATCCCGAGACCGTGCTGCGGTGGATGAACGAAGCCGGCGTTTTCGGACGCTTCGTGCCGGACTTCGGCCGGGTGGTCGCCCGGATGCAGTTCGATATGTACCATCACTATACGGTCGACGAGCACAGCCTGCGCGCGATCGGCCTCCTGTCGCGGATCGAGCGCGGCCTCCTCAAGGAGGATCACCCGCTGGCGAGCGGCCTAATCAAGCGGATCGCCTCCCGCCGGGTGCTCTATACGGCAGTGCTGCTGCACGACATCGCCAAGGGCCGCGGCGGCGATCATTCGGCGCTGGGCGCGGAGGTTGCCCGCGGTCTCTGCCCGCGCCTCGGCCTCGACGACGCGGAGACCGAAACGGTCGCCTGGCTGGTGCGTTGGCATCTGCTCATGTCGGCGACCGCCTTCAAGCGCGACCTGTCCGATCCGGAATCGATTCAAGGTTTCGTAGGGCGGGTGAAGAGCCCGGAACGGCTGCGGCTGCTCTTCATCCTCACCGTCGTCGATATCCGCGCGGTTGGCCCGGGCACATGGAACAATTGGAAGGCGCAGCTGCTGGGAAGCCTGTTCGAGGTTGCGGAGGAAACGCTGCGGCTGGGCCACAAGCAGCATGGCAGGACCGAGCGGGTGGATGCGGTGAAGGACGACGTTGCCGCCTTGCTCGACTGGCGGCCGGCTCAATTCGCCCGCTTCGCCGCGAGCCTGCCCGACAGTTATTGGCTCGCCGAATCGCCGGATGTTATCGCCGCCAACGCGCAGCTGATCGGGCGGGCAAAGCGCGGCGGTGTGGAGCTCCGGTCGCTGGCTGATCGCGGGGCGACGCTGGCGACGATCTATGGCGAGGACCGACCCGGCCTGTTCCATCGCCTCGCCGGAGCGATCAGCCTGGCGGGCGGCAACATCATAGACGCCCGCATTCACACGACCGTCGATGGCATGGCTCTCGACAATTTCCTGATCCAGAATCATGCCGGCGCCCCCTTTGCCGAGGCGCATCACCTGAAGCGCCTCGAGAAGGAGATTCAGCGGGCGTTGGCCGGCGACGAACCCGCGCGAGAGCGGCTGGCGGCGCGCCCTTCGCCGCGGCCGCGCGCTTCGGCCTTCAACGTGCAGCCTGCGGTGTTCATCAGCGATGCCGCGTCGAGCCGCTACACGGTGGTCGAGGTCAATGCCCAGGATCGGCCGGCGCTGCTCAGTGACCTCGCCCTCGCCATCACCCGGTCGAAGGCGATAATCCGCAGCGCCCATGTCGCGACCTATGGCGAGCGCGCGGTGGACGTTTTCTACCTGACCGCCGTTGACGGCCGGCGCATCGAAAGGGCGACTCAACTCAAAACCCTGCGCGAACGCCTGCTGGAGGCGGCGGCACGCCGGCCGGAGCGGCGCGCTGCCGCTTGATCTTCAGGCAGCGGAACCTGGCGGCGGCAGGGCCGGCTCGTCCGGGACGTGACGACGAAAGAGTGCCCGGTCCTCACGCGTGAAACCCCGCCGCCAGACGACGAGGCCGAACGTGAAGAGGATCAGCGGCACGCCGAACACCAGTTCCGCCCATTCGAAGCTCGGGGGCAGCGCGGTAAACGCGGTGCCGACGAGAATTGCCGCGGCGGCGGCCCAGACAAGCGACCAGCGCCAGCCCTGGACCGGCGCGCCGAGCAGATGGGCGAGCAGCCGCGCCTTGAGCACCGACGCTAGGCCGAGCGCGAGCATCAGGCCGGCGGCGGCGCCGGCCGCCTGCCATGCTTGGCGCAGGCCATCGTCGGCCGGCCAGCGCGACAGGTCCAGCGCCAGCATGATGGCGACCGTGATCACCGCCTGTGCGCCGATCATGAGCAGCGAAATCAGCAGGTTACGATAGCGGGCGATATAGACGAGCGCGGCCTCCGACACGACCGCGGTCGAGGCCACTGCCTCGGCGGCGAGGAGGAAGCCAAGCGCCGCCGCGCCGGCGACGAATTGCGGCCCGACCAGCCCCATCACCGCTTCGCCGGGGATCGCCAGCGCCAGCGCGATGCCGATCTGCGCGGCGATGATCCAGAAGCCGACCTGCCGCACCTGCCTGGCGACGGCGGTGCGATCACCTTCGGCCAGCTTCTGGGTGATCACCGGAGCGAGGATCGGATCGAAACTTGTCTTCAGCTTTTGCGGTAGCGAAGCGACCTGCTGCGCAACGTAGTAGACGCCGACCCAATAGGGTGCCGCGAACAGGCCGAGGATGGCGATGTCGAGGCGCCGGGTGCTCCATTCGATCGCGTCCGACGCGGCGAGCGGATAGTTCCGCCGTGCGACCGCATTGACGGCCGCGACGTCGGGTCGCCAGCCATGCGGCACGCCGTAGCTCCGGAACAGACGCCAGAACGCCGCCGCGAGCCCGGCGACGACGGAGATCACATAGGCCAGGATCAGCCCGTCGCGACTTGAGACGAAGATCATCGCAAAGGCGGCGATGCTGATCGTCCAGGGTTCGACGATAGCGCGGACATGGACGGTCGATGCGACATCGTGGCGATAGGCGAGCGCCGCAAGCGCCACGTCGGCGCCCGCGATGGCGAAGATCACCAGCGGCAACAGCCATTCGACGCCGCGAATATCGCCGGCCGGAAACATCGCCTGAGGGAAAAGCATCAGCAGGGCGCTCAGGATCGCCGAAGCGATGAAGGCAGATGCGAGACCGTCCCAGACGACGCAGACATGCGGCTTGTCGGTGGTCGCAAGCTGCTGGGCGAGACCGCGCTTCAGTCCCATTGTCGCGAGCTGGGCGCCAAGCTCCATCACGATCACCGCATATGCGAAGCGGCCGAGCAGCTCCGGGCCGTAATAGCGCCCGGCGATGAACAGGAAGGGGAGGCGCGCGGCGAGGCGCAGCAGGAAGCCGAAGAAGTTGGTCCGGCCGCCTTTGGCCAGCGCGGCGATGTCGTCTTGTTCGCCGGCGTCGGCCTTCGTCAATGTGCGGCGCCCCAATTGAGGCCGGTGCCGATCTCGACGCCGAGCGGGACGCTGAGCGCCACCGCGGGTTCGGCCGCTGTTTCCATGACCCGTCGGACGATCGCACCGGCCCTCTCGACCTCCGCTTCCGGCACTTCGAATACCAACTCGTCATGGACCTGCATCAGCATACGGGTGCCGTGCAGTCCGTCCGCCGCGAGCTCCGGGCCGATCCGCGCCATCGCGCGCTTGATGATGTCGGCGGCGGTGCCCTGAATGGGGGCGTTGATGGCGGCGCGCTCGGCGCCCTGCCGCTCGTGCTGCACCTGGCTTTTGAGGCGCGGGAAATGCGTCTTGCGTCCGAACAAGGTCGTGGTGAAGCCGGTCTCGCGGGCTTGGGTCAATGTCTCGCCGATATAGGCGCGGATACCGGGAAAGCGCTCGAAATAGCGATCGATCATCGCCTGCGCCTCGTCCGCCGTGATTTCCAGCCGCTGTGCCAGACCCCATCGCGAGATGCCGTAAAGGATCGCGAAATTGATCGTCTTGGCTCTTGCCCGCGTATCGCGGTCTACGGTGCCAAACAGTTCGTCGGCGGTACGGTTGTGGATGTCCTCGCCGTTCGCGAACGCCTCCTTCAGCGTCGGCACATCGCACATATGCGCCGCAAGCCTCAGCTCGATCTGGCTGTAGTCGGCCGACATCATCACATGCCCGGGCTCGGCGATGAATGCGTCGCGGATGCGCCTGCCGATCTCGGTGCGGATCGGGATGTTCATCAGATTGGGATCGGTCGAGGCGAGCCGCCCCGTCTGCGCGCCGGAGAGGCTGTAGCTGGTATGGACCCGGCCGGTGTCGCGGTTGATCTGCTCCTGCAGCGCGTCGGTATAGGTAGACTTGAGCTTGGTGAGCTGACGCCATTCGAGCACCAGTCGCGCGATCGGCACGCCTTCCCGCTCCAGCCGCTCCAATTCGTTCTGATCGGTCGAATAGACGCCTGACTTGCCCTTGCGGCCGCCGGACAGGCCCAGTTTGTTGAACAGCACGTCACCCAGTTGCTGCGGGCTGCCGATCGTGAACTTGCAGCCTGCCTCGCCGCAGATTCTCTCCTCGAGGCCGGTGATCTGCGTGTTGAATTCGGCCGACAGGCTGTTCAGCACGGCGCGATCGACCTTGACCCCGTCACGCTCCATCTGCCCGATCGTGGCGACCATTGGCCGGTCGACAAGCTCGTAGACCCGCGTCACCTTTTCGAACGGCAGCCTGGCGCGGAAGCGCAGCCACAGGCGCAGCGCCACATCGGCATCCTCAGCCGCATATTCGGTCGCCTTGTCGACCGGCACCTTGTCGAAGCTGATCTGCTTCTGCCCGGTCCCGCACAGCGCCTTGTACGGAATGCACTCGTGATCGAGATGCTTCTTGGCGAGGTCGTCGAGGGCGTGCGAGTTGAGGCCGCCGGCGTCGAGGTTGAAGCTCATGACGAGCGTGTCATCATAAGGCGCGACCCGGATTCCGCGGCGGTCGAAAACGACCCAGTCGAACTTGAGATTATGGCCGATCTTTAGAATGGCCGCGTCTTCCAGCAACGGCTTCAGGCGGTCGAGGACCAGTGCGGTCGGCAGCTGATCGGGACGTTCCGCGAGCAGATCGTCGCCGCCATGTTCCAGTGGGATATAACAGGCCGCGTTGGGGCGCGTGGCGAGGCTGATCCCAACCAGCTTTGCCGATACGCAGTCGCGTCCATCCGTCTCGGTGTCGATCGCCACGCGCCCGGTCGCGACGATGTCGGCGATCCATCGGTCCAGCTCCGCCTCGTCGACGACCGTCTCGTAGAGCGATCGATCGATCCTGGGTTCCGGCCGCGCCTCGGCCTGGACCGGTGCCTGCGCCGCGGGCGCCGGGGCGGCGGCCTGTCCCTGCGCGCCGAGCCGGGCGAGCAGGGAGCGGAAGCCGTGATATTCCAGGAACTCGCGCAGCGGATCTTCAGGGATTCCCTTCATCGCCAATGCGTCGAGCGGCTCGGGGAGCGGCGAATCGCAGATCAGGCGCACCAGCTCCCGAGACAGCCGGGCATTGTCGGCATGCTCGATCAGGTTCGCCTTGAGCTTGGGCTTCGTGATCTCCTCGACATGCGCGAGCACATTTTCGAGGTCGCCATATTGCTGGATCAGTTGGCTCGCCGTCTTCGGCCCGACGCCTGGCACCCCCGGCACATTGTCGACGCTGTCGCCCATCAGCGCCAGCACCTCGCCCACCAGTTCCGGCGGCACGCCGAACTTCTCGATCACCTCGTCGCGGCCGATCCGACGGTCATTCATCGTGTCCAGCATGTCGACGCCCGGTTCGATCAATTGCATCAGGTCCTTGTCGGAGCTGACGATCGTCGTTTGCCAGCCGGCCGCCAGCGCCGCTTTCACGTAGCAGGCGATGATGTCGTCCGCCTCCAGCCCGTTCTCCTCGATGCAGGGGATCGAGAAGGCGCGGGTTGCGTCGCGGATCAGCGGGAATTGCGGCACCAGTTCGGGCGGCGGCGGCGGCCGGTTCGCCTTGTACTGGTCGTACATCTGGTTGCGGAACGTGCTCTCCGATGCGTCGAGTATGACCGCCAGATGGGTCGGTCCATCGGCCTTGTTGAGGCTGTCGGCGAGCTTCCAGAGCATTGTCGTGTAACCGTAAACGGCGCCGACATTGAGCCCGTGCTTGTTGGTCAGCGGCGGCAGCCGGTGGAAGGCGCGAAAGATGTAAGAAGAGCCGTCGACGAGATAGAGATGGGGAGAAGGCATTTGCCGCATCTAGCGCAGCGATGAAGGCGAGGGGAAGGCTTATGGGTAAGCCTCTGTTCAACCAAGAAGGTTAGAGCTGGCGCTGATGAATCGTCGCTTGTTTCTTGCCGCCGGCCTCGCCAGCGCGCTCGTCGCGGCGCCCGCAGTCGCGCAGTCCTCCCGCTTCGATCCTACCCGCTTCTCGGTCCGGGTGGTCGGCGAGGGTCCTGACGTGATCCTCATTCCCGGCCTTACGTCCGGCCGGCAGGTCTGGACGCCGACCGTCGTGGCGGTGCCCGGTTATCGCTATCACCTGCTTCAGGTCGCGGGCTTTGCGGGCGATCCCGCGCGCGACAACGGGCGCGGGCCGGTGATCGGGCCGCTCGCCGACCAGATAGCCCGCTACATCGAAAGCCGCGGGCTGCGGCGGCCGGCGCTGGTCGGGCATTCGATGGGCGGCACGCTGGCGATGATGGTGGCGCTGCGTCGGCCGGATTTGGCCGGGCGGGTAATGGTCGTCGACATGCTGCCGCAGCCGGCCGGGCTCTATGGCGGCAGTGCGAGCGGCTGGGGGAATCTTGCGCGCAGCCTCGGTGTGATGATGGACAGCGATGGCGGCCGCCAGCTCTTCGCCGGACTCATGAACGCCTTCAGCCCGCCGGGGGCTGGCCGCAACGGCAGCGATCCCCAGGTCGTCGGTCGGGTGATGAGCGAACTTGCCGCCATCGATCTAGGACCGCAGCTCGGCCGTCTGCGCGCGCCGCTGACGATCGTCTATGCCTCGCCATCGGCGGAGGCCAACGCGGTGATCGACCGCCAGTTCGCCGCTGCCTACGCCGCGTCGCGCTCTGCCCGCCTGATTCGCATCGACGGCAGCACGCATCAGGTGATGCGCGACCAGCCGCACCGCTTCGCTGCCTCGCTGCGGCGGTTTCTGGCTGGGCGCTAGGACCACAACAATCCGCTGGTTTTTCGACCGCTCGCAGCTAGGCTGACGCCGGGAATGCAGGAGGCTCGTATGGGATCCGTCACTGCCGCTCTCTTCGCTCTGTCCTTGCAGGCATCGCCTGCTGCGCCGGCGGAGGAACCGCGCATCGGCCGTTGCCACATGGGCTATTGCTCCTGGTTTCGCGTTCACAGCCGCGCGACGGTGCGGGAAGCTGGCGGGGAGCGCCTGTTGCGGGTCGTGATGTCCGGTGGAGATTCCGAGCATCGTAACAATCGCTATCCGAGCAGCGCGCGCGGCGCGCGCATCCAGTGGGATGCGGCTCAGTACGACGCTTATTTTCTGTGTTCTGCCCGGCGGCCGTTCGCGATCGTGGCGAGGGACGAAGAAGGCTGGGATGCGGTGCCGCTTGATTTCGTAAACGGTCCGGCCGGCGCGACGACCGCGGTGAGCGTGCAATATGTCGCTGGCTGCCATCCCGGCGACGACATGGATCGGCCGGGCTTTGCGGCGCGCCACGGCTATCGGGAGGCGGAAGGCATTGAGCCGACACGGATTGCGCGTCCGGAGGACGTTTTCGACGCCGGCAACTGATTCAGGGCGCAAGCACCGTATCCACCGCCCGCGCCAGCGTCTTCGGATAATCCAGCGTGTAGTGCAGCCCGCGGCTTTCGTGCCGCTTGAGCGCGGAGCGGACGATAAGGTCGGCGCTCTGCAGCAGGTTGCGGAGCTCCACCAGATCGGCGGTGACGCGGAAGTGGCCGTAATAATCCTCGATTTCGTCGTTGAGCAGCTTGATCCGGTGGGCGGCGCGCTCGAGCCGCTTGGTGGTGCGGACGATGCCGACATAGTTCCACATGAAGCGCCGGATCTCGGTCCAGTTCTGCTGGATCACCACCTCCTCGTCCGAATCGGCGACACGGCTTTCATCCCATGCACGGATGGCGGGCGGTTCGGGCAGGGCGGCCCATTCGGCGGCGATGTGGTTTGCCGCCGCCTCGCCAAAGACCAGGCATTCGAGCAGCGAGTTTGAGGCAAGGCGGTTGGCGCCGTGCAGGCCGGACTGGGTGCATTCGCCGGCCGCATAGAGACCGGGAAGGTCGGTGCAGCCGTCGCGATCGATCACGATGCCGCCGCAGGTATAATGCTGCGCCGGGACGACCGGGATCGGCCCCTTCGTCATGTCGATGCCGAGGCCGATCAGCTTCTCATGGATGTTCGGGAAGTGCCCCTTCACGAACTCGGCCGCCATGTGGCTGATGTCGAGATGGACATAATCGAGGCCGTCGCGCTTGATCTCGCTGTCGATCGCGCGGGCGACGACATCGCGCGGGGCCAGCTCGGCGCGCTCGTCATAGTCCGGCATGAAGCGGTGGCCGGTTTCGGGGTGGATCAGCCGCCCGCCCTCGCCGCGCACCGCTTCCGTGATCAGGAAGTTCTTGACGTCGAGGTTGTAGAGGCAGGTCGGGTGGAATTGCATGAATTCCATGTTCGAGACGCGGCAGCCCGCCCGCCACGCCATGGCGATGCCGTCGCCGGTCGCGCCGCGCGGGGCGGTGCTGAAGAGGTAGACGCGCCCCGCGCCGCCGGTGGCGAGGATGGTGGCACGGGCGGTGAAGGTCTCCACCTTTCCGGTCGCCTTGTTGAGCGCATAGACGCCCCACACATGTCCGTCGCCGGAGTAGCGCACGCCGTTTCGGCTGGTGATGAGATCGATCGCGACCATGTCCGGAATGACCGCGATATTGGGGTTCGCGGCGGCGGCCTGTTCCAGAGCCTTCTGTATCGCCCAGCCAGTCGCATCGTTGACGTGGACGATCCGCCGCGCGCTGTGCCCGCCCTCGCGGGTGAGGTGCCATCCTTCGCCGTCATCGTCGGCATTGAAGGGGACGCCGAGTTCGGCGAGGCGGCGGATCGCGGCCGGCGCGGCTTCGACGACGAATTCGACAATGCCGCGGTCGTTGAGGCCGGCTCCGGCCACCATCGTGTCCTCGATATGCGCCTCGAAGCTGTCGCCCGGCTCCAGCACAGCCGCGATCCCGCCCTGCGCCCAGCCGGTCGCCCCTTCGCCCTTCAGCAGCACCGCGACCTTGAACCGCTGGGCGAGGTTCAATGCCGCAGTCAGCCCGGCCGCGCCGGCGCCGACGATGATGATGTCGTAGGAATGGCGTTCAGCCATCGGCGCCGGTCGCCCGGGTGAGGTTGAGGAACACGTCTTCCAGATCCGGCTCGCGGGTGGAGACCTCGACGATCCCGATCCCTTCGGCCTGGAGGGCGGCGAGCACCTCGCCGGCATTCACCCTGTCCTTGCGGTACGTGATTTCCAGCGTCCGCTGGGCGATCAGCTCAACCTTGTCGAAGCAGACGTTCGCCGGCGCCTCGGCAAGGTCGCGATCGACCTCCACCTCGACCACCTTCTCCTGCGCCATGTTGACCAGTGCACGGGTCGGCTCGTTGGCGATCAGCCTGCCATGGTTGATGATCGCGATCCGGTCGCAAAGCTGCTCCGCCTCTTCGAGATAATGGGTGGTCAGGACGATGGTCACACCCAAAGCGTGCAGGGAGCGAACATAGTCCCAGAGCTGCTGGCGAAGCTCGACATCGACGCCGGCCGTCGGCTCGTCGAGGACAAGGATTGGCGGGCTGTGGACCATCGCTTTGGCGACCAGCAACCGGCGTTTCATGCCGCCCGACAGGGTGCGCGCATAGGCGTCCGCCTTGTCCTCCAGCCGCATCGCGCGGAGCAGCGCCATCGTCTGTCGCTCGGCCTTGGGGACGCCGTAAAGCCCGGCCTGGTTTTCCAGCGCCTCGCGCGGCGTGAAGAAGGGATCGAAGATGATCTCCTGCGGCACGACGCCGATCGCGCGCTTCGCATTGCGCGGCTGCGCATCGATGTCGAATCCCCACACCGACGCGGTGCCGCCGGATTTCACGACCATGCCGGAGAGGATATTGATCAACGTCGATTTGCCGGCGCCATTGGGGCCGAGCAGGCCGAATATCTGCCCGCGCGGCACCTCGATGGTGATGCCGTCCAGGGCGCGTTTGCCGCCGGCATAGGTCTTTTGCAGATCGCTGATCGTGATGGCGGCGTCGGGCATCGATTGCCGCATAGCCGCGCACGGCCGTCTGGCGAAGCCCCAAGTCCGTTGCTAAAGGCGGCACATGGCCGCAACCGATCCCTTCACGCCCGAAACCCAGATCGTCGATACCCGCCGCGTCGCCTGCGACGGCGCGACCGAAATCTCGCCTGCCTTGGGCCACCCGCGCGTATTCCTGCAGATCGACGAAAAGGGCTATGTCGATTGCGGCTATTGCGACAAGCGCTTCATTCTGAAGGGCGGCCCGGCCGACCTCGGCTGAGCCTACCAGGTCTCGGAAATCGCCCTTTCGCCGCGATATTCGGCGATTCGGCACAAGGTTGCGTTCGAGACATTCTCCGGCAGCGAGTCGAGTGGGAAGAAACGCGCCTCCTGAACCTCGATACCGCACGGCTTCGGAGTGTGCGCCGCCAAGGCGGTGAAGAGGTAGATCGTGTCCCTCATGCCCTCCGCGCGGGAAGAGTAGGTCGACCGCGCTTCCACCCTTTCGGCCCTGATCCCGGTCTCTTCCTCGAGCTCGCGCGCCGCCGCCTCGGATGGGCTCTCACGCCGCTCGATGCCGCCGCCCGGGAGCATGAAGAGATGGCTGTGGCCGTAAGTGTTGCGGATCAGCAGCAACTCGCCGGCCGGATTGAACGCCATCACCTTCACGCCGCGGGTCTTCACGCGCAGGATTCGCAATGCCAGATGCCGGCAGCGATGAAGGAAGTGGAGCAGCGCTGTCACATTGTTCACCTCGTCATGCCGGACTTGATCCGGCATCCACCGCTCTTTCGGCGTTTCTCGGTGCAGAAAGGCGGACCCCCGATCAAGTCCGGGGTGACGAAAGGTGACTTGTCGATGGTATCGCCTATATCGTGCGCATGACCTTCTCAGCCGATCCGCGCCGCTTTCTCTACCGTTCCGACGGCCTGGAGCCGGACGCCGCGCTGCGCCTGACCGCCGATGCCCTGAAAGGCTGCGACGATGGCGAGCTCTATCTTCAATATACGGCATCGGAGAGCTTCAACTTCGATGACGGGCGGCTGAAGACCGCCGATTTCAACACTCAGGCCGGCTTCGGACTGCGCGGCGTCTCCGGCGAGACGACGGCCTTCGCGCAGGCCAATGACATCAGCGAGGCTGCGATCCGCCGCGCCGCCGAGACGATGGCGGTGCTCGATCCGGCCAGGGGCGTACAGCCCGGGCCGCCGCAGCGGACCAACGCCAAGCTCTATACGGACGCCGATCCGCTGAGCCTGATCCCCTTCGCGCGCAAGGTAGCGCTCTGCCAGGAGATCGATGCTGCGGCGCGGTCGCGCGATCCGCGCGTCGCACAGGTTTCGGTCAGCCTGGCGGGGGTCTGGAGCGTGATCGAAATCGTCCGGCCGGATGGCTTCGTCGCGCATGACGTGCGCCCGCTCGTCCGCCTCAATGTTCAGATCATGGCCGAACAGAACGGCCGTCGCGAGACCGGCTATCACGGGCTGGGCGGCCGCTATCTATATGACGAGCTATTCGAGCCGGCGACCTGGAACAAGGCGATCGATGTCGCCCTGGCTCAGGCGCTGGTGAATCTGGAATCGGTCGCCGCGCCGGCCGGCGAGATGACGGTCGTGCTCGGGCCGGGCTGGCCAGGCGTGCTGCTGCACGAGGCGGTCGGCCACGGTCTCGAGGGTGATTTCAACCGCAAGGGCGCCAGCGCCTTTTCCGGCCGGATCGGCGAGCGGGTGGCGGCGCCGGGCGTCACCGTGATCGACGATGGCTCGATGGACCGGCGGCGCGGCTCGCTGACGATCGACGACGAAGGCACGCCGACGCGGCGCAACACGCTGATCGAGGACGGCATACTGAAGGGATATATCCAGGACCGGATGAACGCCCGGCTGATGGGCGTCGAGCCGACCGGCAATGGCCGGCGCGAGAGCTTCGCCCATGCGCCGATGCCGCGCATGACCAACACCTTCATGCTGGGCGGCAAGGACGATCCGCGCGAGATTCTCGCCCGGGCGAAGAACGGCATTTACGCCAGGAGCTTCGGCGGCGGGCAGGTGGACATCACCAGTGGCAAGTTCGTCTTCTCCTGCACCGAGGCCTACAGAATCGAGAATGGCCGGCTCGGCGCGCCGATCAAGGGCGCCACCCTGATCGGCGACGGCCCGACCGTGCTGACCCAGGTGAAGGCGATCGGCGACGACATGGCGCTGGACGAAGGGATCGGCATTTGCGGCAAGGCCGGTCAGTCGGTGCCCGCCGGCGTCGGGCAGCCGACCCTGCTGATCGAAGGGCTTACCGTCGGCGGCACCGCGGCATGAGCGAGGCCTGGGCCGGAGAGGTTCTCGATTTCTGGTTCTCGCGTGGCAGGGACGATTGGTGGACACCGAACGACGCGTTCGACGCCGAGATACGGGAGCGTTTCGGCATCGAATGGGCGCGGCAGAGCCGGCGCGAGGCCGTCGATTTCACCGGCGATGCCGAGACGGCGCTCGCGGCGGTGATCCTGTTCGATCAATTCCCTCGCAACATGTTTCGCGGAGCCGCCGACCAGTTCGCCACCGACCATCTTGCGCTGGCGATCGCCAAGGAAGCGATCGTGCGTGGTTATGACGACGGCATGGCGATAGAGCGGCGCGGCTTTCTCTACATGCCGTTCCAGCACAGCGAGAGTCTGGCCGATCAGCGTCAGTCCCTGCTCCTCTTCACCGCGCTTGGCGACGACGAGCAGCTCAAATATGCGCGCAAGCATTATGAGGTGATCGAGAAGTTCGCCCGCTTCCCGCATCGCAACGCAGTGCTCGGCCGCAAGCCGACCGCCATGGAACAGGCGGCCGGAGAGGTGGTGCCCTGGTAATGGCGCTGGTCGAAGCCGCCCGCTTCATGAACAGCTTCGAGGCCGGCATGGCGCAGGGCCGGCTGGATGCCGAGAATATTCCCAGTTTCATCTTCGGCATGGATATGAACCCGGTCTTCGCCGGCGGCGTGTTCAATATCCAGCTGATGGTGGACGACGAGGATCTGGCGCGGGTCCGGGAAATCCTCAACGCATCAGGTGATCCCGTAACGGACTGAGATCGTAACCCGTCTCCGTCGCCCGGCGCATGATCTCCGCGCCGTCGTCGCCAGCGGCCTTACGCGCCAGCGCCCACAAATAGGTCGAACGGGTGCCCGACCGACAGAAAGCAAGGATATAGCCGGGCGTCTCGTCGAACGCCGCCGCCATTGCTTCGATCTGGTCCGTCGACAAACCTCCGGCGACCGGGATGTGCCGATAGTCCAGCCCGGCCGCTCGCGCCGCAGCCTCGATGACGGCTGATGGCGGCTGTCCCGGTTCCTCGTCGTCCGGCCGGTTGTTGACAATCCTCGTCACGCCGAGCGCCTTTGCCTCGGCGATGTCGGGCGTATCGATCTGGCCGGCGACAAACGTGCGCTCGTCGAGCTTGCGAAACATCATTGCTCCCACGCGGCGATCACTTCGGCGAATGCCGCGCCATATTTGTCGAGCTTCGCCTGACCCACGCCGGAGACACGGGATAGCGTGGCGAGCGTGGTAGGCTTGAGCGCCGCCATTTCGCGCAAGGTGCTGTCGTGGAAGATCACATAAGGCGGCACACCGGCCTCGCTCGCCAGCGCGCGCCGACGCGCACGTAGCGCTTCGAACAGCGGATCGTGCGGATATTCCGTCGCCGCCTTGCCCCGCCGAGCCTTAGCGCGCCTCGGCGGAATGACGATTTCGACGTTCTGCTCGCCCTTCAGGATCGCCTTCGCCGAAGGGCCGAAAGAGAGCCCGCCAAAATCGTCGGCGCGGAGCGCATCGCGAGCGAGGAGGGCGCGGGCGACCGGTTTGACCAGCGCCAGTTCATCCTCGTCGGCGATTCCGAACACGCTGAGGCGGTGATGGCCGAAGCCGATGACCTTGTCGGTTTCGCGCCCGGCGAGCACGTCCGTCAGATGGCCGACACCGAAGCGCATCTCGGTGCGGAAGGCGGCGGAGAGCAGTTTCTGCGCCGCCGTCGTCGCATCCACCGTCTGGGGCGGCGCCAGACAATTGTCGCAGTTGCCGCATGTGACTGGCGGCGTCTCGCCGAAATGGCGGAGCAGGATCGCGCGGCGGCACTGGGCGGTCTCGACGAAGGCGGCGAGGGCGTTGAGCCGCTCGCGTTCCTGGCCGCGCCGCTCCGGCTCGATCTCGGTCTCGATCCGCCGCCGGGCGCGGGCGAAATCCTCCGCGCCCCAGAACAGCCAGGCCTCGGCCGGCTCGCCGTCCCGGCCCGCGCGGCCCGTCTCCTGATAATAAGCCTCGATCGATTTCGGGATGCCGGCATGGGCGACGAAGCGCACGTCCGGCTTGTCTATGCCCATGCCGAAGGCGACCGTCGCCGCCATCACCATATCCTCGGATGCGACGAAGGCGGCCTGATTCTTCGATCGTACCTGCGGCTCGAGCCCGGCATGATAGGGCAGAGCCGCGCGCCCGCTTTGGCCGATTTGCTCGGCCAGCCGCTCGGTATTGTCCCGGCTGGTCGCATAGATGATCCCCGGCCCGGGCTGATCGGCGAGCAGGCGCTTCAGCTGCGTGCCGAGCCCGTCGCGCGGGTGGACGTGGTAGCGGATATTGGGCCGGTCGAAGCCGGCAAGGATCAGCCCGTCGGCCGGGATGTCGAGCTGGACGAGCACGTCCTCGCGCGTGCGCCGGTCGGCGGTCGCGGTGAGCGCCAGCCGCGGCACCTCCGGAAACGCGTCGAGCAAAGGCCGCAGCAGCCGATAGTCCGGCCGGAAATCGTGTCCCCATTCACTGACGCAATGCGCCTCGTCGACCGCGATCAGCGCCAGCTTCACGCTCGATAGCAGCGCGCGGAACGCTTCACCCGTGGCGCGCTCCGGCGCGACGTAAAGCAAATCGAGGGCGCCGGCCTTCAGCCGCCGCACCGTCTCCTCGCGGTTGCCGTCTACCGAGGTCAAGGAGGCGGCGCGCATCCCGAAGCCCTCGGCGGCGCGGATCTGGTCGTGCATCAGCGCGATCAGCGGCGAGATCACGAGCGCCGTTCCCGCCCGCGCCAGCGCCGGCACCTGATAGCAGAGCGATTTGCCGCTGCCGGTGGGCATCACCGCCAACGTGTGCCGCCCCGCCATCACCCGGCCGACCACCTGCTCCTGCACGCCGCGGAAGGCGGCGAAGCCAAAGGTGGAACGAAGAGCAGTCTCTGGCGTCATTCCGCGGCTTCGGCCTGTTCGGCTTCCCGTTCGCTTTGCTGTCGCGTCCACATTTCGGCGTAAAGGCCGCCTTTGCGCAGCAGTTCTGCATGGGTTCCGCGCTCCGCGACCCGGCCTGAATCGAGGACGACGATCTGGTCGGCGTCGACCACGGTCGACAGGCGGTGGGCGATGACGATGCTGGTCCGCCGGGCGGCCACGTCGTTCAGCGTCTGCTGGATCGCCGCTTCGGTGCGGCTGTCCAGCGCGCTGGTCGCTTCGTCGAGGATCAGGATCGGCGGGTTCTTGAGCAGGGTGCGCGCGATCGCGACCCTCTGTTTCTCGCCGCCGGAGAGTTTGAGTCCCCGCTCGCCGACCATCGCGTCATAGCCGTTCGGCAGCTCGCGGATGAAGCCATCGATCGCCGCGCCCTTTGCCGCCCCCTCAACCTCCTCCGGCCTCGCGCCCTCGCGGCCATAAGCGATGTTGTAGCCGATCGTGTCGTTGAACAGCACCGTATCCTGCGGAACGATCCCCAGCGCAGCGCGGAGCGAGGATTGTGTCACGCCCGAAATATCCTGGCCGTCGATCGTGATCCGGCCCGCAGTCGGCTCGTAGAAACGGAAGAGCAGCCGCGAGAGCGTGGACTTGCCAGCACCGGACGGACCGACCACCGCCGTCATCGTTCCCGGCGCGACATCGAGGTCGATCCCGCGCAGAATCGGCCGCTCGGTCTCGTAGGCGAAATGGACGTTCTCGAAGCGGACATGGCCGGCGGTGACGGCGAGATCCGGGGCGCCCGGCGCATCGACGATCTCGGCCCGCGTGTCGACGAGTGCGAACATCGCCTCCATGTCGATCAGCCCCTGGCGGATGGTGCGATAGACCATGCCGAGCATGTCGAGCGGCCGGAAGAGCTGGGCGAGCAGGGTGTTGACGATCACCAGGTCGCCGACCGTGAAGCGCCCCTGGCTCCAGCCCCACACGACGAAGCCCATCGCGCCGGCCATCATCAGATTGGTGATCAGCGACTGGCCGATGTTGAGCCAGGCAAGGCTGGTTTCGTTGCGGATCGCCGCTTCGGCATAGGCGCGGACGGCCTTGCCGTAGCGCTTCGCCTCGCGCGCCTCGGCGCCGAAATATTTGACCGTCTCATAGTTCAGCAGGCTGTCCACGGCCCGCGCCACCGCGCCGGTGTCGAGATCGTTCATCTGGACCCGCAATTTGGTCCGCCAATCGGTGATCGAGCGGGTCCAGCGGATGTAGAGCCAGACCATGAACGCGGTGGCGGCGACCAGGCCCAGGCCGAACTTCACCCAGAATAGGCCGAGCACGATCACCAGCTGGACGACCGTGGGGGCGATGTTGAAGAGCAGGAAATAGAGCATCATGTCGATGCTCTTGGTGCCGCGCTCGACGATCTTGGTGACGGCGCCTGTCCTCCGTTCGAGATGAAAGCGCAGCGAAAGATCGTGAAGATGGCGGAAGGTGGCTTCCGCCAGCCGCCGTGTCGCGTCCTGACCGACCCGCTCGAACAGCCCGTTGCGCATATTGTCGAACAGCACCCCGGCGAAGCGGGCGGCGGCGTAGGCGCAAACGAGCGCGATCGCGACCGCCGCCAGCGGCTCCATGCCGGCGGTCATCCGGTCCACCGCCGCGCCGAACGCAAGCGGCATCACCAGAGTGGTCACGCCGATCGAGAGCAGCACGAAGAACGATGCGACAACGACCCGGAGTCTGAGCCCCGGCGCGTCGGCGGGCCAAAGATAGGGCAGGAAGCGTCGGAGCACCTGCATGCCGGGCTCCGCGCCCTGTTCCCGTCGATCGTCCGTCATCGCCGTCAAGATAGGCGTGCCTGACCGCTTTCCCAAGCGGGCGTGGCGGCCGAACGGCTAGATCGTCCCGCTGATTCAGCCCGGCGTGTAAGTCCGGGCGAAGAGCCCGTCCGGCAGCGCCGGATTGAGTTCGCGTCTCAGCGCCCGGTTGCTCGCCAGCGCAGCCCCCGTCGCCAGATCGATGTCGTCGCTGCGATTCGAATAGACGATTCCCTCCACCCGTTGATGGTCGGAAAAGCGCGTTTCCACCCTCCGGACCGTAGAGTCGACATCGGGGTGATAGGCGCGTTGGTCCCGGCGGCGGGCGAAGAGATAAGTGGCGGGATCGACGTAGAAATAGCTGGTATGGCCGGTCGTGTAGATCACCTCGATCACCGGATAGACGACGCCGTCGAGCGTCTGGTCCGGCATCCGCCGCAGCCGATGGCCGCGTTCGGTGAAGCGGTGGAGCCCGAACAGGTGGTTTTCGGCGCCGTGCAAGAGCGCGTTGGCGGCACCGGTGGCCACGCTCGGCGTCGGCGCGGGCGCATCGCCGGGCCACTGCCAGACGCCCTCGCGATCGACGCCCTCGCGATAAACGAGGTTGCCGCCGACATAGATGTCGATGCGCACCAGCCCGGCCGCATCGGCTGCATAGCGCCCCTGCAAGGTCTGGCCCCGCTCGTTGATCTCGACCTCGATCCGGCACGAGCGCACCCGGTCGAGCGCCGCTGCGCCGCCGCGTGCGGCGACATGTCGCGCCACGAGGTCGTCCAGGCCTGTCGGCTGGGCCATGGCCCGCGCCGGGACAAGCAGGGCGCAGGCGGCCATCGCCATCGCCCGCCGGCGGTCCATCTCGAAGCTGTGTGTCACACCATCCTCCTGCTACATATGTAGCATAGCGATCGGTAAAGGATTACGCAAGGGGGTGGCGTTCAGATCGTCCCGCTGATCGAGAGGGTGAAAATCGGGCCGTAGAAGCGGTCGCGATCCTCCGTGAACAGCACGTTCGAGTTGGTGGAATTTCGCCGTCCGTCGAAGAAGGTGCGGCTGAAGCTTTCGTTGGTGCCGAGCAGATTGTCCACGCTCGCCCGCACCGTCAGTCCGAACACGTTCTTGTGTTCGACGAAGGCGCCCAGGCTGCCCGGCGTGTCGAGGAAACGGAAACGCTGATCGAGCCGGAAGCCTTCCGACTGGCGGTATTGGAAGGCGGTGAGTCCCCAGGCCCACTGGGTGTTGGGAACGTCGTGCCGCAAGGTGATGTCGAGCTGGCGGGTCATCCGTTCGTTGAACGGGCGGCGCAGGCCGTTCAGCGGATCCTCCAGCGACGAGCCCTGGAACTGCAGATTGGCATCGATCTTGGCGCCGCGCCAGCCGATCGGATCGAAGTTGATCGTGCCGATCAGCTGGAAGCCATAGGTGGTCGCGGTCCCCGGCAGGTTGCCCGGAGACTGTCCGGTGGTGCCGATCGGGATGATGTCCACGATATCGGTGATCAGGCTGCCGTAGAGCCGGCCGGTGATCGTGCCCCAGGGGCCAAGGTTGCGCCGCGCCTGAATCTGCGCGTTCCAGCGCTGCGGCGGCACGAGATTGGCATTGCCGGCGTTGGAGGTGCCGGCGCTTACGTTCGACGAGGCCACGAAATCGAAGAAGTTCAGCTGGTCGACGGCCCGCTCGAGACGGAGGCTGACGTCGAGGTCGGCATTGGGCCGCCAGGCGAGATTGACGAAGCCCTTGGGGCGGACGAACTGCCGCGACAGTCCATTCGGCCCGCTCTGGACCAGCTCCGAATATTCGGCGCCGAGCGCGGTCTGCAGGGTCAGCGTCGGCGAAAGCGCCCGGCCATAGGTGATCGTCGCCTCGGCGCGCCGCTCCTCGACGATGGATTCGGTGAGTGCTCCAGCGGCAGGCTGGAACGTGCCGCCCGGATCGAGCGTGAAGAGGTTGTTGATAACGTCGAGCCGGTTGAGGGCGCCTTCCAGGCTGACCTGCCATTCGTTCGGCCCGCCGCGCCAGCGATATTCGCCGCGCAGGATCGTCTCGGTCTCGTCTGCGGTCTGGTTGAAGCGCTGGCCCTCGCGCGGCCTGCCATCCGAATAGTCGATGGTCAGCGTCTGCGTGTAGGGGCTGTGCTCGAACCGCCGAACTCCGATCAGCTTCAGCCTGCCGCCGCCGAGCCCGAACTCGTAATCGCCGCCGAACTCGTAATTATACTCGCGCTCGCGTTCGCGCAGGATGCGGGTCCGGTCGGCCTGGCCGGGGCCGGTGCGGAACCCGTCCTCGCCAAGATTGAGGTTGAACAGCGCGAATGCGGCGTTCGCGTTGAGGATCGATCCGTCGCCGAAGGTGCGGCGTATCGTGCCCGCGATCCGCGGCGCATCCTCGTTGACGTACAGCACCTCGTCGCGGCGATCGAGGATCGCGCCCGCCGGAGTGATCACGATCTCCGGGCCCGCATTGCCGTTCCGGCGGCTGACGTTGCGCAGGCTGAGGCTATATTGGGTGCCGCCGAGCGCGCCGTTGATCGAGACTTCGCCGTCCAGCAATCGCGGTGGCGTCCGCCTGGCGCGGATCTGCGGCCGCCAGGCGAAATTCCCGGTGAGCCCGTTCGATGCGGTGACGACATTGGCGACCTGCCCGGAGAGGCCCGAAATGTTCAGCGTCGCGCCGTCGACGATCTCGATCCGCGTGACGTTGGTGGCGCTGATCCGCCCCAGTTCGGTCAGGATGTCCGTCGATCGCCCGGTGAAACGCTCGCCGTTGATCAGCACGTTGCTGGTCGCCTGGCCGAGGCCGCGCCGTTCGGTGTCGCCGGCATCGATCGAAAAGCCGGGCACGTTGTTCAGCATGTCGAGCGCCGAGCGCGGCGCGAAACGGGCGAAATCGGCGGGCGTATAGGTGCGCGCGCCTTCGACCGCCGCGGGCGCCGTCCCGCTGGGCGGCGGCGCGTTGGGATCGGCCGGGGTTGATGCCGGCGGCGCGGCCTGCGGCTGCGCCCATACGGGCGCGGCTCCAGTCGCCAGTAATGTGATGAGCGCACGGCGCGCACTCGGCCCCAACAAGGACCCCGCCATAATCCCTCCCGGCTGCTCCCGCTACATTTGTAGCAAGAGTGTCGCTTCCGCTTCGTTCCGTCAACGCAACCGGAGGGGCTGCGCCCTGTTTCGCGACCAGCCGGTGCTTTAGTCCGATAGGGCACGACTGGCCACCGCCGGGTCCTCACGGAACAGCCTTTCGACCAAGCGGTTGTCCATTTCGATCAGCGTTGAAGTGACTGGAGCGAGGAATGTCGGACACCGAGACCATCGAAATGATCCGCGAGGATGACCTGCCGGGCCACGAAAGCGGGTTGCGGCCGAAGCCGGACTGGGAGCCCTTCTTTGCCGGCTCCGGCCGTCTGGATGGCAAGGTTGCCCTCGTCACCGGGGCTGACAGCGGTATTGGCCGCGCCGTGGCTGCCTTGTTCGCGCGCGAGGGTGCCGACATCGCCATCTTCTATCTGTGCGAGCATGACGACGCCGCGAAGACTAGGGAGATCGTCGAGGCGGAGGGTCGCAAGGCGATCACGATCGCCGGCGACCTCGGCGACAGCGACTTTTGTCATTCCGCCGTGGCACAGGTCGTCGACCGGCTGGGCGGGATAGACATCCTCGTCAACAATGCGGGCGAGCAGCATCCCGACAAGGACATCGCCGACATCACCGAGGAACAGCTGAAACGCACGTTCCAGACCAATATCTTCTCGATGTTCTTCCTGACCCAGGCGGTGCGTCCGCACCTGAAGGCCGGTTCCGCCATCGTCAACTGCACCTCGATCACCGCCTATCAGGGGTCGAAGGAATTGCTCGACTATAGCGCGACGAAGGGCGCGATCACCGCGTTCACCCGATCGTTGTCCGAAAATCTGGTCGGCGATGAAATCCGCGTCAACGCGGTCGCGCCGGGCCCGATCTGGACTCCGCTCAATCCCTGCGGCGGTTCGACCCCGGAGAAGATGGAGCATTTTGGCGAAAGCACGCCGATGGGCCGGCCGGGGCAGCCGAACGAGGTCGCGCCGAGCTTCCTGTTCCTCGCCTGCGAGGACAGCCGATATATGTCCGGCCAGGTCCTCCATCCCAATGGCGGCACCATCGTCAACGGCTAGACCGGCTCTTCGCGCCCGCTTATTCTCGCCACCGCTCGACAGGGGATTTGCCATGCGAGGTCTGCTTGCCATCATTGCCGGCATCGTGGCGGGTTTCGCCGCGATGATCGTCATCGCTTATGTCGGGGGCATGATCTTCCCGGCGACGACCCGGATGGATGCGATCACCGCCGAGCAGGTGGCGGCCGCTTTCACATCGCTGCCGCTGGGCGCGAAAATCGCAATCATCGCTTCCTGGTTTGGCGGCGCGTTCGCCGGGGCCGGCGTGGCGAAGAAAATCTCCGGCGCCGGCTGGGCCGCCTGGACGGTCGGCGGCCTGTTCGTGCTCTACGTCATTCTCACCGTGATGATCCTGCCGATGCCCGGCTGGTTGCAGGTGGTGGCCGTCCTCGCCCCGCTGATCGGCGCCCTGCTCGCCAATCATCTGGTTGCCGCGCGGACGGCCATGGCGTCAGAAGAGATCTGACTTCGCGGATTGTCCGGTTGCGGACACCTCGCCGGACATTTCGCGGCCAAGAGTTGGTGAAACGCGCCGTTTCATGGCGCCGACCAGTGCCACTGGTTTTTGCGCAAGTCCAAAAAATGGCGTATTTCCGTCCTTTTTGTCAGTTGGCACGGTGGCTGCTTAGCTCCTTGCATGATCGCCGGATGGTCCGGTGATCGACAAGGAGATGAAAAATGACGATGTCTTTGAACCTTCAGCAGCTGCTTGTTTCGATGGTCGGCGCGCTGGTCGCCAGCAGCCTCTTCATCAGCGCCGCGGTGGGCCCGGTTCCGGTCATCTGAGACCGGCCGGGTCCTCCCGACCCCTTTTCAACCAGGACCAAATGAGATGACCACCCATTACGCCCTCGACAAACCGAACGCCAAGCTCGCCGGCGTTTGCGCCGGTCTTGCCCGCGCGACCGGCTGGGACGCGCTCTTGATCCGCATCGGCGCGGTTCTCGCAACCCTCTTCATTCTTGGGCCGGTCGCGATCCTTCTCTATCTGCTGACCGCCTGGCTCGCCGAAAGCCGCTGAAACCGTTCAGGCCAGGACCGGCGCGATCTCGATCGTCGCGCCCGCCGCCAGGGCCGCCGGCGGCTCCACCCCATCCCGTGCATAAGCCGATAGCGCATCCTGCAGGGCGCGACGCGCCTCCTGCCGCGCATCCTCGTCGTCCGCGCCGAGCGCGCTGACCCCAGGCAGGTCCGGGAAAGTGGCGACCACCATCCCATCGTAGCGCGTCGTCAGCGTCACCGCATAGCCGGCCATAATCACCTCCCGCGATATCCATGCCATCATCGTTCGTTTCGGGCGCGGAAGCGAGTCCCAGTCCGGCGCGCTGGCGCGCGCCGGTATCGGTTCAACCCGTTCACGTTTTGAGACGCGAGGATGAACGGCGGATAACATGGACGTTCAGCGCCCGCTCAATCGGCGCCGGCCATAACAGGAACCGAGGCCGGCGAAGCGTATCCTCGCCGGGCTTCCTGTTCCCGCTAGTGATCCCTCGCGTCGCGTAACGAGGGAGGGGCCGGCGCCGGAAACGGCGTCGGCCCCAACTGTTGTCGGAGTCGGTCAGCCCGCCCGGCGGGTGGCGATCCAATCGTTGATCTTGCGCTCCAGCACCGGCAGCGGCAGCGAACCGCTCATCAGCACCTGCGCATGAAATTCGCGCAGGTCGAAGCGGGACCCGAGCGCCTGCTCGGCTTCGGCGCGCAGGCGAAGGATCGTCATCTGGCCGATCTTGTAGGCGAGCGCCTGGCCGGGAATGGCGATGTAGCGCTCGACCTCGGAAACCACCTCGGTCCGGCTCATGCCGCTGTTGGCCAGCATATATTCGATCGCCCGATCCCGGGTCCAGCCTTGGGCGTGGATTCCGGTGTCGACCACCAGGCGCATCGCCCGCAGCATCTCGTCATTGAGGCCGCCGAAACGCTGATAGGGGTCGGTCTCCATTCCGAGCTCGTCCCACAATGTTTCGGCATAGAGCGCCCAGCCCTCGACGAAGGCGGTGTTGCCGCCGAAGCGCATGAAGTTCGGCAGCTCCGTATTCTCCGCCGCCAGCATGATCTGGAAATGGTGGCCCGGTGCCCCCTCGTGCAGGTAGAGCGTCTCCATGCCGTATGTCCGCCGCGAGGGCAGATCATAGGCATTGTAATAGAAGACGCCGGGCCGCGAGCCGTCGGCGGTCCCGTCCTGGTATGAGCCGCCCGCTTCGTTGCGCTCGCGGAAGGCCTCAACCTCGCGGATTTCCAGCCGGGCGCGGGGCAGCGTTGAGAAGAACTGGCCGATCCGCTGATCGACCATGCGGCCGATCTCGTAATAACGATTGCGCATCCATTCGCGGCTGGCCGGCTCGAACTGGCTATCGGTCCGCAGATGCTCGAAGAACTGCGCCAGCGTGCCGTTGAAATTCACCCGGCGGCGGATCGCGTCCATCTCGCCACGGATACGCGCGACTTCGGAAAGGCCGATGTCGTGCACCTGCTGCGCCGTCATATCGAGGGTCGTGTTGTCGCGCACCCTGCGGGCATAGACCCGGTCGCCGCCGCGCATGTGGACGAGGCCGACGCCTTCGCGGGCGCGAGGCAGATATTCGTTCTGCAGGAATTCGCGCAGCCGGCGATAGGCGGGATAGATGTTGTCACGGATGACGGCGATCAGCTCGGTCCTGAGCCTGGCCCGTTCCGCCTCCGGCACCGCTTCCGGAAAGTTCTGCAACGGCCCGGCATAAGGCGATTGGTCGGGGGCAGTGGCGAGCTGGGTGTCGAGCTGGCCGATGACGTTGCGGATGGTGAGCTGCGTCTCGACGACCCCGGAGGCGAGGCCCTGGCGGAAGCGCATGATGGCCCGATCGACCGCCTCGACGAACTGGCGATGCCTGGCGACATTGTTGTCATAGTCCTGGACGTTGCGGAACGGCGCCGCGCTGCGGCCGGACGCGAATACGGGGTAGAAGGTGTGGAAGCCGGTAAAATGGTTGATCGGCCGGACCGCGTTCAGCGCCAGCATTTCCGGTGTCAGATCCGCCAGCGCGTCTTCGCGCTGATACAGGAAGACGTCGTAGGCGATCCTGTCATTGGCGGTCAGCGCGGCGCGGTCGATCCGGCGCAGCGCGGCAAGATCGGCCTGGGCGGCCGCCCGCTCGGCGTCAAAATAGGCGTCCGAGCCGAAATCGCCGAGCCGGTCGGCATAGCGGAAGTCGCCGCGGAACATGGCCTGCAGCGGATTGCGCCGCAGGCTCGCCTCATCGCTCTCGGCGAACAGCTGATGCAATTGTCGCCCGGCCTCATTGCGCTCCGGCTGCGCCGGCGCCTGGGCCGCGGGCTGAGCGGGCGTGGCGGGTTGTGCGAATGCGGGCGCGGCAAGCAGGGCGGTGGCGGCGAACAAGGCGGCGCGAAACGTCATGGCGTATGGATCCCCTCCGAGGTGTGTCGCCGCCATAAGACAGTCGGATGGAGTCGGCAATCGGATTCGTCGATCTCTAATAGGTGACGATCGACGAGTAGCTCCACGGTCGCTCCCGATACCATTTGGTGATGACATATTTCGCGCCCGCCAGGACCGGCATGCCCTGGTGCAGCGAATGGAGGTTGGGCTGGCCCTCCGGGTCCATATTGTTCCATGCAAGGAGATTGCCGGGGCGCGGCGTCACCTTCACGCCGGCCGCCGGAAAGGCGGTCTGGCCGCCTTCCTCCGGTGTGTTCAGGAAGATCATCGCGGTCCAGGTGCGCTGGCCGCCGCTCGCTTCCATGGCCTCCCAATAAGCCTGGTCGCTGTAGAAGAAATCGTGATGCGGCTTGAACTGCTGGCCGACCCCGTAGCGCTGGCCCTGAATCGTTTCGCCGAGCGCCGGATCGATGCCGGTCAGCTGGCCGATCTTTCCCTCGACCTGACG
>JBFWUJ010000001.1:79614-87430 GCA_050247295.1 Sphingomonas sp. | reverse complement strand
GGCGGGATCGATTTCGCCCGTGCCTGGGACGAAGCGGCCGATATCGGCCGGGCCCGCACCATCGACAATGTGATCGATCGCGCCCAGCACGGCTCCTGGGTGCCGATCGTTCGCCGCGGCCGGATCGTGCGGATGGAATATCGCTATTTCGATCGGCTGGCGCTCGCCCTGCTGGGCGATCGTGACCGGCCGGACGATTTCCATCGCCGCCAGATGCGGGCCGAACATCGGCGCGATGTGCGGGCTCTCGATCGTCAGCGGGAAGAGCGGGCGAAGGCCGAGCGTCTGATGAGGGAAGCGAACGATGCGCGGCGCGAGATTTGGGGCGGCGCGCGGCAGGACCTTAGGGCCCGGATGAAGGCTCGGCGAACCGGGCGCGGACCCCGGATCGTCCCGCTGTGACAGGATGATCCTCCTCGATGCCGCCGATGTCTTTCAACGTCATCTCGCAACGGTCTCGATTATCTGGAAAACCGGGGGCAAAGGTCACGATTATGGCGCCTCACCCGCGGGCTTTCGCGACCTTTGGCGGATTTGCGCGGGGAAATCGGCCTTTTCGCCGCGTCGGCGAGCGGCTAGGCGGAGCCGCGACACCCGAAAATCAGGATTTCTCCATGGCCGATCCCAAGCCCCTGCCCTTCGACTGGGCCGATCCCTTCGCCCTCGATGATCAGCTTTCCGACGAAGAGCGGATGGTCCGCGACACGGCGGAGAATTTCGCCCAGGCGAAGCTGCTGCCCCGCGTCCAGGGGGCCTATCTCGACGAGCGTTTCGATCGGGAGATCATGAACGAGCTGGGCGGCCTCGGCCTGCTCGGGGCGACGATCGCGCCGGAATATGGCGGCGCCGGGCTCAATTATGTGAGCTACGGGCTGATCGCCCGCGCCGTCGAGCGGGTGGATTCGGGCTACCGCTCCGCGATGTCGGTGCAATCCTCGCTCGTGATGCACCCGATCAACGCCTATGGAACCGAGGCGCAGCGGCACAAATATCTGCCGAAGCTGGCCAGCGGCGAATGGGTCGGCTGCTTCGGCCTTACCGAGCCCGACGCGGGCTCCGATCCCGGCTCGATGCGGACCCGGGCGCAGAAGATCGACGGCGGCTATCGGCTGTCGGGATCGAAGATGTGGATCACCAATTCGCCGATCGCCGACGTCTTCGTCGTCTGGGCGAAATCGGACGAGCATGAAGGCCGGATCAAGGGCTTCGTCCTTGAAAAGGGCATGGCCGGCCTCAGTGCGCCGAAGATCCACGGCAAGCTCTCGCTGCGCGCCTCGATCACCGGCGAGATCGTGATGGACGGGGTGGAGGTGCCGGAGGAAAATCTGCTGCCCGGTGCAAGCGGCCTGGCGGGGCCCTTCGGCTGTCTCAACCGGGCCCGCTACGGGATCGGCTGGGGCGCGATGGGCGCGGCCGAGGCTTGCTATCATGCCGCCCGCGGCTACACGCTCGAGCGCAAGCAGTTCGGCCGCCCGCTCGCCGCCACCCAGCTCGTGCAACTGAAGCTCGCCGATATGGTCACCGAGATCACGTTGGGCCTGCAGGCGGTGCTGCGGGTCGGCCGGCGGCTCGATGAAGGGGTGCTGATCCCGGAGACGATCAGCCTGATCAAGCGCAACAATTGCGGCAAGGCGCTGGCGATCGCCCGGGTCGCCCGCGACATGCACGGCGGCAACGGCATCTCGGCCGAATTCCCGGTGATGCGGCACGCCGCCAACCTGGAGACGGTGAACACCTATGAAGGCACGCACGACGTCCACGCGCTGATCCTCGGCCGTGCGATCACCGGTATCGCGGCCTTCTGAACAGCGCGAAAGGGCTGCGCGCACAGATGCTTGCGCGTCGATCCAGAATGATTTACCGAAAACTCTGGAAGTGTCGGCATGGCCGCCTTCCGATCCATCGTTTCCTGAGGAGTAGCTTGGCGTGAAGACCCTTTTTGTCCCCGCTGCCGCGTTCCTGATCGCCGCCACCGCCGCCATTGCGCAGCCGGAGGGCAACCCCCAGGGGGAGAATCAGTCCGTTGCCTCGAAGAGCGATGAAAAGAACGATCGCCTGGTCTGCCGCTGGGTCCAGGATTCGGATGTCGGTTCGCTGATCCGCGGGCGTACCCGCCGCTGCCTCACTGCGGAGCAGTGGCAGGCGCTGAGCCGGCGCTAGCGTCGCCTGAACAGCAGGATCGGTTCGTCGCGATAGCGCGCGGTCTCGCGCGCCGCGAAGCCCGCTTTCTCCGCCACCCGGATCGATGCGCCATTGTCGCAGTCGATGATCGCGACGATCTCGGCCGGCGCCAGCGCCGCGTCGATCCACGCGAGCCCGGCGTTCACCGCCTCCGTCGCATAGCCGCGGCCGAACGTGTCGGCGGCGAACAGCCAGCCCATTTCGGGCAAGCCTTCGATCGATGGCGTCATGGCCCGCTTGAAGTCGGCGAAGCCGACCTGGCCGATGAACCGCTTGCCGTCCCGCTGCTCGACCGCCCAATAGCCGTAGCCGAACAGGTCCCACATGCCGGCGCCGCAGGCGAGCTTGCGCCACGCGTCCTCGCGCGCGAACGGCTGGCCGCCCAGATGCCGGGTGACAATCGGATCGCCCATCATCGCCGCCTGCCCTTCCACGTCGCCGGCGCGGAACGGACGCAGGGTCAGCCGCGCCGTCTCGATGACCGGCGCCGCCGTCATGGGACGATTACTTCTTGCCGAGCGTGAGGCCGCCGAAACGCTTGTTGAAGCGCGCGACCTGGCCACCCGAATCGAGCAGCTTCTGGTTGCCGCCGGTCCAGGCCGGGTGCGAGGTGGGATCGATCTCGAGCGCCAGCGTGTCGCCTTCCTTGCCCCAGGTGGAGCGGGTTTCGTACACGGTGCCGTCGGTCATCTGCACCTTGATCATGTGATAAGCGGGATGGGTATCGGCCTTCATTGTCTCTGCTTTCCGGATATGGGGCTGGTTCCGACCAGCCTGGAGGGAAAAGTGAAGGCGCGCCTTAACGACGGCGGCGCCGATTGACAAGGCGCACCGCCGGCGCCTAGCGCGTCCCCCGCGAAGGTGCCGCCGGTCAAACGGCGGTGAAAAGGGAAGCCGGTGCGAAACCGGCGCTGTGCCCGCAACTGTAAGCGGCGAGCCTTCCGTCCGCAAAGGACGATGAGGCATCCGAGCCGCGAGCCAGGAGACCTGCCTTCGCCGTCGTCCGCGCCCGGCCGGGACCAGCCGTCAGCGCGTGGCGCCGCACGGCTCCCCGGGTCCGCGCGGTTCCTCCGAGACGGCATCGTGAATGTCGTTTGCGGAGGTTCCCATGTCACTTTCCTTTCTCCTGATCGCCGCGGTTCAGGCCGGCGGCTCCGAATCCATCGTCGTCACGGCCGCGCGCACCCCGGTCGTGGCCGACGAGACCGGCGCCTCGACCAGCCTGTTCGACGAGCGGGCGCTCGGCGCGCTGGCGCTGCCCGCGGCCGCCGACGTCCTGCGCCTGTCGCCCGGGCTGACCGTCGGGACGACGGGCCCGCGCGGCACCCAGACCCAGGTTCGCATCCGCGGCGCCGAGGCCAGCCACACGCTCGTCTTTCTCGACGGCATCCGTTTCAACGATCCGGCGGCCGGCAACGAGGCGCGCTTCGAACTGCTGACGACGGATTCGCTCAGCCGGCTGGAGATCGTGCGCGGGCCGCAATCGGCCTTGTGGGGCAGCGAGGCGCTCGGCGGCGTGGTGGCGGCGGAAACCGCCGATCCGTTCGCCGCGCGCGGCATCGAGGGGCTCGCCGAATATGGCAGCCTTGACAGTGCGCGACTGTTCGGCCGCGCCGCCTTCGGTTCGAACGTCATTGGCGTCACTGCGTCAGCCGGCTGGCTGCGCAGCGACGGGATCGACTCCTTCGGCGCCGGCGGCGAGCGGGACGGCTTCGACAACCGCACCGCAAGCCTCAGGATCGAAGCGCGACCGTCGGCGGCGATCCGCATCGGCGCGGTCGGCCATCATATCGCGGCCGACAGCGCTTATGACGGCACCGACCCCCTCACCTTCCTGCGCGCCGATACATTCGACCGGACGGAAAACCGGCTCACCGCCGGAAGGCTCTGGTTCAGCGGCACGTGGGCCGACTGGGCGGTGCGCGCCGACGCCGCCTATCTCGACAGCGTCAACCGAAACTTCCTGGTCGATGCGCCCCTCAATCGCACCGCCGGCGACCGGCTGACAATGAGCGGCCAGGTCGCGCGGCGCTTCGGCGGCCATCAGTTGATCGCCGCCATCGAGCATCATGGCGAGGGCTTCACCGCACGCGACACCAGTTTCGGCGGGGCCACCAACCAGGACCGCTCGCGCCGGCTCACCGCCTTCGTCGGCGAATGGCGGGCGGAGTGGAGCGAGGCGATCGTCACCGATGTCGCCCTTCGTCACGACGATTTCAGCGCCTTCGCCGATGCGACCACCCTTCGCGCCTCGGTGCTTCTACGCCCGGGCGGCGGCTTTGCTCTGCATGCGTCCTATGGCGAGGGGGTCGCCCAGCCGACCTTCTTCGATCTGTTCGGCTTCTTTCCCGGCTCCTTCGCCGGCAATCCGAACCTGACGCCGGAGAGGTCGCGCGGCTGGGAGGCCGGGCTGCGCTGGTCGGGCAACCGATGGAGTCTCGGCGTCACCGGCTTCTCCCATCGCCTCCGCAACGAGATCGTCGACGTCTTCGACCCGAATACCTTCCTGTCCAGCACCCGCAATGCCGACGGCCGCAGCCGCCGCGACGGGATCGAGCTGGAGGCTGCCTATCGCCATGCCGACTGGCTGATGCTTTCGGCCAATTACACGTATCTGGACGCCGACCAGCAGACAGTTGCCGGCGCTGTTCTGGTCCGCGAGGTGCGCCGGCCCCGGCACAGCGCCAATCTCGCCGGCTTCGGATCGGCGGGCCGCTTCGACTGGAGCATGAGCCTCGCTTATGTCGGCCGGCGACAGGACAGCGATTTCGATCTTTTCCCGGCGGCGACCGTGACGCTCGACGCTTATGTGCTCGCCTCGGCGCGGATCGCCTATCGGCTGCTACCGGACCTCGAGATTTTCGCGCGGGTCGAGAACGGGTTCGACACCGACTATCAGGACGTGGTCGGATATAACACGCCGGGACGGACGGTTCATGCGGGTCTTCGCGTCGCTCTTGGCCGCTAGCATCGCGCTCTCCGCGCCTGCCGACGCGCAGCCGCGGCGGGTGGCGTCGCTCAACCTGTGCACCGACGAGTTGCTGTTGCTGCTCGCCGAACCGGACCAGATCATTTCGGTGACTCACCTCGCCCAGGATCCGGCGGAAACGCCCCTCTGGCGCGAGGCGCGACGCCATGCCCGCAATGACGGCAGCCTGCTTTCCGCGGCGCGCCACCGGCCCGACCTGGTGCTGACGATGGGCGGCGGCGCGCGGGACCGCACGCGGCTTGCCGCGAGGCTGGGCATGAATGTGGTCGATCTGCCCTTCGCGGCCAATCTCGACGACGTCGCAGCGAGCATTCGGCGCGTGGCATCGGCGCTGGGACGCGAGGATCGCGGCGCGTTCGTGCTGCGCGGCCTGGCGGCGCTTCGCGCCCATGCGCCGGTCCGGCAAACGGACACCATCTGGCTTGGCGGCGGCGGACGGACGGTGGCGGCGGACGGGCTCGAAGCCCAATGGATGGCGCTCGCCGGCCTTCGCCAGCGCCCGATGCGCGGCGACCGCGTCGGTCTGGAGACGCTGATCGCGCGGCCGCCGGATGTGCTGCTGCGCAGCGACTATCGACAGGGCCAATATTCATCCGGCCAGCGTTGGCTGTCGCATCCGGCGGCGAGCCGGGCGCGCGCGGGGCGGACGATCGCGACCGACGGCCGGCTGTGGACCTGCATGGGGCCGCTGCTGATCGGCGAGGTGCTGCGATTGCGGCGGGAGATGGCGCCGTGAGCGTCCGTGCCGCCCTCCTGCTCTGTGCGATGCTCGCGCTGGCGGCGGCGACGTCGCTCATCCTCCCCTGGGGCGATCTCGCCGCGCTCTGGCGCGAGGATGCCGTGCTGGGGCGTGACGTCCTGACCGAATTGCGGCTGCCACGGGCGGCGCTGGCATTGGTCTACGGCGCGATGCTCGGTGCGGCTGGGGCAGCGGTGCAGGCGCTGTTCGCCAACCCCCTCGCCTCCCCCGATCTGACCGGCACGACCAGCGGCGCGGCGCTGGGCGCCGTCGTCACCGCCTATCTGTTCGGCTTTTCGGCGCCGCTGGCGCTGTCGATCGGATCGGTGGCCGGGGCTTTGGCCGCGCTTGGCCTGCTGCTCGCCCTCGCCGGTCCGCGTGCCGAGACCGCGACACTGCTCCTCGCCGGGCTCGCGATCAGCGCGCTGGCCGGCGCGCTGACCACGCTGGCCCTGGCGCTCGCCCCGTCACCCTTCGCCTTTTACGATGCCTATGACTGGCTGATGGGATCGCTGATCGATCGCAGCCTAAGTCAAACCGCGTTCGCCGCCATGCCCGCCTTGATCGCCATCGCGTTGCTGCTGCGCCTCGTTCGCCCGCTCGACAGCCTGGCGCTTGGCGAAGAGGTGGCGCAGTCGATGGGCCATGACGTCGCGCCGCTGCGGCTCCAGATCGTCTGCCTGACGGCGCTCGGCGTCGGCGCCTGTGTAGCGATCTGCGGCGCGATCGGCTTCATCGGCCTCGTCGCGCCGATCTTCGCCCGGCGGCTGACCCGCGGCCATCCCGGCCGGGCCATCCTGCCGGCGGCGCTGATCGGCGCGCTGCTGCTCACCGTCGCCGATCTCGTCACCCGGCTCGCGCCGCTCGGGCGGACGCTGCCGATCGGCGTCGTCACCGCGCTGGTCGGGGCGCCATTCTTCCTGTGGCTGGTCGTGCATATGCGCTGGCGGGTGCAGGGCTGATGCTGAGCGCCTCCGGACTGTCGCTGCCGCAGCGGCTGCATGATGCCGGGCTGGACATCGCCCCCGGCGCCCTCGTCTGCCTCGTCGGCCCGAATGGCGGCGGCAAGACCAGCCTGCTCCATGCGCTGGCCGGCATCGGCGGCACGCCGGGAGCGATGATACTGGACGGCGAGGATCCTCGCCGCGTCGGCCCGGCGCGGCGCAGCCGCCTGCTGACGTTCCTGCCGGCGGGCCGGGAGGCCCGCTGGCCATTGCAGGCGCGCGACCTGATCGCGCTCGGCGGCGGCGGGCGCGACCTGCCGGAGCTCGAACTGGAGCCGCTGCTCGATCGTCGCATCGACAGCCTTTCGACCGGCGAGCGCAGCCGGGTGATGATCGCCCGCGCGCTGGCGCCGCGGCCGAAGCTGCTGCTGCTCGACGAGCCGACCGCCAATCTCGATCCCCTCTGGCGGATCAAGGTGATGGAACTGGTCCGCGCCGAGCTGCGGACGGCCGGACGCTGCGCGCTGATCGCGATCCACGATCTCGACGCGGCGGAGCGTTATGCCGACCGCGTCCTGGTGATGGATGGCGGCCGGATCGCCGGCGAGGGCCTGGACGACGCAACGCTGGCGCGCGTGTTCGGGATCGCCCGTGCCGATGGCGGCTGGGCACCGGCGATCAAGCCTGAGGCGGGTCCGCGATCATCGCCGTGAAGTCGGCCTGGGCAGCGAGCCGATCGCCGACATAGGCCTTGCCGGCGAACTTGCAGACGCTCGCCCGCTTCTGGACGAACTCGGCTTCCAGCCGCAGCAGGATTCCGGGCTCCACCGGGGCGCGGAACTTCGCCCCGTCGATCGCCATGAAATAGACCAGCTTGCCGGAGCCGGAGAGGCCGAGCGATTCCACCGCGAGGATTCCCGCCGCCTGGGCCAGCGCCTCGACGATGAGCACGCCGGGCATGAT
>JBFWUJ010000001.1:69375-79514 GCA_050247295.1 Sphingomonas sp. | reverse complement strand
AGCGCCTGGGCGCGCTGCTGGAGCTGCGTCACCTGCGCCTGCAATTGCGTGTTGGCCGCGGCACAGACGGTGCAGGACTGGACGATGCGGTCGGTATCGACGACCGCGATCACCGCGGGGGTGAGGTTCTGCGCCTGGGCGGCGACGGGAATGAAGGCCAGCGCGGCGGCACTGGCGGCAAGCGAGAATCTGGTCATCAGAATGCGGTTCCTACGTTGAAGGTGAAGAGCTTGGTGTCATCACCCGGCTCCGAAAGGAGAGCGCGCGCGATGTCGATGCGGAACGGGCCGAAGGGCGAATTCCAGTTCACGCCGAAGCCGACCGACAGGCGCGGCTGCGGCGAATTGCCGAGGAAGACCTCGCGGAACGGCGTGATCGCGCCGCGGGTCAGCGTCTCGCCGTCGAGGCAGACCCCAAAGCGCAGCGTGTTCACGCCGGCATCCGTCGTACACTGATTCTGCGCCAACGGATTGTTCGGATCGACATCGATGAGCGATGGACGGCGGACGCCGAACACCGCGCCGACATCGACGAAGACAGACGGGCGCAGGCCAAGGTCTCGCACCGACGCGCCAAGCGGGATCTCGATTTCGGCGCGCGCCAGATAATAGGCCCGGCCGCCGATCGCGTCGTCCGAGATCAGATCCTGATTGGTGGTGAGCGCGAAGCTGGTCGGGACGCCGTTGGCGTCGCGCTCGACCTCATAGGGTATGCGCTGCACGCGCGGGCCGACGCCGCGGATATCGAAGCCGCGGATCTGCGGACTGCCGAGGAAGAAGCGATCGGTCAGGCGGACCGGATCGATGGTCGGCGTGCCATCTTCGAAGCTGTGGATGTAGCCGCCCTCGGCCGAGATCGAGAAGATGAAGTTCCGGCCGAGATTCCAGTATCGGGCACCGCTGAGCCGGGTCCGCAGATAGCGAACGTCGCCGCCGAGGCCGGCGAAATCCTGGCTCAGCAGAAGCCGCAGGCCGTTTGTCGGGCGGATCGAGTTGTTGAGCGTGCTGTAGAGGATGGAATAGCCGGCCGATGACGTCAGCCGGTTGCCGAGCGAGTCGCACAGATAACGGCCGGCGATCAGCGGATCGCAAGCAGGCGGCAGCGGCCCCGCGCCGTCCGGATCGGTGAAATAGAGGTCCTGTGCGAGGCTGATCTCATCATAAGTGAGGCCGTAGCGCAGGGCGAGGGAGATGTTCTCGGTTAGCGGGACGCCCAGACGAATCTGGCCGCCCGTGGTCACCTGCTCATAGGTGGTCTCGCGCTGGCCACCGATGAAATTGAAGCTGTTATAGTCGCGGCGGAACAGATCGAAGCCGACGGCGATGTTGCGATCGAACAGATAAGGCTCGGTGAAGCCCAACTCCACCGACTGCGAATAGGTCGACCAGTTGACGCCGGCGCGGAGCTCCTGCCCGCGGCCCCGGAAATTGCGCTGGCGGATCGACAGGCTGAGCAGGAACCGCTCGAGGCTCGAGAAACCGGCCGACAATTGCAATTCGCCGGTCGCCCGCTCCTGAATGTCGACGCCGAGCACGACCCGGTCCGGTGCCGATCCCTGTTCCTGGCGAATTTCCAGATTGTCCTGGAAGAAACCAAGCGACTGGATGCGGTCGCGCGAGCGGCGGACGCGGACATTGTTGAAGGCGTCGCCCTCGGCGAGGCGGAATTCGCGCCGGATCACCTCGTCGCGGGTGTTGGTGTTGCCCTGAATGTCGATCCGCTCGACATAGACGCGCGGCGTTTCCGCAACCCGGAACACCACGTCCATCGTGAGCTGTTCGCGGTTGCGCGTGAACTGCGGACGGACGTCCGAGAAGGCATAGCCGAACAGGCCGGCCAGCTCGTTGAGGCTGGTGACCGAATCCTCGACCTGGCGGGCATTATACCAGTCGCCGGTGCGCATCGGCAGCCGGGCCCGCAGCGCTTCGGCGCTGAAATCGCGAATGTCGCTTTCCACGCCGACATTGCCGAAGCGATAGCGTTCGCCTTCCTCGATCACATAGGTGATGATGAAGTCGCGCCGGTCCGGCGTGAGCTCGGCGACCGCCGAAACGACGCGGAAATCGGCATAGCCCTGGGTGAGGTAGAATTGCCTCAGCTTCTGCTGATCGAAGGCGAGGCGATCCGGATCGTAAGTGGTATTGCCCTGCAGCGGGTTCCACGACACCTCGCGGGTCGCCATCTCGCCGATCAGCTGACCGTCGCGGAACCGCTCGTTGCCGATGATATTGATCTGGCGGACGCGCGAACGCGGGCCTTCGCTGATTTCGAACACGACGTCGACGCGGTTCTGGTCGAGGCGGACGATCTGCGGCTCGACCCGGGCGGCGTAGCGTCCCTGGCGGCGATAGAGCTCTATGATCCGGGCGACGTCGGCGCGGGCCCGGCTGCGGGTGAAGATCTGGCGCGGTGCAAGGCGGATCTCCGGCTGGATCTTGTCGTCCTTCAGCCGGCGATTGCCCTCGAGGATGATGCGGTTGATGACCGGATTCTCGCGCACCTGGACGACGAGATCGCCGGTATCGGCGCCGGCGATCGTGACATCGGCGAACAGCTCGGTGGCGTAAAGATCCCGCAACGCCGCATCGAGCCGCTCCTGATCATAGGGCTCGCCGGGGCGGAGCGAGGTGTAGGAAAGGACGGTTGCCGGCTCCAGTCGCTGATTGCCGCTGACCGTGATCGTGCGGATGGTCCGGGCCGGCGCAGGCGGGGGAGGCGTGACCTGCGCCGCGGGCTGGGCCGGCGCCTGCTGGTCCTGAGCGAAAGCGGGGCTTGCGAGGCCCCCCAGCACCGTCCCGACGAGGAGCGCCGCACACAAACGGCGGCCCTTCGGAAATGTCTCAATCGCCGTCACGCTGAACGCCCTTTATAGTGAAGGGCCGGCGCTTTCGGCCGGCCATGCTCCCTGTCGGCTCCGCCCTGCCCGATCATGGTCAACCGATCAAGCCGCCAAGCCGGGTGAAGACGCCAAAAGAGGCCAAGTCGTTGAAGGTGACGAAGATCATCAACGCCAGCAACACCGCCAGTCCGGTCCTGAACGCCCATTCCTGGGCCGCCGGGTTAAGCGGCTTCCGCCTCACTCCCTCGATCGTGTAAAACAGCAGGTGTCCGCCATCGAGCATCGGGATTGGCAAGAGGTTGATGAATCCCAGATTAATTGAGATCAGCACCATGAACTGAATGAAATAAAGCCAGCCGAGGCTCGCCTGCTGGCCGGAAAACTGGGCAATCTTGAGCGGCCCGCCCATTTCCTGCAGCGATCTCTGCCCCCGGATCAGCTGGCCGAGGGTCGTCACCATCGTTCTTACCGTCTCGCCGGTTTCGGCGAACGCGGCGCCGACGATCCGGTGCGCCGGGAGGCTGACCACTTCCGCCGGCGGGCGCGCCAGGCCGACCATGCCGATCCGCGCCTCGTTGCCGAACCGGTCGCGCCGGACATCCACCCGCGGTGTCACGTTGAGCGTCAGGGGCTGGCCGGCGCGATCGATATCGAAACGCATCGGCTGGCCAGGCCGGATCGCGATATAAGTGATCATATCCTCGAAGCGGCCGATTTCGCGGCCGTCGATCCTGAGCACCCGGTCACCCGGCTGGAAGCCCGCCGCCTGCGCGGCGCTCCCCTGGCTGATCGCCGCCGCAACCGGCGGCGTCCGCAGCTGGCCGTAGCTCGCGAACAGGACGATGAAGACGAGGATCGCGAACAGGAAATTCACCGCCGGGCCAGCGGCGACGATGATGAAGCGCTGCCATACCGGCTTTGCCTGGAAGGTCCGGTTGCGCTCCTCGGCCGGCAGCGCCAGCCACGCCTCGCTCGGCTGCGAGGCGGGGTTCATGTCGCCTGCAAAGCGGACATAGCCGCCCAGCGGCAGCCAGCCGACCTTCCAGCGGGTGCCCCGCTTGTCGGTCCAGCCGAAAATCTCGCGCCCGAAGCCGATCGAGAAGGCTTCCGCCTTCACGCCGAACATGCGGCCCGCATAATAATGGCCGAGCTCATGGATGAAGATCAGCGGCCCGATCACCATGAAGAAAGCGATGACGGTGAAAAGGAAACCGGGGCTGCTCAATGCGCGAACTTTCCTAGCAGATCGGTGGCCCTGTCCCTGGCCTCCCGGTCGATCTCCAGCACCGCATCGATCGACGCGGGCGCCGCTGGCGAAAAAGCGGCCAGCACGTCGCCGACCAACGATGCGATATCGAGGAAAGCGAGCCGATGATCAAGAAAGGATGCGACCGCTATCTCATTGGCCGCGTTGAGGATGGCCGGCGCGCCGTCGCCAGCGGCCAAGGCATCCTTCGCCAGCTTCAGCGCTGGAAAGCGCTCCAGGTCCGGCGCTTCGAAATCCAGCCGCGACAGCGCGACGAGATCGAGCTGCGCGCAGGGCGTCGCCATCCGTTCCGGCCAGGCGAGGGTATGCGCGATCGGCACGCGCATGTCCGCCGGTCCGAGCTGGGCCAGCACCGACCCATCGACATATTCGACCAGGCTGTGGACCACCGATTGCGGGTGGACGATCACGTCGAGCTGACCGGGGGCGACGGGGAAAAGATGGAAGGCCTCGATCAGTTCAAGGCCCTTGTTCATCAAGGTCGCGGAATCGACCGAGATCTTCGCCCCCATCGACCAGTTCGGATGAGCGACCGCCTCGGCCGGCGTCGCCGCCGCCATCGACTCACGGCTTGCGGTACGAAACGGACCGCCGCTCGCGGTGAGGACGATCCGGCGCACCGCCTCGGGCCGCTGATCGTCAAGACACTGGAACACCGCATTATGCTCGGAATCGACCGGCAAGATCGTCGCGCCATGGCGGGTCGCCGCCTCGGTCATCAGGGCGCCGGCCGATACCAGCGATTCCTTGTTCGCGAGCGCCAATGTCCGGCTGCCTTCGATCGCACGCATGACCGGCTTCAGGCCCGCGGTGCCGACGATCGCCGCCATCGTCCAGTCCGCGCCCATGGCAGCCGCTTCGACGATCGCCGCCTCTCCGCTCGCGACTTCGATCCCGTGCGCGGCAAGCGCATCGCGCAACCGCGGAAGGTGGACCTCGTCGCCGATCACCGCCCGCCTTGGACGGAAGCGCGTCGCGAGTTCGATCAGCCCATGGATGTCCTTGCGGGCGGTGAGGGCGACAATCTCGAACCGATCGCGATTGCGCTCGATCAGATCGAGGGTCGAGCGCCCGACCGACCCGGTGGCACCGAGGATGGTGACGCTGCGCATCGTCAGGCGGTCCAGAAGCCCGCCATCAGGATCAACGTCGTCGCCAGCGCGGCGGCGAGCAATCCGTCAAGCCGGTCGAGCACGCCGCCATGGCCCGGCAGCATGCGGCCGCTATCCTTGATCCCGGCGCGGCGCTTCTCCCAGCTTTCATAGAGGTCGCCAGCCTGGGCGATTGCACCCAGCGGCGCGCCGAGCCAGAGGAAAAGCGGCTCCATTTCGAACCAGGTCGCGGTCGCATAGCCGACCAGCCCCGCCCCGATCATGCCGCCGATCAACCCGGCCCAGGTCTTGTTGGGGCTAATCCTGGGCGCCAGCTTCGGTCCGCCGATCGCCCGGCCGGCGAAATAAGCGAGAATGTCGGTCGCCCAGGTCACGAAGAAAACCCAGAGCACGATCGTCTCCCAGACCCAGGACAGGCTGAGCAGGGCGAAGGCCGGGACGCCGATATAGAGCACGCCCCAGCCAACGACGATCCTGCGGGCCAGCAAGGCGGCGATCAGCGCCGGGGCGACAAAGGCGGCGAAACCGATCCGGTTGGGAGCGAACAGGGCGCCGGTGAGATCATCGGGCACCTCATCCACCTGCTCCGCCACCGCGTAGAGATATTCCGCCGCGCCGATCAGCGTGGCGACGGTCAGCGCCGCGGTGACCCATGCCCAGAGGCGCGGCACCCGGTGCATGTCCGACCATTCCACGATCATGAGGCCGGCGGCGACCGCCACGAGGGCGCGGAACCACCAGCCGCCGAAGGTCGTCGCGACCAGGGCGACGCCGATCATCAGGACGCCCATCGCGAAGCGGATCGGCAGATCGGATTGCGGGATCGGATCTTCGGCGTCGCTCACAGGCCGCCATACCTGCGCTCGCGCCGCGCATATTCGGCAAGCGCGGAACGCATCGTTGTCTCGTCGAAATCAGGCCACAAGGTATCCACGAACAGCAGCTCGGCATAAGCCGCCTGCCAGAGCAGGAAGTTGGACAGCCGTTGTTCGCCCGAGGTGCGGATCAGCAGGTCCAGCGGCGGCAGGCCGCCGGTATCGAGCGCCGCCTCGAGCCGGGCTTCGTCAATGTCAGCCGGCCGAAGCTCGCCGGCCGCGACCCGTTCGGCGAGCCGGCGCGCGGCGCCGACCAGCTCGTTCCTCGCTCCGTAATTCAGCGCGATGGCGAGGGTCATCCGGCTGTTGCCGGCGGTTCTCGCGATGGCCGCATCGACCATCTGCGCGACGTCCCTTTCGAAGGCGCGATGATCGCCGAGCACTTTCAGCCGGATGCCCTCGCGATGGAGGCTGTCCAGCTCGCGCTGGACATAGAAGCGGAGCAGCCCGGTCAGGTCGGCGATCTCGGTTTTCGGCCGCCGCCAGTTTTCCGAGGAGAAGGCGTAGAGGGTGAGGCATTCGACCCCCGCCTCTCCTGCCGCCTGCAGCGCCTTTCGCGCGGCCTCCGCGCCGGCCCGATGACCGGCAACCCGCGGCAGCCCGCGCGCCTTGGCCCAGCGTCCGTTGCCGTCCATGATGATGGCGACATGACGCGGAACTGAGCCCGTTTCCGGGCCGGCCGATGCCGGCGCGGCGCTCACTTCTGCAGGATTTCCCTGTCCTTGGCGGCCAGGACCTCGTCGACCTCCTTGATGGTGTCGTCGGTGAGCTTCTGTACCTCGGCATCGAGTCGCTTGTGCTCGTCCTCGCTGATTTCCTTTTTCTTCTCGTCGGCTTTCAGCCCGTCCATGCCGTCGCGGCGAACGTTGCGGACGGCGATCTTCGCCTTTTCCGCATATTGATGCGCGAGCTTGGACAATTCCTTGCGCCGCTCCTCTGTCAGATCGGGGATCGGCAGGCGAATATTCTGGCCGTCGGTGATCGGATTGATCCCCAGCCCCGCGTTGCGGATCGCCTTTTCGACCGCCGAAATGTTGGAGCGGTCCCAGACCTGCACCGAAAGCAGGCGTGGCTCGGGCGCCGAAACCGTCGCCACCTGGTTGAGCGGCATATTGGCGCCATAGACTTCGACATGGATCGGATCGAGCAGGGCGGTCGAGGCGCGGCCAGTCCTAAGACCGCCCAGATCGTGCCGCAGCGCCTCGACCGCGCCGTGCATCCTCCGCTTGATATCGTCCTTGCTATAGGCGGGCATCTCACTCTCCCTCGTTCTGGACGATCGTCGCCACGCCGTCGCCGGCCAGCACCCGGGCCAGATTGCCCTGCTGGCGGACGTTGAAGACGACGATCGGAATGGCGTTGTCCCGGCAAAGGGCGATGGCCGTTGCGTCCATCACCTTAAGATTGTCGGACAACACTCTGTTATAAGTAACTACATCATAACGCTTCGCATCGGCGACCTGTTTCGGGTCCGCATCGTAGACGCCGTCGACGCTGGTGCCCTTGAACAGGGCGTTGCAGCCCATTTCGGCGGCGCGCAGGGCGGCCGCCGTATCGGTGGTGAAAAAGGGATTTCCGGTGCCGGCGGCGAAGATCACCACCCTGCCCTTCTCCATGTGGCGAACGGCGCGGCGGCGGATATAGGGCTCGGAAATCGTCGCCATCGGAATGGCGGACAGCACCCGCGTATCGACGCCGATCTTCTCCAGCGCATTCTGAAGCGCCAGCGCGTTCATCACCGTCGCGAGCATCCCCATATAATCGGCGCTGGCCCGGTCGAAGCCCTTGGCGGCGCCGGCCAGGCCCCGGAAGATATTGCCGCCGCCAACCACCAGGCACAGTTCGTGCCCCTCCTTGGCGGCGCGCACTTCCTCGGCCAGCCGACCGCAGGCGTCCGGATCGATGCCGAACTGGCCGTCGCCCATCAGGGCTTCGCCCGACAGCTTCAAGAGGATGCGGTTGAAGCGCGGGCGGGACATGGCGCGGCGGTCCGATCAGGTCATGGAGGGGCGGGCGGCGCGCACCTTAGAGAGCGCGCGCCACCCTGCCAAGGCGTTCAGGCGACCGGCTCGGGCCGGCCGACACCGGACACGGCGGCGACTTCGGCGGCGAAGTCGTCGACCTTTTTCTCGATCCCCTCGCCGAGCTGGAAGCGCACATAGGCCTTCAGCGTGACATCGGCGCCGAATGTCTTCGCCTCGGCGGCGATCACGTCCTCGACCTTGGTCTTGTTGTCCATGACGAAGAGCTGCGACAGCAGCGCGTTCTCCTTGCGGAACTTGGCCATCGCGCCATCGACCATCTTCTCGACGATCTCTGCCGGCTTGCCCGATTCCTTCGCCTTTTCGGTGGCGATTCCCCGCTCGCGCTCGACGAGGTCGGCATCGAGATCCTCACCGCGCAGCGCCAGCGGGTTGGCGGCGGCGATGTGCATCGCCAGCTGCTTGCCGAGCGCTTCGAGACCGCCCTTGTCGGCGGCACTTTCCAGCCCCACCAGCACGCCGATCTTGCCGAGGCCCGGACCGGCGGAATTGTGGACATAGGATACGACCACGCCGTCGCTCACCTCGACCCGGCTGGCGCGCCGCAGCGACTGGTTCTCGCCGATCGTGGCGATGTTGTTCGTCAGCGCCTCGGCGACGGTGCCGCCGCCGGGATATTGCGCCTGGGCCAGCGCGTCGACATCGTCGCCAGTCGCCAGCGCCAGCTGGGCGACGTTGCGGACGAACGCCTGGAACTGTTCGTTCTTGGCGACGAAGTCGGTTTCCGAATTCACTTCGACGACGGCGCCCATCGTGCCCTCGACGCTCACGCCGATCAGGCCTTCCGCGGCGGTGCGGCCGGCCTTCTTGGCCGCGGCGGCGAGGCCCTTGGTGCGCAACCAGTCGATCGCGGCTTCCATGTCGCCGCCGGTCTCGGCCAGCGCCTTCTTGCAATCCATCATGCCCGCGCCGGTGCGCTCGCGCAGCTCCTTGACGGCCGCGGCAGTGATCTCAGCCATGTCTTCCATCCTTTTGAACTTCCTCCCCTCCCGCGTGTGCGGGAGGGCTGAGGCGGACAGGCCCGATCGTCTGATCGTGCCCGTCCCTCGATCCCCTCCCGCATGCGGGAAGGGAGAAAATCATGCCGCGGTCGGCTCGGCGGCCGGCTCCGCAAGCGCGGCTTCCGCCGGCGGCTCATCCCGGGCGCCGATGTCTTCGCCGCGCGAGGCCGCGCCGCCCTGCTTGCCCGCCAGAATCGCCTCGGCGATCGCATCGCAATAGAGGCGGATGGCGCGGCTGGCGTCGTCATTGCCGGGGACCGGGAATGCGATGCCCTGCGGGCTGACGTTGGAATCGAGGATGGCGACGACCGGGATGCCGAGCACGTTCGCTTCCTTGATCGCCAGCTCTTCCTTGTTGGCGTCGATCACGAACATGAGATCGGGAATGCCGCCCATGTCGCGGATGCCGCCGAGGCTGAGCTCCAGCTTGTCCCGCTCGCGGGTCAACTGCAGCACTTCCTTCTTGGTCAGGCCGGCGGTATCGCCTGCCAGCTGCTCCTCAAGGCTCTTGAAGCGCTTGATCGAATTGGAGATCGTCTTCCAGTTGGTGAGCATGCCGCCCAGCCAGCGGTGGTTGACGAAATGCTGGCCCGAACGGCGCGCCGCGTCGGCGATCGGCTCCTGCGCCTGGCGCTTCGTGCCGACAAACAGCACCTTGCCGCCGGACGCGGTGGTCGAACGGACGAAGTCCAGCGCCCGCGCAAATAGCGGCACCGTCTGCGACAGATCGATGATGTGAACGCCGTTGCGATCACCGAAGATGTAAGGCTTCATCTTCGGGTTCCAGCGGTGGGTCTGGTGGCCGAAATGCGCTCCGGCCTCGAGCAATGCCTGCATGGTGACGTCGGTGGACGCCATGTCGTTTCTCCTTCCGGTTACACCTCTGCGCGGCCGAGAAACTGGAGCATGCTCCAGCACCGGTATGATGACCACGCATGTGGAATGGGCGCGCACTTAGAGGCGGCGTCGCTGGAAATCAACCCGGCCGCGCAGGTTATCCCAC
>JBFWUJ010000001.1:49083-69275 GCA_050247295.1 Sphingomonas sp. | reverse complement strand
TGGGGGAACCTCGATTCCGCTGCGGAGTTAGGCTGTGGACGAATAAGGGGAAAAGCTGTGGCTCATCTGTTGGCGATCGGATTCTTCGCGGGCCTGCTGGTGCTGCTGGCCGTCATTCTCGAACAGATCGTAAAAGCCCATTGGGCCGAGATCGTCGCTGCCCTGAAGGGCGAGGCGATCAGGCCGAGCCAGCCTGCGATGCGGGTGGGCGCTGTTGCGCGGCGCGCAGCCGCCTGACCTTGGCATAGCTCCAAACGCTGAACGGGATCGTCGCGAGGTAGATCAGGGCCGCCGCCGTCAGCGTCTCCCAAGGGGCGGAGACGAGCGCGGCGCCGGTGAGCGCGATCACCACGATCGCCTCCAGCCGGATGTGCCGCCTGAGCCTGAGCGAGCCCCATGAGAACGTCGCGATACTGGAAATGACGAGGAAGGCGACGAAGGCGGCCCAGGGCGCCACCAGCCGATAGTCACGCAACCACGTCCATTCGCCGTCGCTGGCAATCCACAGGAACATCGGCAGCATCAACAGCCCGGCCGCCACCGGCGCCGGCACCCCGGTGAGGAAGCCGGCGGACTTGTGGGGCTGATCCTCGGCATCGATGCGCGCGTTGAAGCGAGCCAGCCGCAGCGCCATGCAGGCGGCATAAGCGAGCGCGAACAGCCAGCCGAAGCGCGGCCAGGCGTGCAGGGCCCAAAGATGGACGATGATCGCCGGCGACACGCCGAAGGCGATGACGTCCGAAAGCGAATCCAGCTCGGCCCCGAACTTCGTCTGGCCCCTCAGCGCCCGGGCGATCCGTCCGTCCATGCCATCCAGCACGGCAGCGGCGATCACCATCATGATCGCCTGGCCCCATTCTCCGTTGATCGCGAAGCGAACGCCGGTGAGACCCACGCACAGGGCCAATGCGGTCACCGCATTGGGGACGACGGCGCGCAGCGGGATGCCGGTCCGCGGGACCGCGCGCCTTTCTTCCCTCATCGGGCCGCGCTCACTGGGCGACGCCCTCGATCAGTTCGGAAACGCCGATCCGGGCGACGATCGTCTCGCCGGCGATCGTCCGCTGCCCGAGCAGCAACTGCGACGAGGTGCCGGACGGAAGATAGACATCGACCCGGCTGCCGAAGCGGATCAGGCCCACGCGCTGCCCGGCGACCACCCTGTCGCCCGCCTTGACCCAGGGCACGATCCGCCGCGCCACCAGGCCGGCGATCTGGGTGAAGGCGACCTTGGTCCCGTCGTCGCCGACGACGAGGATGTGCTGGCGCTCATTATCCTCGCTCGCCTTGTCGAGATCGGCATTGAGGAACTTGCCGGCGATGTAGACAACCTTGCTGATCGTTCCGGCGATCGGGGTCCGGTTGATGTGGACATCGAACACGCTCATGAAGATCGAAACGCGGATCACCGGCTCGCCGCTCATCCCGTCCTCACCGTCGATCAACTCCCTCGGCGGCGGCACGGTGGCGATCATCGTAACCATTCCATCGGCCGGAGCGACGATCAGGCCCTCGCCGATCGGCGTGGTCCGCACCGGGTCACGGAAAAAAGCGGCGGTCCAGACGGTGACGAAGGCGAACAGCCAGCCGAACGTATCCCATTCCAGCGCCCACCATAGCAGCAGGGTGATCGCAGCCGCGATGACCACGAACTTGCGCCCTTCGGGGTGGACGCCCGGCATCCGGTAGCGGACGGTGGGCGTCGTCACGCTGTCCGGTTTTTCCAACGAATTCATCCGCGCGCCATAAGCCGGGCGCGCGAGCGAAACAACTGGAACGCCCGGTTGATCGACCGCCCGCCACCGCTTACAGCCCCGCCCGAAACGCTAGAGACAGGAAAGTGCGAGGGGCATGGCGAAGATCAAGGTGACGAATCCGGTCGTCGAACTGGACGGCGACGAGATGACGCGGATCATCTGGCAATGGATCCGCGAGCGGCTGATCCTCCCCTATCTCGACGTGAACCTGATCTATTACGATCTCGGTATCGAGAGCCGCGACGCGACCGATGACCAGGTGACCGTCGACGCGGCGAAGGCGATCCGCGAGCACGGCGTCGGCGTGAAATGCGCGACGATCACGCCGGACGAGGCGCGGGTCGAGGAATTCGGCCTGAAGAAGATGTGGAAATCGCCGAACGGGACGATCCGCAACATCCTGGGCGGCACCATATTCCGCGAGCCGATCGTGATCGACAATGTGCCGCGGCTCATTCCCGGCTGGACCGATCCGATCGTTGTCGGCCGCCACGCCTTCGCCGACCAGTATAAGGCGACCGACTTCGTCGTCCCCGGCCCCGGCAAGCTGACGATGAAATGGGAAGGCGCGGACGGCCAGACGATCGAACGCGACGTCTTCGATTATCCCGGCGGCGGCGTCGCGATGGGAATGTACAATCTCGACGAATCGATCCGCGATTTCGCGCGGGCCTGCCTCAATTACGGGGTGACGCGCGAATGGCCGGTCTATCTTTCCACCAAGAACACCATCCTCAAGGCCTATGACGGCCGCTTCAAGGATATTTTCGCCGAGGTTTTCGAAAGCGAGTTCAAGGACAAGTTCGACGAACTGGGCATCGTCTATGAGCACCGCCTGATCGACGACATGGTGGCGAGCGCGCTCAAGTGGAGCGGCAAGTTCATCTGGGCCTGCAAGAATTACGACGGCGACGTGCAGTCGGATCAGGTCGCACAGGGCTTCGGCTCGCTGGGGCTGATGACCTCCATCCTGACCACGCCGGACGGCAGGACGGTGGAGGCAGAAGCGGCGCACGGCACGGTCACCCGGCATTACCGGATGCATCAGCAGGGCAAGGCGACATCGACCAACCCCATTGCCTCGATCTTCGCCTGGACCGGCGGCCTCAAATATCGTGGCCGTTTCGACGGGACGCCGGCCGTTACCCGCTTTGCCGAGACTCTGGAGCGGGTCTGCGTGGAGACTGTCGAGGAGGGCAAGATGACCAAGGATCTCGCCTTGCTGATCGGCCCCGAGCAGAGCTGGATGACGACGGAGCAGTTCTTCGAGGCGATCCGGATCAACCTTGAAACGGCAATGGGCGGCGAAGACGGCGCATGAACGGCTGACAATCGCCGTGCATGGCGCATAAAGGCGTCATGCACCCGCACGATTTTGCGACCTCAGGTCTTTCCGATGCGCTGGTGATCCTCGGCGCGGCGGGGATCGTCATTCCCGCCTTCGCGCGATTCAAGATCAGCCCGGTGATCGGCTTCATCCTGGTCGGCGTGCTCGTCGGGCCGGCGGGGCTCGGCGCGCTGGCGGCAGAGCAGCCATGGCTTCGCTACATCACGATCTCGAACCCTCAGGCGATCGGCCCGTTCGCCGAATTCGGGATCATCCTGCTGCTCTTCTCGATCGGGCTGGAGCTGTCGTTCCGGCGGCTCTGGGGCATGCGCCGGCTGGTTTTCGGCGTCGGCGCGGCCGAACTGATCCTCGCGGCGCTGTTGATCGGGGCCGGCCTGCTGGCGCTGGGGGACAGTGTTCCGGCGGCGGTCGCACTCGGCCTTGCGCTAGCCTTGTCGTCGACCGCGCTGGTGCTGCCGCTGGTCGGGACGACGAGCCCGCTCGGCCGCTCGGCGCTGGCCATGTTGCTGTTCGAGGATCTCGCGATCGTTCCGATCATCTTCGCACTGGGCGCGATGGCGCCGCATGCGGCGGAAAGCTGGGATGGCCTCGCCGGCACGGTTGCCTTTGGCGTTCTGGTGGTGGCGGTGATGCTGGTGCTCGGCCGGATGTTGCTGCCGCGCCTCTTCGCGCAGGCGGCGCGGACCAAGAGTCCGGAGCTGTTCCTCGCGGTAAGCCTGCTGGTGGCGATCGTCGCCAGCCTGGCCACCGCGGCCGTCGGCCTGTCGCCGATCGTCGGCGCCATCGTGGCGGGCGTGCTGATCGCCGAGACCGATTATCACGCCGAGGTCGAGGTGATCACGGCGCCCTTCCGCGGGCTGGCGCTCGGCGTGTTCCTGATCACCGTCGGGATGAGTGTCGATCTGCGCTTCATCCTCGCACACTGGCCGTCGCTGCTCGCCGCATTGCTGGGCGTCTTGGCGGTCAAGGCGCTCGTTACCGGTCTGCTGCTGCGGCTGTCAGGCGCGCGGCCGGGCGTGGCCGCCGAAGCGGGTGTGATCATGGCGTCGCCGTCCGAGACGACGCTGATTGTGCTGGCCGCGGCGGCGGCAGCGGGCCTGATCAGTCGCGACACCGCCGCATTCTGGCAGATCGTGACCGCCATCGGTCTGACCGTGACGCCGTTGCTGGCGATGCTCGGGCGGGTCGCGGCGCGGCGGGTCGACATCGACGAGCCGCCCGAAGCCGAGCCGGGCGATGACGCCCCGCCGGCCGCCGTGATCATCGGCTACGGGCGGGTCGGCCGCCTGGTGGCCGAGATGCTGACCGCTCATGGCCGCCCCTATATCGCTATCGATTCCGATGCCGACACGGTGATGGCTGCGCGGGGGGAAGGCGCCCGGATCATGTTCGGCGACGTCGCGCGGCCAGAACTGATCGATCGCCTCGGCCTCGCCCGGGCGAACGCGCTGGTGCTGACGATGGACGATCCGGTGCTCACCGTCCGCCTCACCCGGCGGATGCGCGCCGCCTTCCCCGATCTCGTCATCGTCGCCCGCGCCCGCGATCCGAAACATGCCGCTGAGCTCTACAAGGCAGGAGCAACCGACGCGGTGCCGGAGACGCTGGAAAGCTCGCTGCAGCTTTCCGAGGCAGTGCTGGTCGACCTCGGAATGGCGATGGGCCCGATCATCGCTTCGATCCATGAAAAGAGGGCTGAACTTCGCGCCCAGATCATGGAAATGGGTGAAATGGAGCATGAGCCGCCGACCCGCGACCAGCGCTTGCGGGATGCCCTCAAGGGCTAAGGACCTAGGTGGTGAAAGCGGCGTCCAGCGTCAGGCGGCGACCGCTTCCAGCGCGTCCCGAACCGCCTGGATGGCATCCTGGGCCTTCGCACCATCCGGTCCGCCGCCCTGTGCCATATCGGGCCTGCCGCCACCGCCCTGGCCGCCGACCGCCTCCACCGCCTTGCGGACCAGATCCACGGCGCTGCAGCTTGCCGACAGGTCGTCTGTGACGCCGACCGCCACTGTCGCGCGTCCATCGTTGACCGCGACCAGCGCGACGATACCGGAGCCGATGCGAGCCTTGGCTTCGTCGACCAGCCCGCGCAGTGCCTTGGGATCCATGCCGTCGAGCACCTGTCCAGTGAAGGCCGTGCCGCCGATGTCCTCCGGCCCTGCCGGCTCGGCCTTGCCGCTGTCGCCGGCCAGCGCCAGCGCTTTCTTGGCCTCGGCCAGTTCGCGCTCCAGCCGGCGCCGGTCGTCGACCAACGCCGCCACCCGGGCAGGCACGTCTTCGGGCGAGGCCTTGAGCGAAGCCGCGGCTTCCTTGAGCTTGTCCTCGCGATCGACCAGCCAGCGCCGGGCCGCCTCGCCGGTCAGCGCCTCGATGCGGCGGACGCCCGCCGCGACCGCGCCTTCCGAAGTGATCTTGAGCAGCTGGATGTCGCCGAGCGCATCGACATGGATACCGCCGCACAATTCGACCGAATAAGCGCCATCATCCTCCAGCCCCATGGAGAGCACGCGGACCTCGTCGCCATATTTCTCCCCGAACAGGGCCATCGCACCGGCTTCCAGCGCCGCATCCATGCTCATCAGCCGGATGCCGACCGGATGGTTCTCGCGGATCAGCCGGTTGACGTCCGATTCCACCAATTCGATCTCCTCGCGAGTCATCGGCTTGGGATGGGAAAAATCGAAACGGAAATAGTCCGGCGCCACGAGGCTTCCCTTCTGCGTTACATGCCCCCCCAGCCGCTTGCGCAGCGCCGCGTGCAGAAGGTGGGTGGCGCTGTGATTGGCCCGGACCCTGGTGCGGCGCGCCGCATCGACGTCGAGATGGACGGCGTCACCGACCTTCAGTCCGCCTTTGCGGATCATCGCGTGATGGGCGTGCAGCTTGCCGAGTGGCTTCGACGTCTCGGTAACCTCGGCATCGAGCCCATCGTCCGAGCGGATCGTCCCGGTGTCGCCGATCTGGCCGCCGCTCTCAGCGTAGAAAGGAGTCTGATTGGTGAGGACGATGACTTGATCGCCCTCTTTCGCCTCGCTTACCTGTGCGCCATCGCTGACGAGCGCGACGATCACGCCCTCACCCTCATGGCCGAGATAGCCGGTGAACTCGGTCGCGCCATGCTGCTCGGCGATGTCGAACCAGACGTCGTCGCTCGCCTTGGCGCCCGAGCCCTTCCAATGCTCGCGAGCCTTTCTCTTCTGCTCGGCCATCGCCGCGTCGAAGCCGCTGCGATCCACGCCGAAGCCCTGGGCTCGCAGCGCGTCCTCGGTGAGATCGAAGGGAAAGCCGTAAGTGTCATAGAGCTTGAAGGCCGTATCGCCGGGCAGCGTGTCGCCGGGCTTCATCGGCCCGGTTGCCTCGTCGAGCAGCCTGAGGCCGTTGGCGAGGGTCTGGCGGAAACGGGTTTCCTCCAGTTTCAGCGTCTCCTCGATCAGCGGCTGGGCCCGCACCAGCTCGGGATAGGCACCGCCCATTTCCGAAGCGAGCGCCGGCACCAGCCGGCACATCAGCGGATCCCTGGCGCCGAGAAGATGGGCGTGACGCATCGCACGGCGCATGATCCGGCGCAGGACATAGCCCCTGCCCTCGTTCGACGGCAGCACCCCGTCGGCGATCAGGAAGCCGGAGGCGCGCAAATGATCGGCGATCACGCGGTGACTGGCCTTGTGCGGCCCATCCGCTCTGGTGTCGGTGAGATCACAGGATTCGGCGATCAGAGCCTGGAAGGTATCGGTATCGTAATTGTCGTGCACGCCCTGCAGCACGGCGGCCACCCGCTCCAGCCCCATGCCGGTGTCGATGCTCTGCTTCGGCAGGTCGCGGACGATCTCATTGTCCTCCTGCTCATATTGCATGAATACGAGGTTCCAGATCTCGGTGAAGCGATCGCCGTCCTCGTCCGGCGATCCGGGCGGGCCGCCGGGGATGTGATCGCCATGATCGTAGAAGATTTCCGAGCACGGGCCGCACGGGCCGCTGTCGCCCATCGCCCAGAAATTGTCCTTGGTCGCGATGCGGATGATCCGCTCGTCCGGCAGGCCGGCAATCTTCTTCCAGAGGTTCCAGGCGTCGTCGTCGGTATGATAAACGGTGGCGATCAGGCGATCAGGCGATAGCCCCCATTCCCTGGTGATCAGGTTCCAGGCGAGCAGGATCGCCCGTTCCTTGAAATAGTCGCCGAACGAGAAATTGCCGAGCATCTCGAAAAAGGTGTGATGCCGAGCGGTGTAGCCGACATTGTCGAGATCGTTGTGCTTGCCGCCGGCGCGCACGCACTTCTGGGAACTGACGGCAGTCGAATAAGGCCGGGTTTCCAGACCAGTGAAGACGTTCTTGAACGGCACCATGCCGGCATTGACGAACATCAGCGTCGGATCGTTTTGCGGAACCAGAGGCGCCGACGGCACGATGCGATGCCCTTCGCCCGCGAAAAAATCGAGGAAGTCGCGCCGGATGTCGTTCGTCGAGATCATGAGCGGGATTTAGGCGACGTGCTGCGCTGCGGCAAGCGAAGGCGGTTCCGGTTCGGGCCAAGGATCGTTAGGGTGGCCATACGCCCCGGAAACATAGGAGAGAGGCATGTTTCGCCCCGCTTTTCTGCTGGCCGCCGCATTGATCGCGGCCCCGGCCCTCGCCCAGCCGCAGGCGACCCAGCCCCCGGCGGAGCGCGCCCCGCCGCGCGCCGACCTGCCCGACAATGTCCGCGTCTTCGAGGTGCCGCAGGGCAGCCGCCCGCACGATGTCGCGCCCGGGCCGGACGGGCTGATCTGGTATACCGGCCAGCGCCGCGGCACGCTGGGCATTCTCAACCCCGCCAACGGGCAGGTCCGCGAGGTCCCTCTGGGCGAAGGGTCGGCGCCGCACGGGGTGATCATGGGACCTGACGGCGCCGCCTGGATCACCGATGGCGGCCTCAACGCGATCGTTCGCGTGGATCCGGGCAATGATGCGGTCAGGGTGTGGCCGCTGCCGGCCGAATTTCCGGACTCCAACCTCAACACCGCCGTTTTCGATCGCGACGGGGTAATCTGGTTCACTGGCCAGACCGGTGTCTATGGCCGGCTCGATCCGCGCACAAACGAGATGCGGGTGTGGCGCGATCCGGAGGGACGCGGGCCTTATGGCATCGCCGCGACGCCGAGCGGTGACGTCTATTATGTCTCGCTTGCCGGCAGCCATCTCGCTCGGATCGACCGGAGCAGCGGCGCCGCGACGATCATCGAGCCGCCGACCCCGGGCCAAGGTGCGCGCCGCGTCTGGGCGGACAGCCGCGGCAATCTGTGGATTTCCGAATGGAATGGCGGCCAGCTGACCCGCTACAATCCGGCGACGCGCGAATGGCGCAGCTGGCGGCCGGAGGGCGAGCGGCCACGGGTCTATGCCGTCTATGTCGATGATCGCGATATCATCTGGATCACCGATTTCGGAGGCAATGCCACCCTCTCCTTCGACCCGGCAACCGAGCGCTGGACCCGCTATCCGGGGAGTGGCGATAATGCCAATGTCCGGCAGATCCTGGGCCGGCCGGGCTGGGTGTACCTGCCGGAATCGGGACTCGACCGCATCATGGTGGTGCGCACCGGCACCGGTTCGTGACGTTCCCCCTGCTGGCGCTCGGGGCGCTGGCAGCGGCGCTGCAACCGCCGGGGGCGGCATCGACGGCAGGCGAACGGATCTACCGGCAATGCTTTGCCTGCCACGCACTGGAACCGGGGCGACATACGCCTGCGGGACCCAGCCTTGCCGGCATCGTCGGCAGACCGATCGCGGCCCAGCCGGGCTTCAATTACTCCCCTGCGCTGCGCCGCTTCGCAGCCCGCGAATTGCGCTGGACGCCGGCCCTGCTCGATCGGTTTCTGGCCGACCCCGAAGCGGCGGTGCCGGGGACCGAAATGGGCCTGGTGGGGATGCGCGACCCGCGCGAGCGGCGCATCCTGATCGAATGGTTGTCGCGGCGGCCACGCAACTAGCCGTCGATTCGCGACCTGTGGCCCCGACCCCTCTTGCGCTTTGCCGCGTAGAAGAGGAAGCTGGAGGTTTCCCACAAGGCGCGAGGGCCGCGTCTTCTTCGCGGTCCGCGCGCGCGGACGAAGGAGACGAATATGCCCGGTAGAGCCTCAGGCGCCAGAACGATCGCGCTCGTGGGCCCCGGCGGGGCGGGTAAGACCAGCCTAGCCGAGGCCCTTCTTTTTGCGGCCGGCTCCGTCGCCCGGCAAGGATCGGTGGCCGACAAGTCCAGCGTCGGCGATGCCAGTCCGGAGGCGCGGGCCCGCGGAGGCTCGACCGAGCTCAACCTGATGCACCTCGATTATATGGGCGATCGCTATTCGCTGATCGACACGCCCGGATCGGTTGGTTTCGCCGCCGATGGCGCGCTTGCGCTGGCGGCCGCCGACCTTGCCATCGTCGTCGTCGATCCCGACCCTGACCGGGCGCTGCTGGCCGAGCCGACCCTCCGGCAACTGGAGGCGCTCGGCGTCCCTCACATGATCTTCGTCAACCGGATCGACCAGGCGCGCGGTTCGATCCAGGGATTGCTGGAGGCGCTGCAGCCGATGAGCGCCTCGCCGCTCGTCGCCCGCTGGATTCCGATCCGCGAAGGCGAGAAGGTGACCGGTTTTGTCGATGTCGCGCTTGAGCGGGCCTATTATTACCAGCCCGGCAAGCCATCGGAACAGCGCGATATCCCCGAGGACCTCGCCGACCGAGAGCAGCTCGAGCGGATTCAGATGCTGGAGCAGCTCTCCAACCATGACGATGTGCTGCTTGAGCAATTGCTGATGGACGAGGTGCCGGACCGGCAGACCGTGTTCGACGACCTCGCCAAGGAAACGGGCGCGGGACAGATCGTGCCGGTGCTGTTCGGATCGGCGGCGAACGGCCATGGCGTGAGGCGGTTGCTGAAGACCCTGCGGCACGAAGCGCCGTCGCCGACACAGACCGCCGAGCGGCTGGGCGCGAAGGGTCCGTCAGCCTTTATCTTCAAGATCAATCATGGCGGGGCGATGGGGCGCCTCTCTTATGCCCGGGCATTCGGAGCGCCGCTCAAGGAGGGCGCCGAGCTGAAAGCGAATGACGAGGATGTCCGCATCGGCACCTTGTTCTCGGTCCAGGGTGAAAAGACGGCCAAGGTGGCAGAGGCGCAGCCCGGCGAGGTCGTCGCCATCGCCAAGCTGGAAGATGTCGGCGCCGGCGATTGGCTTGGCGCCGGTGGCGGCCGCCCCGCAGCGGCGACGTTCACCCGCAATTACGCCCTCGCCATCCAGACCAAGGACCGCAAGGACGACGTGCGCCTGTCCACCGCGCTGCACAAGCTGACCGAGGAGGATGCGGCGCTTGAATGGGAACAGGACGAGACGATGCACGAAACGCGATTGCGCGGCATCAATGACGAGCATCTGAAGGTCACGCTTGAGCGGCTGAAGCGGCGCTATGGCGTGGCGGTGGATTCACGCCCGCCGGCGATCGGCTACAAGGAATCGATCCGCCGCGCCGTAACCCAGCGCGGACGGCACAAGAAGCAGTCGGGCGGCCATGGCCAGTTCGGGGACACGGTGCTTGAAGTGAAGCCGCTCGCGCGCGGCGGCGGCATCAAGTTCGGCGACCGGATCACCGGCGGCGTCGTGCCGAAGCAGTGGATCCCGGCTGTCGAGGACGGGGTCCGCGACGCGACGGTGAAAGGACCGCTCGGTTTCCCTGTCGTCGACGTTGAGGTGACGCTGGTCGATGGCTCCTATCATAGCGTCGACAGCTCGGAGATTGCGTTCCGCACCGCCGGCCGGATCGGCATGTCGGAAGCGCTGGCGCAGGCGCAGCCGCATCTGCTGGAGCCGGTGATGAAGGTGACCGTCACGGCGCCGAGCAACGCAACGTCCCGGGTCACCTCGGCGATCGCCAGCCGGCGCGGGCAGATGCTCGGCATGGATACCCGTCCCGGCTGGTCGCGCTGGGACATGGTCGAGGCGCTTATTCCGGAAGCGGAGATGCAGGGCTTCGACGCCGAGCTGCGTTCTCTGAGTCAGGGTCTGGCGACCTATGAGGCTCAGTTCGACCACCTGGCCGAACTGAACGGCACCCTGGCCGACAAGGTCGTGCAGCGGGAGCTGGAGCCGGCTTGATGAGCAAGCCGGTCAGGGGGGCGACGGCGCGCAGGCGAACGTTCCGGGCGAGGAGCCGGGTGTTCGCGACTATCGCGGCTCTGTTGGCGATCGTCTCGTGCGGCGGCGGAGGAGGAAGCGGCAGCAATAGCGGAACCGCGCCACCGCCTCCGCCGCCTACCCCTCCTGCCGCAGGCGCCGATCTGGCGATCGTCTCGGTGCGTATCGTTGCGATGGACGGCAGCGCACCGCAGAACGGGATGACGGTGCGGATCGACAATGGTCGCATCGTCTCGATCGGGCCGACCGCCAGCACCGCCGCCGACGCCGACCAGGTGGTCGATGGCGCCGGTCTCACCCTTTTGCCGGGCCTGATCGATGCCCATGTCCACGTTTACCAGGATCACGAGCTTCCGCTCTTCGTCGCCAACGGCGTCACCACAGTGCGCAACATGTGGGGGACGCCGGGCGTCTTCGCGCTCCGCCAGCGGGTCCTCGCCGGAACCACCCTAGGGCCCTCGATCGTTACTGCCGGACCAATCATCGACGGCACGCCGCCGATCTGGCCGGCTGCCGACGTCGCGACCAACGCCGACGAGGGACGCGCGCTGGTCCGCGCCCACCGCGATGCGGGCTACGATTTCATCAAGGTCTACACTCGCCTGCCGGCCGCCGCGTTCGACGCGATCGAAGACGAGGCCCGCATTCTCGGCCTGCGCTTCGCCGGTCACGCGTCGCGCGCAAAGGGGCTGGAAAATGTCCTGCGCTCCTCGATCTGGTCGGTCGAGCATCTGGACGGCTATCTCCCCGCCATCCTCAACCCGTCGAGCGGCTACGATCCCGCCACGGGCAACCTCGCCCCGCTCTTTGCGCTGCTGCGCGACATACAAGGCGGGACGCGGCCCTGGTCCGATCTCTTCCTTCCCGCAGAACGGACCCGCCTCGCGCAGATCTCCGCCGCGAACGATACCGCCCATGTCCCGACCTTGGTCTACTGGCAGCAACGCTACGTCCCCCAGAGCGAGAACCCGGCCGAGCTCGCCCGGCCCGAGCTCCGCTTCGTCCATCCTGCCGTGCGCGCCGAATGGCGGGCCGAAAGCGACCAGCTCTATGCGAGCTTCTCGGACGAGGAAATGCGCTTGCTCCGCTTCCAGCATGACGAGGATTTTCGCATCGTCGCCGACCTGATCGCGTCCGGCGCCGAGGTGATCGTCGGCACCGACGCGCGCAATCGCTACGTCGTGTTCGGCTTCGCAATCCATGATGAGCTGGCGCTGCTCGTCCGCGCCGGGCTGACCCCCTATCAGGCGATGGAGGCCGCGACCGCTAACGCGGCCCGCTTCCTGGGGCGGCAGGCGGACATCGGCACGGTCGCGGTGGGCAGACAGGCGGATCTCGTACTCTACACCAGCGATCCCACCGTCAGCATCGCCAACAGCCGTGCGATCGCAGGCACGATCCTGCGCGGACGCTATCTCTCCCGCGCGCAACTCGACGCGGCGCTCGAACAGGTGGCGGCGGGCTTTCTATAGCTCTAGCTCGGATGCGCCTCTGCAGCGGCCGGCCGATCAGCCACGACCTCCGGTTCGGGATCATGCTCCTCGCCCTTCGAGACAACCTGGGCGATCGTCAGGTCGCCAGCGACGTTGAGCGTGGTGCGGCACATGTCGAGCAAACGGTCGACGCCGAGAACGAGGCCGATCCCCTCCGGCGGCACCCCGACCATGCCGAGTATGATCGCAATCACCGGCAGCGAACCGGAAGGCACGCCCGCTGTGCCGATCCCGCCGAGGATGCAGACGAGCAACACGGTGATCTGCTGAACCAGCGTCAGCTCGACGCCGAAGAACTGAGCGAGAAAAAGAACGGTCACGCCCTCGAAAATCGCGGTACCGTTCTGGTTGGCGGTGGCGCCGATGGTGAGGACGAAGCGCGACACGCGGCCGGGCAGCTTCAGTTCCGTCTCCGCGACGCGTAGCGCCGTTGGCAGCGTGGCGTTGGACGACGAGGTCGAGAATGCGACGACCATCGCCTCCTGGATCTCGCGGAAGAAGGCGATCGGCGATTTGCCCGCGATAAGCTTGAGCGCCAGCGGATAGGTCACGAACATGTGCAGCGCCAGCGCGAACAGGACGACGCCGACGAAGGCGCCGAGGCGGACGAGCAAATCCCAGCCGAACAGGGCGGCAAGGTTGAACATGAAGCAGGCGACGGCGACCGGCGCGAGCTGGATGACCAGACCGATCAGCTTCATCATCACATGGAACAGGCCTTCGATCGCTTCCTGCAGCCGTTGCGCCTGCGGCGTGTTCACCAGCAGCAGGCCGATGCCGAAGACCAAAGCGAAGAACATCACCGCAAGGATGTCGTTCGCGGACGCTGCCGCGATGACGTTGTTGGGAATGATGTTGAGGAAGGCGGAAACGCCTGATGGCCGTTCCGCGTTGGCGGAGACGATCGCACCGGCATTCTCGCGCGCGTCGGTCAGCAGCTGCTGGGCGAGCGCCGGATCGACGCCGTCGCCGGGGCGAAAGCCGTTGGCGACGGCGAGCGCGATCACGACGGCGATTGAAGAAAGCAGGACGGTGAAGACGAGGGTCTTTACTCCGACCCGCTTCAGCGACCGGATGTCGCCCATCTCGGCGATGCCGGTGACCAGGGCGGCGAACAGCAGCGGCAGCACGAGCATGAACAAAAGCCGCAGGAAGATCTGGCCGATCGGCGCGGTGACATAGGTGGTGAGAATTTCGACCCAGGGCGCATCGGCCTGGGTCATGTTGACCGCGAGGCCGCCGACCAGGCCGATCAGGAAGCCTATAGCCATCTTCATCTGCAGCGACATGCCGCGGCTTTCGGCGTGTTCCATCCCGATCCCCTTTTCGATGCGCGCGCATCCCGGCGGCTGGGGCGACAAAAGTCAACCCAATTGGCCGTTGCGCCGGCGCGCGGCGGCTGTCAGCGTTACCGCGGAGGTTGTGCCATGCTGGAGATCGCCGGAATCGAATTGCTGCCGGCCTGGCCGGTGTTCGCGACCTTCGTCGCGGCCGGGCTCGCCCTCAATCTGGTGCCCGGCGCCGACATGACCTTCATCGTCGCCAGCGCCGCGCGGGGTGGCCGGCGCGACGGCGTGATCGCGTCGCTTGGCGTCGGCGCCGGGGCGCTGGTTCATATCTTCGCCGCCGTGGTCGGCCTGTCGGCGATCCTGGCCTCCTCGCAATGGCTGTTCGACGCGATCAAATGGATCGGTGCCGCCTATCTGCTCTGGCTTGCCTTCACCCTCCTGCGCGATGGCCGTCCGGCGAGCGGAGAAATCGAGTCCGCAAGGCCGCGGGCCTCGGGCTGGGGACTGTTCCGCGCCGCGGCGCTCGTGAACATCCTCAATCCCAAGGTCGCTCTTTTCTTCCTTGCCTTCCTGCCCCAGTTCGTCTCGCCGGATGCAGCCGCCCCGGCGCTGCAGATCCTCTGCCTCGGCCTCTGGTTCGATCTGGCGGGCACCGCGGTGAACATCGTCATCGGCGTTGCCGCGGCCGGCGCCGCGTCGCGGCTGCGCCACGTCGTGTGGCTCGGCCGGGCGGCGCGCTGGTTCGCGGCCTCGTTGATGGGGGCGCTCGCGCTCCAGCTGGCGCTCAGCGCCCGGCGTCAGGCGTAGGCATAGGGCCCTCCCCGCTTCAGCGCCTCGGCATAAGCGGGTCGGGCATGGATGCGTTCCAGCCAATCGATCAGATTCGGCCGCGAGCCGTCGAGCCCGGCGCGTTGCCGCGCCGCCTCCAGCGGGAAACTCATCATGATATCGGCGGCGGTGAATTCATCGCCGGCGAACCAGTCGCGCGACGAAAGCTCACTCTCCAGCCAGTCGAGATGCCTGGCGAACATCGCCAGCAACGGCTTTCTTGCCGGCTTGCCGAGCAGGCCGAGACGATTGACGACGAGCAGTGCCAGCAAGGGCGGCATCATCGAGCCTTCGGCATAATGGAGAAAATGGCGATAGCGCAGCACGCCGTCGCGGCTCGATGGTGGCCCGAGCCGGCCATCGGCCTTGTCGACCAGATATTCCACGATCGCGCCGGTTTCGGCGATGACCTGCGCACCGTCCTCGATCACCGGCGATTTGCCGAGCGGATGCACGCGGGCGAGTTCCGGCGGCGCCAGCATCGTCTTCCGGTCGCGCGCGTAGCGGACCACTTCATAAGCGATGTCCAGCTCCTCGAGCAGCCAGAGCACCCGCTGCGAGCGCGAGTTTTCGAGATGATGAACCTTGATCATGCCATTTCCCCCGTAAGTGCCGCCAGTTCCTTGACCAGCTTGGCGGCGAGCGTCGCGGTGATGCCGTTGATGTCGCGGGCCGGATGAAGTTCCACGATGTCGGCGCCGACGATCGGCCCCGGCACCCGGTGCAGCACCTGCAGGAATTCGCGAACGCTCGGGCCGCCCGGCTCGTGATGCGCGACGCCCGGTGCGAATGCCGGGTCGAAACCGTCGAGATCCACGCTGATGTAAAGGGGCGGTTCCGGGATCGGCACCCGATCGGGCGCGAAATCGCGCATCTCGACCACCTCAACACCGAAGCGTCCCGCCTGGGCGCGGCAATGGCTATTCATCGTCCGGATACCGAACTGGACGAGCCGGCGGGCATGGCCGGCCTCCATGATCCGCGCGAAAGGCGAGGCGTGGCTCAACGGATCGCCGCCGAAATCGTCGTAGAGATCGGGGTGGGCATCGAAATGGAGGATGTTGAGCGGGCCGTGGATCCGGGCGAGCGCGGCAACGATCGGACCGGTGACCATGTGATCGCCGCCGAGGCAGATCGGCACCGCACCATTTGCCGCCGCAGCGGCCACCGCTTTGGCGATGCGATCCGGATCGTCCGCATCCTCGCGGAGCGCGACGTCGCCCGCATCCTGGAGGCGGATGTCCGCGCCCAGCTCCAGTCCATTCTCGGCCGCCATATTGGAATGATCCGAGCCGAGGGCGGCGCGGATCGCCACCGGCCCGGCCGCCGCCCCGCGCAGGAACGAGGAATGGCTGTCGGTCGGCAGGCCGATCAGGCGGACACGCAAGAGACGATCCATGCGGCGGCGGAAAAGACGACGCGGTCGCCCGATCGATGGCCGGCAGCGATCGCCTCGACCATGGCGAGCGCCTCGTCGCGGCGCGCTTCTTCAATAGCGCGCAACAGTGCCGCGAACGGGCCGATACGGCGAAAATAGGCGATCGTTTCGGCGACCGGATCAGCGCCCTCGCCGGTGATGAAATCGCAATCGACGGGCTCGATCCGCGCCGCGTCGAAACCGGCGCCGGCGAGGATGGAGCGGATTCTTTCGGGATCGGCAAAGGCGAACGGCCCCTGTGGCGGGGGCGGCAAGGCGGCTTGCTGCGGCGCGAACTGATGGATGACCGGAACCAGATCGGCCGCCCATCGATTCTCGTCGCGGCCCCGGAAGCAGGAGAATATCAGTGGCGCGCCCGCCACCGCGAGACCACGCAAGTGGCGGAAGGCGGCGACCGGATCGTCGAAGAACATGACGCCGTGGCGCGACATCAAGACATCGAAGCGGCGGCCATCGGCGGGATTCCAGGCCGAGGCGTCACCGATCTCGAAGACGGCCCTCTTGCCGGCGCGGTCGCGGGCGGCGGCGATCAACGGTTCCGACAGATCAAGGCCGGTGATTCGCGCATCCGGCCTGATATCGGCCAGGGCAAGGCTGGTCGCCCCCGCCCCGCAGCCGATGTCGAGCACCGCGGCGGCCGGCGGCAGCAGCGGCAGCAGGGTATCGAGCAGCGCCTGCTGGATGCCGCTCAGCGAACGATCGGTGCGCCGCCACTCCTCGGCCCATGCATCGCCGACCCGGCCGCGCCACTCGGAAGCATCGGTCATCGCGCCGCCCTAGCTTGTGGCGTCGGAGATTGGAACTTGCCCGCCGCGAGCGGCTTGGGCAGAGCGACCGCCCTTCCCTGCGAGCTTGCCATGACGCGACCCATTCAGGATCGGACCCCAGGCCAGCGCGAGTTCGTCGTGCTGATGGCGGCGCTCATGGCGTCGAACGCGCTGGCGATCGACGTCATGCTGCCGGCGCTGCCGGCGATCGGCGCCGCCTTGCCGGTCGCCGATCCGAACGACCGGCAATTTGTCATCACATTCTACCTGTTCGGCTTCGGCGCGGCACAGATTTTCTACGGGCCGCTCGCCGACCGCTTCGGCCGCAAGCGGCTGCTGATCGGGGCGATGCTCGCTTATGCCGCATTCGGGGCGCTGGCGGCGTTCGCCGGCAGCATGACGATGCTGCTGGCGGCGCGCTTCCTGCAGGGTGCGGCGGCGGCGGCGACCCGGGTACTCGTGGTGGCGGTGGTCCGCGATCGCTATGCCGGCGCGGCGATGGCGCAGATCATGTCGCTGGTGATGATCATCTTCATGGTCGTCCCGGTGCTGGCGCCCAGTGTCGGGCAGCTGATCCTGGCAATCTCCGATTGGCGCGAGCTGTTCCTGCTGCTGGCGCTTTACGGCCTCGGACTGGCGCTGTGGGGCGGCCTGCGGATGCCGGAGACATTGCGGGACGAGAACAGGCGGCCCTTGTCGTTCAGGACGATCCGGGCGGCATCGGGGGAGACGCTCACCGTCCGTGCCTCGATCGGCAACACGATCGCGTCCACCCTCGCTTTCGGCAGCCTGTTCGCCTTCATCGGCTCGATTCAGCAGATCGTGCTCGACGTGTTCAGGCAGCCGGCGGCGATCGGCATCGTCTTCGCCTGCATCGCCGGTCCGATGGCGCTCAGCTCCTACGCCAATTCGCGGCTGGTGCTCAGGCTTGGGGCGCGCCGATTGCTGCTGCTCGCGTTGATGTCGCTCACCGGAATGGCGCTGCTGCACCTCCTGATCGCCGCCGTGTGGGGCGAGACGCTCTGGAGCTTCGTCATCCTGCAGGCGATGACCATGGCCTGTTTCGGACTGGTCGGCGCCAATGCCGGAGCGCTGGCGATGCAGCCGGTCGGCCATATCGCCGGCACCGCGTCGGCGATCCAGGGACTCGTGACGACGATCGGCGGCGCGTTGATCGGGATGATTGTCGGCCAGGCATTCAACGGCACGACCTTGCCGCTGATCGCCGGCTTTTCAGTGTGCGGCGCCTTGGCGACGCTGGTCGCGTTCTGGGCCAATCCGCGCCTCATCGAGACGCTGGAAACGGAGCCGGCGCGCCCGGTCTGAAGCCAAGCGCGCCGGCGGAAGATCAAGAGCATCTCCTATGCCGCGCGGCGCGACCCCTAGAGATCGTCCTCTGCCTCCGGACCCGTCATCAGCGCCTCGCCGACCTCGTCGGTCCGGCCGCGGATCGAACGCTCGATCCGCGTCGCGATCTCCGGATTCTCCTTGAGATAGGCCTTGGCGTTCTCACGGCCCTGGCCGATCCGGATCGAATCGTAGCTGAACCAGGCGCCGGATTTTTCGATCAGGCCGGCCTTGACGCCCAGATCGAGCACCTCGCCCAGCTTCGAGACGCCTTCGCCATACATGATGTCGAACTCGACCTGCTTGAACGGCGGCGCCAGCTTGTTCTTGACCACCTTCACCCGGGTCGCGTTGCCGATGATCTCGTCGCGGTCCTTGATCTGCCCGGTGCGGCGGATGTCGAGCCGGACGGAGGCGTAGAATTTCAGCGCATTTCCACCGGTCGTGGTCTCCGGATTGCCGTACATGACGCCGATCTTCATCCGGAGCTGGTTGATGAAGATGACGAGGCATTTGGACTTGGAGATCGAACCGGTGAGCTTGCGCAGGCTCTGGCTCATCAACCGGGCCTGCAATCCCACGTGGCTGTCGCCCATCTCGCCCTCGATCTCCGCCCGCGGCACCAGCGCGGCGACCGAATCGACGATCAGGATATCGACCGCGTTGGAACGAACGAGCGTATCCGTGATCTCCAAGGCCTGCTCGCCGGTGTCGGGCTGCGAGACGATGAGATTGTCGACATCGACGCCCAGCTTCTTGGCGTAGATCGGATCCAGCGCATGTTCCGCATCGACGAAGGCGGCGACGCCGCCGGCCTTTTGCGCCTCGGCGACCGCGTGCAGCGCCAGCGTCGTCTTGCCCGAGCTTTCCGGGCCATAGATTTCGACCACCCGGCCGCGCGGCAGGCCGCCGATGCCCAGTGCGATGTCGAGCCCGAGGCTGCCGGTCGAGATCGTCTCGATCTCGATCGCCTCGCGCGAGCCCAGGCGCATCGCGCTGCCCTTGCCGAAGGCGCGGTCGATCTGGGCGAGAGCGGCGTCGAGCGCCCGCTGCTTGTCGGAGTCCATATTGGTCCTGTCGGAAACGATCTGAAGCGAGGCCGTCATTGGCTTGTCTCCCCTTAATCCGAGAGCGTCGGAGGTCAACGCGTGCGATGGGATGTATTCTATTTGTTCTCATGGAACAAGTAGGAAACGAGACTAGCCGTGAGCAGCCCGTATCATCCACACCGCTGCAGCGATGATCGCCGCCAGAATCAACGAGCAGCCGATCTTCTCGCCGAGCGAGAAATATTCTTCCGTCTCTCCGCGATGAAGGGTCGAGGCCACAAACCAAGATGCCCGCATCAGACCGATCAGATAATTTCCGCCGTAAAGAAATCCGAAGACCAGCGAAGCAACCTTTGCGCCCTCCAACCCCGGATGGCCGGCAGCAAAGCACCCGAAAGCCAGGGCGGCGATCAGGCAAAACCAGAACAGATGCGCGAGGCTGAACCGGTAGCGGGCAACCAGGCTGCCGCCGACCGGCTCAATCGTCAGTTCGCCCCGATTATAGGGTTGCAACTCCGGCCAGCGGAACAGTTTGCGAGGCAAGAGGACATTCGCTTCGAACAGCAGCCGGCTGGAAGCGTCCCGATAGAAATAAACGCCGTCCTCCGAGAGCGCCCCTTCCAAGCGAGCAAGCGCATCATCCGCGCTTAGCCCCGCAGGCAACGGCACGGCGCCCTTGTGAAGCCAGATGACATCCAAGCCCATAATGGAGAGCTA
>JBFWUJ010000001.1:43792-48983 GCA_050247295.1 Sphingomonas sp. | reverse complement strand
GGGCTGAAGCGGGTCGCCCATGCCGGAGAGGAAGGGCCGCCGGATTATGTCTGGCAGGCTCTCGACCTGCTGAAGATCGACCGGCTCGACCACGGCAATCGCAGCCTGGAGGATCCGGCGCTGACGCGGCGGCTTGTGGACGAAGGCATGACGCTCACGGTCTGCCCGCTGTCAAATGTGAAGCTCTGCAACGTCGCCTCGATCGACGTCCACCCGATCGACCGGATGCTGGAATTGGGCCTGAAGGCGACGGTCAATTCGGACGATCCGGCCTATTTCGGCGGCTATGTCGGCGACAATTACCGGGCGGTGACGCGGGCGCGGGGCTTGGGCAAGGCGGAGCTGGCGACGCTGGCGCGGAACAGTTTCACAGGGTCGTTCCTTCCGGACGCGGACATTGCGCGGCATGTCGCGGCGGTCGACGCCTATGCGGAGGCGCACTGATGCCAGTGTTTACGCCGATCGGGCATGAGCAGTTCGTCGCCGACGTGAAGACGCTGGCCGCGCAGCTCGCCGCCGATCACTGGGCGCCGGATTTCCTGATCGGGATCGGCCGGGGCGGGCTGGTACCGGCGGTCTATCTCAGCCACGCGCTCGGCCTGCCTACCCTTTCGGTCGATCACAGCACCCAGGCGCCCGACTTCGCCGGCGCGGCGTTGAAGCGGCTCGCGGCACGGACGCGGGCGGGCGAGCGGCTGCTGGTGGTGGACGACATCAACGACAGCGGCGCGACGATCGCGAAGCTGCGCGCGATGCTGGCCGAGGCGGAGGCGGCGGAGAGCCAGATCCGCTTCGCCACGCTGCTCGACAATATCCGCTCGGTCAGCCGCGTCGATTACCGGGCGCGGACGATCGACCGGTCGGTGACGAAGGACTGGTACGTGTTTCCCTGGGAATCGGTGGCGCCGGAGAAGGCGCTGGAAGCCGATGCGGCGGCGGTGCCGGAAAGGATTGCCTGAATCTGCTGCATCCTGACGAACCGAACGTCAGGACCGTGTCGGTATTCTCCAGCGATGCTCATAGGTCCGGGTGCGCGGTTCTCCGGCGTTCACTCGCGCGCGCTGACGCAGCAGGCGGCAAGTGGTCACGTCGAGGACCGCCGCCCCACTGCTTCTGACGATATCGCAGCGTATCAGCCGTCCCTGCGCGTCAAAGGTGAGTCCGACTTCGACCGTTCCCTCGACGCGCTGCTGAAGAGCCGACGTCGGATAATCGGCATCGGTAATCCACTGCTGCGCCAAGGCCGGCGATGCGATCAGACTAAGGGTTGCCAAGATCAACCTCGGCACGAATCTATTCTCCACATGCCTGCGCAATCGCCGGCTGGATCGCGTCGATCGTGTAGGGCTTGGCGAGGACGGGGGCGGCGGCGTGGACTTCGGGCGGCGGCTCGACATGGCCGCCGGTGGCGATGACGAAAGGAGTGCCGGTCTCGGCCAGCCGGTCGGCGACCGGCCAGGCCCGTTCGCCGTCCTTCAGCTGCACGTCGACGATGGCGACGTCGAAGCCGCCCCTCGCGACGTGATCGAGCGCCGTCTCGACGCTGTCGCAGGTGCCGACGACCTCATGGCCGAGCTCGGCCAGGAAATCCTCAAGCATCATCGCGATCAAAGGTTCGTCCTCGACGATAAGGATCGTGCGCCCGCTCTCCATGGGTCGAGCGCTTAGCGGATGTTTCGGAAAGGAAAAGAGTTTTTCGGTGGAGTGGTTCCACAAGGAGTCATCCCGGCTTTCGCCTGGATGGTTCAGGAGCGGGTGGTTTCCGCGCTCAGCACCTCGCGCACCGTCTCGGCGAGCTGCTGCACCGAGAAGGGCTTGGCGAGGAAGGCGACATTGGGGAGATCGATCGATTTGCGGAGCTGCTCCTCGGCATAGCCCGAGATGAACAGGATCGGCAGGTCAGGATGGGTGCGGCGGGCGTGGCGCGCGGTGGTTGGCCCGTCCATCGTCGGCATGACGACGTCGGAGATCAGCAGGTCGACCTTGCCCTCGCGGGCGAGCATTTCCAGCCCCGCCTCCCCATTGTCCGCGCTCAGCACCGTATAGCCGTGCCGGGTCAGCGCCCGCTCGGCGACGGCGCGGACCATCGCTTCGTCCTCGACCAGCAGCACCGTCTCGGCGCCCCAGAGCTCGCCGGCCTTCTCCTTGCGCCTGGTCTTTGCTTCGGCCTCGCCGGGCTGCGCCCGGTGGACCGGGAAATAGAGGGTGAACGTGGTGCCCTTGCGGACCTTGCTTTCGGCAAAGATGAAGCCGCCCGATTGCTTGACGATGCCATAGACGGTGGAAAGGCCGAGGCCAGTGCCCTTGCCGACGTCCTTGGTGGTGAAGAAGGGCTCGAAAATCTTGCCGATGATGTGCGGCGGGATGCCGGCGCCGGTGTCGCTCACCTTGAGCGCCGTGTAATCGCCGATCGGCAGCACGTCGGTGCCCATCTTGCGCACGTCCTCGGTCGAGACTGCATAGGTCTGCAGCGTGAGCGTACCGCCTTCGGTCGTGTCCTTGCCCAGCATCGCGTCGCGGGCGTTGACCGCGAGATTGACGATGACCTGCTCCAGCTGGCCGGGATCTGCGCGCACCGGCCCCAGTCCGCGGCCGTGCTTCACCTCGAGCTTGATCCTTTCGCCGATCAGCCGGGTGAGCAGGTGTGAGACCTCGGAGACGACATCGGGCAGCTGGAGCACCCGCGGCCGAAGCGTCTGCTGGCGTGAGAAGGCGAGCAGCTGCCGTGTGAGGTTGGCGGCGCGGTTCGAGTTGGAGCGGATCTGCTGGATGTCGTCATAGTCGCTGTCGCCGGGCGTATGACGCATCATCATCAGATCGCAGGTGCCGATGATCGCGGTCAGGATATTGTTGAAATCATGGGCGACGCCACCGGCCAGCTGGCCGACAGCCTGCATCTTCGTCGCCTGCGCGATTTCGCGCTTCAGGCGCGCTTCCTCGCTATTGTCCTTGAGGCTGAGCAGGACCGCCGCGGTGCCGAGCCCGCGGGTTCCCGCTACGGTAAGCGCCACCGGCTCCTCCGGATTGTGCTTCATCCGGACCGCGAGATCGCCGGATAGCGCCTTGCCTCGGCCGAAGCGACGGACCGAATCGGAGACGGCCGCCTTGTCCTCGTCCACCACCAGATCGCCAGGCCAGACTGCGGTCTCGTTCGGACCGATGCCCGCCGCCTTGCGGAAGCCGGCATTCAGATGAATGAACCGCCCGTCGGTATCGGCGAGCGCGAGACCGAGCGGCAATGTGTCGAGCAGCGCCTGGACATGGCCGATCCCCTCCTCGCTCACCCGGGCGCCGGGCGCGTCGTCGAGAATAAGGAAGAAGCTGGGCGCTTCGACGGCGTCGCCAGCCGGAATCTGCAAAATGCGCAGCGGCGGTCCGGCCTTGCCCTCGGCGGCGAAGCGGAACTCGCCGCTGTCCGCCACCGACAGGAAGTCGACAAGGCTCGCTTCGTCGGCGACACCCTCGTCACCCGCCGCGCGCTGGACGAAGCCGGCGGTCGCGCCGAGCAACCGGCCTTCCGCATCAGTCAACGCGAGCATCAGCCCGGCCTCATCCAGCCTCCGGCCCGCCTCGCCCACCAGCAGTCTGCGTCCCTCGGCCACCGGATCGGTGCCCGATGCGCGGCGGAGCTGCCACAACAGCCGCGGCGCGCCGACAGAGCGAACGTCCCCGGCCCAGAGTTCGCCGCCGATCGTCAGGGCACCGATCGAAGCGGCGCCGTCGCGCAGCGCCGCGGTCGCCGCCGCATCCGTCAGCGCATCGATCCGCGCCGGATCGCCATGCCCGCACAGGCGGGTCCAGGCTTCATTGGCCGACAACAGCCGACCGCTCTCGGTGATCGCCAGCGCCTCTCCAGTTCCGGCCGCGTCGAGGGCGGCGCGAAGCAGACCGAGATCCAGCGCCGGCGCCTGCGGCTCGATATCGCGCGCGGGAGCGCCATTGCGGCTGAACAGGAAGGCGATCGCTCCGGCGCCGATCAGGCCGGCGGCGAACAGCAGCGCGAACACGCGGTCACCGACCGCCCACAGGAGCAATATGGTCGAGGCGGCGGCCGCGATCAGCAGCACCGTCGCATCCCGCACCGCCCGGGTCGCGGCGCTCAAGCAGCCGTCTCCGCGCGCGATGCCCGCCGCCGCCACTTGCGGCCGATCCACCAGCGCCAGACGAAAACGGTGATGAAATAGCCGATGACGGCGCTCGCAAGCGCGATCACGAAAAGCCCGATCACCAGCGCCGGCGCCGCATCCGACGCAAGCCAAGCGAGCCAGTCGCGGATCGGAGCCTGCCGCTGATACATGCCCATGATCGCCGACCCATCGGCATGGAAGCCGAACAGGTTGCCGACCGGGATCGAAGCCAGGATCAGGAACGGCGTCGTGAACGGATTGGTGAGGAAGGTCATTCCGGCGGCGACCGGAATGTTGCCCCTGACCGGCAGGCAGAACAGGGCGGCGCCTATCATCTGGATGCCGGGAATCAGGAACAGGATGCCGACGAACAGTCCCATCGCGACACCGCGCGGGACCGAACGGCGGGTGAAGTGCCAATACTCGCTCTGCAGGATGCGGGTACCGAACGGCCTGATCCAGCGGCTCTCGGCCATCTGGGCGCGGGTCGGCATATTGTTCGCAACCCAGCGATCGAGCCAGGACTTGCGTGCGGGAGGGGGTGCGTCAGCCATGCTGCCTCAACAGCCTTCCCTGCTCGCGCTTCCAGTCCTTTTCCTTCTCATAATCGCGCTTGTCGTGGCTCTTGCGGCCCTTGGCCAGCGCCAGCTCCACCTTCGCCCGGCCGCGCGCGTTGAAATAGATGGAAAGCGGGACGAGCGTCATGCCCTGCCGCGCCACCGCGCCGTGCAATTTGGCGATCTGGCGCTGCCGAAGCAGCAGCTTGCGCGGCCGCTTCGGCTCGTGATTGTGCCGGTTGCCATGGCTGAATTCCGGGATGTTGGCGTTGACGAGCCAGACCTCCTCCTCCTTCACCTCGGCATAGCTCTCCGCGATCGAGCCCTCGCCGAAGCGTAAGGATTTCACCTCCGTCCCGGTGAGCGCGATCCCCGCCTCGAACTTGTCCTCGATCGCATAATCGAACCGCGCCCGCCGATTCTCGGCGACCACCTTCGTCTTGTCGAACTCGGGATGATGCGGGCGGGGCATCAGCAGAGGCCGGCATGGGCCAGCGCCTTGTCCAC
>JBFWUJ010000001.1:7185-43692 GCA_050247295.1 Sphingomonas sp. | reverse complement strand
AACTTGTCCTCGATCGCATAATCGAACCGCGCCCGCCGATTCTCGGCGACCACCTTCGTCTTGTCGAACTCGGGATGATGCGGGCGGGGCATCAGCAGAGGCCGGCATGGGCCAGCGCCTTGTCCACCGCGCGGCGGCTCGCTTCGCTGGGCGGAGTCATCGGCAGGCGGAGATCGGCGGCGAATTCGGGACGCACGCGGTTCAGGGCGTATTTGACCGGGCCGGGCGAGGCGTCGCTGAACAAAGCGGCGTGGAGCGGGAACAGCTTGTCCTGGAGTTTCAGCGCTGCGTTCCAATCGCCTGATTTCATGGCGCTCTGGAAATCCGCGCAGAGGCGCGGCGCGACATTGGCGGTCACCGACACCCAGCCGACGCCGCCCATCGCGTTGAAGCCCAAAGCCATGTCGTCATTGCCGGAGAGCTGGACGAACTCCTCGCCGCACGCCGCGCGCTGGGCGGAGACTCGGGCGAGATTGCCGGTCGCGTCCTTGACGCCGATCACATTGGGGAGCCGCGCCAGCCGCCCCATCGTCTCGACGGCGATATCGGTCACCGTCCGCGCCGGCACGTTGTAGAGGACGATAGGCAGGTCCACCGCCTCCGCGATCGCGGCGATATGGGCGATGATGCCGTCCTGGTTGGGGCGATTGTAATAAGGCGGGACGTGCAGCGCCGCGTCCGCCCCCGCCGCTTTCGCGGCGCGGGTCAGGGCGATCGCGTGAGCCGTGTTGTTGGAGCCGCAGCCGGCCAGCACCTTCACCCGGCCGCCGGCCGCCTCCACCGCGATCTCGATGCAGCGGCGATGCTCCGTTTCGGTCAGCGTCGCCGATTCGCCGGTCGTGCCGCAGGGGACCAGACCGGTGCTGCCCTCGGCCACCTGCCAGGCGCAGAACTCCGCATAAGCGCGCTCGTCCAACGCTTCGTCGCGGAAAATCGTCACCAGAGCCGGGATCGACCCCTCGAACATGCCCGTCTCCTTCACGCCTTCCGTCAATGACCTAAAGCCTGTGACGCGGGAAGGCCGCTTGTTCAGGGCCTGATAAGGAGGGGGGCGTCATTCTGTCCAGCATGGTGAAGGCGACAAGCCTGTTCGTTCTGCTTACCGCGGCCGTAGCCGCAGCCGGCCAGACCCGAAGCACGGCCCCGGCGGCCCCGCAACGGCCGCTGTCGATCGCGCCGGTGGTGGCGGTGATGGGTCAATATCAAGCCGCGACGACATCCAGTTCTGCGATCGCGTCGGCGGTCGCGCGATGGTCGGCGCTGCGGCAATCGGACAGCCTGCCCTTCTCATCCTATTCCTCCTTCCTGATCAGCTATCGCGGCTGGCCCGGCGAGACGGCGATGCGCCGGACGGCCGAGGCGCGTCTGGCTTTCGAGGCGGTCAATCCGCGCGACGTGTTGCGCCATTTCGACGAATTGCCGCCGCTGACCGCCGGTGGCCATGCCCAGCGGGCATTGGCCCTGCTTGCTGTCGGCCGGCGCGACCAGGCGCTTGCCGAGGCCCGGGAGGCCTGGGCCGGCGGGGTGATGCCGGCGACCGATGAGCAAAGGCTGTTGGGCGGGTTCGCCGGCAGTTTCACCGCCGCCGATCATGATGCGCGGCTGGACATGTTGCTGTCGAGCGGCGACCGGCAGAGCGCCATGCGGGTAATCGGCTACGCCTCGCCCGCTCGACGACCGATTTTCGAGGCGCGGCTCGCGATGCAGAACCGGGCAAGCGACGCCTCGACCCGGCTTTCTTCGGTCGGCGGCGCGGGAGCCGGCGATGCGGGACTGCTGATCGACCGCGCCAACTGGATGCGCGCCAGTGGCGACAGTGCGGGCGCCCGGCAGCTGCTCGCCCAGTCGCGACAGCTGACGACCCGGCCTGCCAATCCCGAGCGCTTCCTGGAATCGCTCGTCGCCCATGCGCGCGCTGCGATGAACGATCGCCAATGGTCGACCGCTTATGGCATCGCCAATCTGGTCGACGGCATTTTCCCGCCGGGCACCGACGTCAGCGAACGTTCCTATGGGGAGCGGGACGAATATACGAACCTGACCTGGATCGGCGGGCAGGCGGCGCTCAGCATGGGCCGTGGCGCGGACGCGGCGGCGATGTTCGATCGCTATGGCCGCGGTGCCCAATCGTCGCAGACGCGGGCCAAGGGCTTTTATTGGGCGGCGCGTTCGGTCGGCGAGCGGGACCCGCGCGCCCGGCGCTGGCTGGAACAGGCGGCGGCAAGCCCGGACCAGTTCTACGGACTGCTGGCGCTCGAGCGGCTCGGGCGGACGCCTTCCGCGCCGCCCCCCGGCGAACCACCGAGCGCCACCGATCGCGCCGCTCTGTCCGCCCGGCCGCTGGCCGAGGCGACACGCTATCTCGGCCTTGTCGGACGCCGCGCCGAGCAGACCCTGTTTGTCCGCGCCCTGGCCCAGAGCCTCCGCAACGAGCGCGAGCGGATCGCCGCGGCGGAGTTCGGCCGCATGATCGGCCGGCTCGACATGGGCGTCTGGGTGGCCCGTGAGGCACGCGCGATGGGCGATAGCTTCTATGTCCGCCCGGCTTTCCCGGAGGTGCAGATTCCGCCCGCCTACCGTCACAATTGGGCCGTTGCGCACGGCATCATGCGGCAGGAAAGCTCGTTCGATCGGGCCGCCGTGAGCTCGGCCGGTGCGCGCGGCATGATGCAGCTGATGCCGGCGACGGCGGCGGCAGAGGCACGCCGGCTCCGAATCCCCTTCAGCGCCTCGAGACTGACCGAGGATCCTGCCTATAACGTCCAGCTCGGCACACATCATTTGACCGGCCTGATGGACCGCTTTGGCAACAATCTCGTGCTGGTCGCGGTCGCCTATAATGCCGGCCCGGGACGGGTGCCCCAGTGGATCGCACGCAATGGCGACCCGCGCTCTCCGGGTACCGACGTGCTGAACTGGATCGAAGATGTGCCCTTCGCCGAAACCCGCAATTACATCCAGCGGGTGGTCGAGAATGCGATGATCTACGATCTCATGAACCCGGGCGGCAGCCGCTCTCAGGGCCGGGTTTCCTATTTTCTCGGCCAGCGCTTCATCCGCTAGGTGGCCGATCGCGCGCATTACATAACGCCCGACGGTTTTCGGGCGCTGCGGGAAGAATATGACAGGCTGTTTTCCGGCGAGCGACCGAGGCTGCTGGAAACGATCGCCTGGGCAGCGGCGAACGGCGACCGCTCGGAGAATGCCGACTATCAATATGGCCGGCGCCGGCTGCGGGAGATCGATCGGCGGATCAACTTTCTCGCGCGGCGGATGAAGCTGGCCAAGGTTACCGATCCCGCCGGCCAGGTCGACAAGAGCAGGGCATGGTTCGGGGCAACGGTCACCCTGTCAGACGATGACGGCAATGAGCGGATCGTCACTCTGGTCGGCGAGGACGAGGCGGATGCCGGCGCGGGCCGGATCAGCTTTGAATCGCCGCTCGCCCGCGCGATCCGCGGCGCGGCGGTCGGCGATGTGCGGACGGTGCGTCTGCCTGCCGGCGAAAAGGATTATGAGTTGATCGCGATCGACTATCCGGAGCGCTAGCGCGCGTAGCGGCCGGCGGCCGCCACCAGGGCGATCCGGATCTCCTCGTCCGTGACCCGCATGTCCCGGTTGCTGTCAGCGTAACGGCGGAACCAGATGTTGGCGCGATGGGCGACATCCTCGCTCACCTCGCCGTTCGCGGCCTCGCTGAAGCCCAGCGTCACGATCGTCCTGCCCTCCCGCGTGTCGGCAAGCCACCGATCGAGGATCTCCATGCCCTCGCCGCGCAGCGCCCCCTCATACGGACCGCGCTCGCCGGCCCATTCTGCGCCGCCATAGGCAAAATCGTTGGTTGCGCAGGCACTCACCATGAGCGCCGCGCCGCCGAACAAGAGCAATCGGATCGCACGCATCTTCGCCTCCCTGTCGGGACGAGCTTATCGCGGAGCGGCCGCGAGGTTAACCTTTGTGGTCGGCGCCTGTGCCGGAATGGGACAGATCACGCCTTAGGCGGCTCGACGACGCGGATGTTGAGTTCGCGCAGCTGCTTCGCGGTCACCGGGCCGGGTGCGTTCATCATCAGATCTTCGGCCTTCTGGTTCATCGGGAAGAGGACCACTTCGCGCAGGTTCGGCTCGCCGGCCAGAAGCATGACGATCCGGTCGATGCCCGGCGCCGAACCGCCGTGCGGCGGCGCGCCATATTTGAAGGCGTTGATCATGCCCGCGAAATTCGTGTCGACGTCGGCCTGCGTGTAGCCGGCGATCTCGAACGCCTTGTACATGATGTCCGGGCGGTGGTTCCGGATGGCGCCGGAACTGAGCTCCACGCCATTGCAGACGATGTCATATTGATAGGCAAGGATATCGAGCGGGTCCCTCGTCTCCAAAGCTTCCAGCCCGCCCTGCGGCATCGAGAAGGGATTGTGGCTGAAGTCGACCTTCTTCGCCTCCTCGTCATATTCGTACATCGGGAAATCGACGATCCAGCAGAATCGGAAGCTGTCGTCCGCGATCAGCCCCAGCTCCTCGGCGACACGTGTGCGGGCGGCGCCGGCGAGCCTGGCGGCCTGCGCCTGCTTGCCGGCTGCAAAGAAGATGCCGTCGTCCGGGCCCAGTCCGAGCGCCTCGACAAGTTTGCGGGTCGCCTCCTCCCCGTGATTCTTGGCGATTGGGCCGCCTGCCTCACCATTTTTCCGGGTGATGTAGCCCAAGCCGGCATGGCCTTCCGCGCGCGCCCATTCGTTCATGTCGTCGAAGAACTTGCGGCTCTTGTCGGCGGTGCCGGGTGCGGGGATGGCGCGGACCACGCCACCCTCGCCGACGATCCGGGAGAACAGGCCAAAGCCCGAGCCTTCGAAATGGCTGGAGACGTCGGAGATGGTGATCGGGTTGCGAAGGTCCGGCTTGTCCGAGCCGTATTTCAGCATCGCTTCCTTATAGGGAATGCGCGGGAATTCGCCGGCCGGGGTAACGCCCTTGCCGTTCGCGAACTCCTCGAAAACGCCGGCGAGCACCGGCTCGATCGCCTCGAACACATCGTCCTGCGTGACGAAGCTCATCTCGAAATCGAGCTGGTAGAATTCACCAGGCGAGCGATCGGCGCGGGCATCCTCGTCGCGGAAGCACGGCGCGATCTGGAAATAGCGGTCGAAGCCGGCGACCATGATGAGCTGCTTGAACATCTGCGGCGCCTGCGGAAGCGCGTAGAATTTTCCTGGATGGACCCGGCTGGGGACCAGATAGTCGCGCGCGCCCTCCGGCGAGGAGGCGGTCAGGATCGGCGTCTGGAACTCGGTGAAGCCCTGATCGATCATCCGGCGGCGGATCGAGCTGATCACCTGCGAGCGCAGCACGATATTGGCGTGCAGGCGCTCCCGACGCAGGTCGAGATAGCGGTAACGGAGGCGGATATCCTCGGGATAGTCGGCCTCGCTCGCAACCGGCAGTGGAAGCTCCTCGGCTGCCGACTGGACGGTGATGATATCCGCCACCACCTCGATCGCGCCGGTCGCCATGTTCGGGTTGGTCGCCTCAGGACCGCGGGCGATAACTTGACCCTCGACGGTCACCACCGATTCGGCGCGCAGATGCTCCAGCACCTTGAGCGCCTCGCTGTTGGCGCGCGCGACGATCTGGGTGAGGCCGTAATGATCGCGCAGATCGACGAACAGGACGCCGCCATGATCGCGCTTGCGGTGCACCCAACCCGAGAGCTTTACGCGCTGCCCGACATCGCTTTCGCGGAGCGCTGCGCAATTATGAGTGCGATAGGCGTGGGTCGTCATGGCTTACCTGTGCGAACGGGAGAAATCGGGCGCACCGCAATCGGGATTCGCGCGCGAAGGACGCCGTCCCTAACGCCTGACAAAACCCGCGTCACCCCGTCTCATTCCTCCATTTTTGGACATCGCAGCCGTAACGACTATGCTCCCTCCCGCCAATTTCGGGCGACGCGAGAGGGAGAAGCCAATGCGCGTTACACGCACCTTGATCATCCTGGCATCGGCAGCCGGCCTCGCCGCCTGTTCTGGCGGAGGAGAGACGGCGAACAATATGGCGGCCGGCAACGACCTGCTCGCCGAGAACGAATCGTCCGCCGAGAACGAGAGCAGTGCACCGAAAAGCGAAGCGAGCCAGCGCCGTACGCCTCCGGCCGAGGAACTCTGGCCCACCCGCGAACAGGCCCGCTCCGCCTATAATGAGAGGCTCGCTTGCGCCGCTCAGGCCGAGGCGGTGAAAATTCTGATCGGACGCCAGTCGCAGTCGGCGCCGGAGGGCGCGCGCCGTGACCGTCTGGTCTCGCAGGAGATTTCGTGGCGCGGTCGCGCCGGTGCGATGCAGGCGCGGACCAGTCGGCCAGGGCGTCTTATCGATGCCTCGTATCGGGAGACCGAGGAAGCGATCGAGAGCGGGGCGCGGCGGATCGTGAACGATCGCGGATCGGTCCCGCTCGAGCGCTATACCGATCAGCTCATCGATCAGGCGGAAGCTTGTTACGATCGATTCGCGGACGAGGATAGGCCGCGCTGACCGCATCTCTGGCGAGCGCCGCCCGGGACCCCGGATTTCGGCGCTGCGATCAACACACTCAATGCCGAATTTTGACAGGGGGAGGATAAGGAATGAGGACAGGACCAGCCCTGATCGCCGCCTTGGCGCTTGCCATCACCGCTTGCTCCGGGGAGACGGGAGGCAATGCCTCCAACACGACGGACAGCAACGCTGCCACGAGCAACACCGCGAGCGCCGCCGTCTACGATCCGAACAGCGAACAGGGCCGCGCCTATCGCGCCTTGCTCGAATGCGCGGCGACCGCCGAATATGCGAAGGGCGCGGTCGGTGGGGAATCCATGTTCGTGCAGGGCGAGGAGCTGGCCGCGATGCGGGCAAGGGAGGCGGCCCTGCGCGCCACGTCCACCGCGCTGCAGGGCCTGATGAGGACCCAGGGCACCGCCCTTGGTCTCACGACCGAGGCGATCACCGCGGAGTTCAACGCGCACCAACAGACGCTCCTGCACGGGCCCGGCATGGGAACCCGCGCCGAGCATGCCCAAGCGATGGCCCAGCGCGCGGAAACCTGCGCTGCCAACTACCCCGGCAGCGCCAGCTGACGAATTCCCGCCGCGTCGAGACGATCGTTTTCGGCGCGGCGGGGAAAGGTGCTTTGCCCCCGTGCCGCGCGGACCTATAGAGCGCCGCAATGCATATCCACCCGCTGATTACCGACACCGCAACTCTCGAACAGCTCTGCGAACGTCTCGCCCGCGCGCCCTTCGTCGCGGTCGATACCGAATTCATGCGGGAGAATACCTATTGGCCGGACCTGTGCCTGTTTCAGGTCGCGAGCAGCGAGGAAGCGGCGGCGATCGATCCGAAGGCGGAAGGGATCGACCTCGCGCCGTTGCTCAACCTTCTCGTGAACAATGAGGATGTACTGAAGATCTTCCATGCCGGCGGGCAGGACATCGAGATCGTCTTCAACCTGACGGGCGGCACGCCGCATCCGCTGTTCGACACCCAGATCGCCGCGATGGCGCTCGGGCTGGGCGAGCAGGTCGGCTACCAGAATCTCGTGGAATCGATGTTGGGGCGCAGTCTCGACAAGGGCGCGCGCTTTACCGATTGGGCGCGGCGGCCGCTCGACAAACGCCAGATCGATTATGCGATCGGCGATGTTACCCATCTCGCCGAACTGTTTCCAAAAATGCTGGAGCGCTTGAAGCGGACCGGGCGCGGGGCGTGGCTCGACCAGGAGATGGAGCGGATCGCCGAACCCGCCAATTACGCCAATGATCCGGCCTTCGCCTGGAAACGGGTGAAGATCCAGAGCCGCAAGGCCGACGTACTCGGCCGCCTGAAGGCGCTGGCGGGCTGGCGGGAAATCGAGGCACGGTCCAAGAATCTGCCGCGCGGCCGGATCATGAAGGATGAAACCCTGGCCGATATCGCGCTCCATCCACCGTCGGCTCAGGAGTCGCTGGGCAAGGTGCGCGGCCTTTCCGCGGCTTGGAAGGCAAACGATATCGGTGCCCGGCTGATGGAGGCTCTCGCCCATGCCGAGCCGCTGCCGGTTGACGAGCTTCCCTTGCGCGAGGATCGCGGCCCGGGCCTGGGCAAAGAGGGGGCGCTGGTCGCCGATTTGCTCAAGCTGTTGCTGAAAATCCGGGCGCGCGAGAGCAATGTCGCGCCCCGCCTCGTCGCCCGTTCGGACGAGTTGGAGCAACTCGCGGCCGGCAAGCGCGAGGGGCTCGCGATCCTCGAAGGCTGGCGTTTCAATGAGTTCGGCCGCGATGCGCTGGATCTCGTCGAGGGCCGTCTGGCCTTCGCGATCAAGGGCGGCAAGCTCGCGATGACCCGCACCGAGCCCGCCGAATGAGATTGGCGATCCTGTTCGCGCTGGTGCTTCCGGCTTGCACGCCGGCGGCGGGACCGGGCATCGCCGATCCGGTCATGGGCCCCTGCGCGGCAAACAGGCTCGGCTCCCTTATTGGGCGGCCATTCTCCGATTCGTTGCGGACGGAAGCATTGCGCGGAAGCGGTGCCCGGACGGCTCGGGTGATACGGCCGGGCGATGTGGTGACGATGGATTATCGCGCCGACCGACTTAACATTCATCTGACGGCAAGTGACGAGGTCGAGCGCTTCGCCTGCGGCTAGGCTCCGATCGCGAGTTCCGGCTCCAGCCCGAGCTGACCCGCCAGGCTCTTGAGCCGGCGTTCAACCGCTTCGCCGGCTGAAGCCTCATCTTTTATCCGAAGCCGCAACCGGCCGTCGCGCCGTTCGATTCTGCTGCGTTTCAGGCCGGCGGCGACACCGCCGCTCAACCGCTGCCCGAGCCGCATCGCATGACCCCAGAGGGCGGCGCGGCGCAGCGCATCGGCATCGCAAAGCGTCGCAATCGTCGGGTGGGGCAGAATCTGGCCGCCGCCGAAGGCCGTGAACAAGGCCTGGGCCAGCATCACCCGGCCCGCCGCGTCGATCGCTACCCAATTTCCGTGCAACGCCATGTCGACGCCGCGGTCCGATCGGTAATCCGGGTGTGCCGCCCAGGCGATGTCGGAGAGCATGCACGCGGCGAGCCGCAGCCGCGCGTGGGGCGGACGATCGTCGAACAGCGGCGCGATCCACGCGTCGAGAAGCTCGCCATGTTGCAGGAAACGGCCCAATCCCGCCCCCGCCTCTCGTGCCGCCTCGACGAGCGGATCGCGTACCCGTTCGGCCGGATCGAGCGCGGCGTAAAGCAGACCCTCCCGGATGCCGAAGCTGGACACCATGATCCGGTCCGGGCGAAGCACCTCGACCAGCGCCTGCAGCAAGCCGTTCGCCATGGGGAGGCTGGCGAGGCGAGAGGTCGAAAGGCCGAGTTCCCGCGCCCCGTCCTTGTCCAGCTGCTGCAGCACGTTGGCCAGCGCTTTCGGCCGATCGTTGGCCATGACGTGCTCGTGGGTGATGGGCAGCGGGTGATCGGACAATGCCATGTCGAGCTGTGCCAGCGCACGCCAGCTTCCACCGACCAGGTAAAAAGGCGTCCCTTCCGCCGCACCGCCGAAACCGGCTGCGCGCACCGCCCGGCTCGCCTTGCGGGCAATGTCTTCGCCGCCCTTCCCGCCCAGAGCCGCGAGCCGCAACACGCCGAGCGGCATGGTAGCGCCGCGCTTCACCTTGCCTTTTGAGACCTCGGCCAATTCCAGGCTGCCGCCGCCGAGATCGCCGACGATCCCATGGGCATCCGGGATCGCCGAGATGACGCCCTGTCCAGCCAGCTTCGCCTCCTGCTTCCCGGACAGGATCTCAGGATCCAGGCCGAGTGCCCGCACTGCCTTCAGGAAATCGGCGCCATTGCTTGCTTCCCGGACGGCGGCCGTCGCGACGGTGCGGGTCGCGGCGACGTTCATCTGACGGGTGAGCAGCGAGAAGCGGCGCAGCGCCACGAGCGCCCTTGCCTGCGCTTCGTCGCCGAGCGCACCGCTCGCCGCCATGTCGCGCCCGAGGCCGGCCATCACTTTTTCGTTGAAGATCACGGACGGAATGCGGGTGGCGCCCGAATACACGACCAGCCGGACGCTGTTCGAGCCGATGTCGATGATCGCGACCGGGGCGGAGGCGGTCACGGACGGCCGCTATCGGATGCCGGCGGGAAGCTGAAGCGCCTTCGGCAGAACGCCGCCCGATTGCAGCGCATCGCCGCGCCCGGAGAGCGACGGATTGGTCATGAAATAATGATGGAGATTGAACGGCTTCTCCTCGCCGTTGGCATCGAGACGGCGGTAGGTGCCGTCCGGCAGCAATTGCCAGCTCTGTTCGACGTCGAGGATATTGGCGACCATCACTTGATCGAGCACTTGCGCGTGCACCGTTTCGTTGACGATGGGCAGCGCATATTCGACCCTCCGGTCGAGGTTGCGCGGCATCCAGTCGGCCGAGCTTATATAGACGATCGCACCCCTGTTCGGCAGCGCGTCGCCATGGCCAAAGCACCAGATGCGACTATGCTCCAGGAACCGGCCGACAATCGATTTGACCCGGATATTTTCGCTCAAGCCCGGAACGCCGGGCCGGAGGCAGCAAATGCCACGGATGATCAGGTCGATCCGGACTCCCGCCTCGCTCGCTTCGTAGAGCTTGTCGATGATCGCCGCGTCGACGATCGAATTGAGCTTCGCCCAGATCGCGCCCGGCCGGCCCGCGCGGACATGCGCGATCTCGGCGTCGATATGGGCGACAATGTCGTGCCGCATATCGCGCGGCGACATGCTGATCTGCTCCAGCGCCCGCGGCTCAATATAGCCGGTGATGTAATTGAAGATATCGGCAACGTCGCTGCTGATCTTGGGATCGGCCGTGAAGAAGCTGAGATCGGTATAAATCCGCGCCGTTATCGGATGATAATTGCCGGTCCCCAGGTGGCAATAAGTGCGATAGCCGCCCTCCTCGCGGCGCACGACCATGGACATCTTGGCGTGCGTCTTCCATTCGATGAAGCCGTAGACGACCTGGACCCCGGCGCGCTCCAGGGCCGAAGCCCACATCAGGTTCTGCTCTTCGTCGAAGCGCGCCTTCAACTCGATCACGGCCGTCACCGACTTGCCCGATTCCGCCGCCTGGATCAGCGCATTGACGACCGCCGATTGTTTACCGGCGCGATAGAGCGTCTGCTTGATCGCGATGACGCCGGGGTCCTCCGCCGCCTGGCGAAGGAAGGCCAGCACGACATCGAAGCTTTCATAAGGGTGGTGGACGACGATGTCCTTGGCCCGGATGGCGGCGAAGCAATCGCCGTCATATTCGCGGATTCGCTCCGGGAAGCGGGGTGTGTAGGGGGGAAATTTGAGGTCGGGCCGGTCCTCCTCGACAAGTTGGGCGAGGTCCGCGATGCCGAGGAAGCCGGTCGATTCGTAGATCAGGGTGTCGCTGGCGTCGATGCCCTCGCGCACCAGTTGCTCGAGCGCGTCGGGAATGTCCGCCTCTAGCTTCAGCCGGATCACCCGCCCCCGGCGACGGCGCTTGATCGCGGTGCGGAAGAAACGGACCAGATCCTCCGCCTCCTCCTCGATCTCGATGTCGCTGTCGCGGATCACGCGGAAAGCGCCGCCGCCGTGCAATTGATAGCCGGGAAAAAGCTTGGCGATCTGGCGCCGGATCACCGTCTCGATCGGCACGTAACGGGCTGCCTCTCCGGGCAGGCGGACGAAGCGCGGCAACGCCGCAGGGACCATCAGCAGTTCGCGGATGGGCTCCCCGTCCGACAGCCGGCGAAGATCGAAGATCAGGGAGAAGCCCCGATTGGGTATGAACGGGAACGGATGAGAAGGGTCGATCGCCTGCGGCGTCAGCACACGTGAGATATGATCGTCGAAATGGCGTTCCAGCCAGGCATCGTCTTCGGCCGTGATCTCATCGTTGCCGAGCACCGCGACGCCGGCATCGCGCAACGCGACGCGCAATTCGGCCCAAACCTGCTGCTGGTCCGCGGTGAGGCCGTTGGCCTCAGTCGCAATCGTCGCCAGCTGCTGCGTGGCGCTCAACCCGTCGGCGGACTGTTCCTCGACGTTCGCCAGCTGCTGGCCCTTGAGCCCGGCGACACGGACCATGAAGAATTCATCGATGTTGCTGCCCGAGATCGAGAGGAAGCGCAGCCGCTCGAGCAACGGGTGGGCCGGATTGCATGCCTCCTCCAGAACCCGCCGATTGAAGGCGAGCCAGGACAGCTCCCGGTTGAAGTAGCGCGGCCCCGCCGCGGCGGCTGCGGCCGCCGCTCCATCAGGCGGAGGAACGCCCTCCGCAATTTCCACGGGGGATTCAGACACGCTTTCTCGCTCTGTTTATCATTCCGGCCTCTTCTAGCGCCGCCTTCGCCGCCGGCACCGTCATCCGGCGATGGCGCGACAGCATCGCATGATCGAGTATCTCGACGACACTCTGCAAGGCCACATAGCTTCGTTCGATGCGCGGGACCAGAAAGTCGGTCACGTCGTGCGGCACGACAAGGCCGCGATCGGCGAGCAACTTCGCGATCAGGGCGGCGATCAGCGCATCATCCGGTTCGGCGAGCTCCACCACCGGCGTGGCCCCGAGACGGGATCGAAGGTCCGGCAGGGAGATGCCCCAGGTGCCGGGTGGCGACGAAGCGGCGATCAGCAAGGGGCGCCGGCTGGCCTGCGCTTCGTTCCAGGCATGGAACAACGCTTCCTCTTCGTGATCCTCGGCATTGTCGAAGAGGCGGCCGCCGGTCTTGCGGACGAAGATGCGGCCCAACAGGCTGCGGCCGGATTTGCGCGGGCCGATGAGAACACTCGCCATGACCGGCCAGGTCGACCAGCGCCGCAGATGTTCGAAGGCCGCCCGATTGCAGTCGGACAGCAGGAAATCTTCCTCCCCATCGGCTACCGGCCAGGCGAACGGCAGCGCGATCTGGTTCATCGGATCAACGCGAGATGCGCAGCGCCGAACCGCTGCCGCTCACCGTCCAGCCCTGTGCCCTGAGCGCGGCCTGCAACGCCGCCGCGTCGCCCGAATAGGTGACGCGGATCACCGACGTGCCGCCGAGCGCCAGGCTGGTGGTGAGTGCGGACGTTACCCCGCTGACCCGGCTGACCGAAAGCTCGGCATTCTGCACTGCGCCGGCGTCCGGTGTATCGACCTGGATCGTGTAGGTCTGTCCGGCGCCGGTCTGCGGCGCGGGAGCGTCATCGGACGCTTGTTCCTCGGGTGCTTCCTCGATCGCCTGCCGAACTGCCGGCTCGATGATGACGAGGCTTGGGTCTGGCTGAAGCAACCCGGCCTGCAGGGCCCTGCGATAGACCATGTCCATTCGCCTCACGCCCTCATCGAGCATCCTCGGTAGCTCGGCGCTGCTTGCCGCGCGCAGCCGGAAGCGGCCGAGTATCTGGCCATCCGGGCCGAATCGGGCCGTGAACGTGCCGATCGCAGGCCCACCGGGGAAAGCCCGTCGCACGTCGGCCTCGGCAATCACGATGTCCGCAGCGCCATATTGATCGAGCAGCATCCGCCACCAGCCGCGGCCGCGGCGACGGGTCTGGGCGAGATTGATGATCAGCGGATCGATGCCGGTTCCGGAAGTGCGCACATAGTCGATCGGTGTATTGACGGTGCGGAACTGGGCCCAGGCGCGCTGCCACTCATTGCGGATTTCAAAGGTATAGGCGGTGCCGCCGGTCGTCATCACCGGGATCACGAGCACCGGCGCAGACCGCCGGGCGAGTCCCTGGACACCGAGCATCTGGCCGGTGCGGGCGCGATCGAACAGCACTCCGAGCCGGGCGATGTAGCGCGTCTGGCTGATCTGCTCATGTTCGATGACGATGCCGGAGACGATTGTATTCAGGACGCTTTCGGAAAGATTGGGTGCCTGACTTGACGGGCGCCCGGTGGTCCGTGCCCAGAGCATCCGCCACCCGTCACGCTGCGCCCGGCGCCAGCCCTCGACCCGCGCCCGCTCGGCATTCTGGGCGGTGACATCGACTTCGACGCCCAGAACCTCGAAATTGCTGGTGCTGTCGATCGGGGGAATGCCGCGGTCGGGCCCGTCCAGCTGGGCGTAAACCAGGCTGGCGCCAGCGATGAGCAGCGTCAGAACGAGCGGAATCGCGATCAGAACAGGGCGGCGCGGCGTCACGGTCGCCCTTCTGGCGAGGGAATCGTGGAAATCCAAGCGCGTTCTGGCTAGGCGCTCGGGATGAGCGAACGGGAAAGCTGGACCTACACCAAAGCGGGCGTCGATATTGCGGCCGGCAATGCACTGGTAAAGGCGATCGCTCCACTGGCGAAGGCGACGGCGCGGAGCGGGGCTGATGCGAGCCTTGGTGGCTTTGGCGGTTTCTTCGATCCGAAGGCGGCGGGATATGTCGATCCGCTGCTGGTCGCCGCCAATGACGGGGTTGGCACCAAGCTCAAGCTCGCGATCGACAGCGGGCGGCACGACGGCGTTGGTATCGATCTTGTCGCGATGTGCGCCAATGACCTGATCGTGCAAGGCGCGGAGCCGCTCTTCTTTCTGGACTATTTCGCCTGTGCCAAGCTCGATCCCCCGGTCGCGGAGATCGTGATCGCGTCGATTGCGGAGGGCTGCCGCCAGGCCGGTTGCGCCTTGATTGGCGGCGAGACAGCGGAAATGCCGGGCATGTATGCCCCGGGCGACTATGATCTTGCCGGCTTTTGTGTCGGCGCGGTCGAGCGCGGACAGGCGCTGACAGGCGATCGGGTAAAGCCCGGCGACGTCCTTCTCGGCATTGCGTCCTCCGGCGTCCATTCGAACGGCTTCTCGCTGGTTCGCCGGCTGGCGGCCGAGAGGGCGTGGAAGCTCGACCGCCCGGCGCTGTTCGATCAGGACCGGCTGCTGATCGATGCCCTGCTCGCGCCGACGCGCATTTACGTAAGGGCGCTGCTGCCGCTGGTCCGCAGCGGTCGAATCGCCGCCCTCGCCCACATCACCGGAGGCGGTCTGCTCGAGAACGTACCGCGCGTCCTTTCGGAAGGATGCCATGCCCGGATCGATGCCGATGCCTGGCGTCAGCCCCGTCTGATGGCCTTTCTGCAGGCGCAAGGTGATATCGAGCCCGGGGAAATGGCGCGCACCTTCAACTGCGGCATCGGCATGGTGGCGATCGTCGATTCCGCCGATGCCGGACCGGTTCGCGCGGCGCTGGAATCGGCGGGAGAGGCGGTGTCGACGATCGGCCGGATCGACGCCGGGGCAAAAGGGTGCACGGTTTCGGGGGGCGTCGGGACATGGAGCGCGCAGGCCGCCTGGTCGGCAACCCATCATGGCTGATCGCATCCGGGTCGGCGTGCTGGTCTCAGGGCGCGGCTCGAACATGGTGGCCCTGGCGGAGCACAAGCGCCGCGATCCGGAGCGGCCCTATGACATCGCTTTGGTCGCCTCCAATGTGCCGGCGGCGCGCGGGCTGGTCGTCGCCAAGCGGCTCGGCATCAAGACCTGGGCCAAGAGTCATGACGGCATCGGTCGGGAGGAATTCGATGCCGAGGTCGATGCGGCGCTCCGGTCGCACGATATCCAGCTGGTGGCGCTGGCCGGCTATATGCGCCTCCTCTCGCCCGCCTTCGTCGCCGCCTGGGAGGCCCGGATCCTCAATATCCACCCTTCCCTCCTGCCCGCCCATCGGGGGCTGGACACGCACCGGCGGGCGCTGATGGCTGGCGATATCTTTGCCGGCTGTTCGGTGCATCTTGTGACGGCTGAACTCGACGCCGGCCCGGTCCTGGCGCAGGAGAAGGTGCGGATCCTGCCGCGCGACGATCCGGCGAGCCTTGCGGCCCGCGTGCTTGAGGCGGAGCATCGCCTCTATCCGAGGGCGCTGGAGGATTATTGCCGCCTGATCAGCGGCGCCAGCTCACCACGCCTTCCCGATCGATCGTGATCCCGGCTTCCGGTATGTCACGCTGGGAGAGTTCAGCCATCCGGCGGCCCGCCGCGCCCGTGGGATCGTAGGTGGGGCCGCCCGGGCGGGTCTGCAGCGCTGAAACGATGCGGGCCGAGCGCAAGGCGCCGTCGCGGCCCACCTGAAGATCGGCGATCGGCGCCAGACCGGCGGTATTGCTCAGATTGAACCGGCCATAGGTCCAGAAATTGCCGAGGCTGTAGGCGATGAAGCGACCGCGATAGACCTCCATCGCGCGCGGGATGTGCGGGCCATGACAGAAAACCACGTCGGCGCCGGCATCGACCGCGGCACGGCCAAAGGCGAAGGGATTGCCCCTATTCTCGCCGACGAACGTTTCGTTCTGGCGGGTGACGGCGCTACGGCTCTCGCCTTCCGCGCCGATATGGCATGACACGATGACGACGTCCGCCTGCCGATCCGCCTCGCGGACCAGGGCCGCCAGCCGGCCGAGATCGCCGACCTGCATCAGCCCCGGATTGTGGCCGAAGGCGACGAGGGCGAACGTGGTCCCGTCGGCCATCCGCTGAATACCGAACCGGGTCTGTGGGGCATCGGCGCCGCTGACCGCGAGGCCGGCACGGGTCAGGTTCTGATAGGTCAGAGCCCGGCCGCTTTCGCCGAAGTCGCGGCTGTGGTTGTTGGCATTGGAAACGAGCGTGAAGCCGGCCCGGCGGAGATATTCGGCGTGGAAGGGCGGGCTGCGGAACGTGAAGCACAGGCGCGGATTGCCACAGGCCTTCGGATTCGCGCTGCTGGTGTGCATCGTTCCTTCGAAATTGCCGAAGACGACGTCGCCGGAGCGGAAGAGCTGGCTGATCTCCGGCCCCAGCACGGCCGAAGGATCGGCGCCAGGCGTGATCCGCGGGTCCATGATCGGGGTCGGCCAGTCGCTTCCCATCATGATGTCGCCGACGCCGATCACGCGATAGGAATCGCGCCGCGCTCCGGCGGCAGGGGCAGACTGTATCCCGGCAACCGGCGCGCTCGCGGTCGCCGCGGTCAATCGGAAAAGATCGGCGCCCAGGAGCCAGGCGCCGCCACCAACCGCGGCACACATCGCCGCACCGACAAGAAAACGAAACTTCAACGCCGTTCCTCCCCGCTCGCTACCGAGCGGTATAACAGCGGCGATCAAACCACGCGATTCGTTTCCGCCCGGTGAATGATGCAGCCTCAGCCGACAATCTCTTCCGGGGTGAAGAAGAAGTCGATCTCGATCTTCGCATTCTCGTCGCTATCCGAGCCATGGGCGCTGTTCGCCTCGATCGATTCGGCATAGGTTTTGCGGATCGTGCCCTCGTCGGCCTGAGCCGGGTTGGTCGCGCCCATGATCTCGCGGTTGCGCGCCACGGCGTCTTCGCCTTCCAGCACCTGCACGACCACGGGACCCGAGGTCATGAAGGCAACCAGATCGTTGAAGAAGGGGCGCTCGCGGTGAACGCCGTAAAAGCCCTCGGCCTGTGCCTTCGTCATCCGGATGCGCTTCGAAGCGACGACGCGCAGGCCGCCATCCTCCAGCATCTTGGTGATCGCGCCGGTGAGATTGCGGCGGGTGGCGTCCGGCTTGATGATCGAGAAGGTGCGCGTCGCGGCCATGGCGATGAAAGCTCCGTGATGGGATGGAATGTCGGTCGGCCCTCTAGGGGACCGGTCTCACCGGGGCAAGAGAGCGGCGCTCAGCCCTCGTGATTGTCGGCGATGTAGCGATCGAGCAGCGCCACACCGAAGCCGGTCGCGCCTTTGTCATAGAGGTGGCTCGCCTTGTCCGACCAGACCATGCCGGCGATATCGAGATGGGCCCATTTGACGCCCTCCTCCACGAAGCGGCCGAGGAAGCAGGCGGCGGTGATCGAGCCGCCTTCGCGGCTGGCGCTGTTCTTCATGTCGGCGATCGGCGAATCCATGATCCGGTCATAGGCTTCGCCCATCGGCAGCCGCCACAATTTGTCGCCGCTCGCCTTGCCTGCGCCTTCGAGCGCGGCCGCGAGGCCGTCGTCGTTCGAGAACATGCCCCCATATTCGTGACCGAGGCTGACGATCATCGCGCCGGTCAGCGTCGCCAGATCGATCATCACCGAAGGCTTCAGCTCACGCTGCGTCCAGGTCATGGCGTCGGAGAGGACGAGGCGCCCTTCCGCGTCGGTGTTGATCACTTCGATCGTTTGGCCGGACATCGAGGTGACGACATCGCCGGGGCGCTGGGCATTGCCGTCCGGCATATTCTCGGCAAGCGCGCAGACGCCGACGACATTCGCCTTGGCCTTGCGGGTAGCGAGCGCCTTCATCGCACCGGCGACGGCGCCGGCGCCGCCCATGTCCCACTTCATCGCCTCCATGCCGCCGGCGGGCTTGATCGAGATGCCGCCGGTATCGAAGGTGATGCCCTTGCCCACAAGGGCGACCGGCTTGGCGCCCGGCGTACCGCCGTTCCAGCGCATCACCAGCAGCCGCGGCGGCCGTACCGAGCCCTGGCCGACGCCCAGCAGCGCGTTCATGCCGAGCTTCGCCATCTGCTTTTCGTCGAGAACCTGAATCTCGACGCCGGTGCCGTCGAGCGCCGTGCGGACCCTTTCGACGAAGCTTTCCGGATAGACGACATTGGCAGGCTCGGTGACCAGGGTTCGGGTGAGGTCGAGGCCGTCCAGCACTGCGCCATGGGCCTTCCATTCGCCCGCGGCGCCTTCGCCGGCGCCGAAGACGATGACCTCCTCGAGCGTCGGCTTGTGCTTGCGGCCGAGTTTGGTGCGGTAGATATCGTAGCGCCAGCTGCGCGCCGCCGCACCGAAGGCGAGCCGCGCCGCGGCCCTGGCGTCGAGGCCGCGGGCATCGATGGCCAGCTTGGTTTCGCCGGAGGTCAGCAGCCGCCCCGTCAGCGCGCCGCCTACCCGTTCGTGGATCGCGACTTCATCCTGCTTCGCGCCATAGCCCACGAGCAGCAGCCGCCGCGCATTTCCGCCCTCGTCGATGAAAGTCTCGGCGATCGCGCCGATCTCGCGTTCGAAGCGCTGCGCTTCCGCAGACCGCTCGGCGAGCGCGCGCGCCGCTTCATCGAGGCCGGCAAGCCGGTCGTGCAGCATATCCTCGCTGCTGACCGGGATGGCGAGTGCATATTGTCCCGAGGGGCGTTCGGCGGTGAACCTGACCTTGATCAAACCCTAGTCTCCTTTGCGACCGGCTGAGCCGGCCAACCCCACGCGCCATTGCAGGCGACGGGCGCAGGTGCAATAGCCGGACGGTTCCTCGGACGGGCTGGAGCCGGAGCGGGCGGGTTTGTGAATAGGCTGAATTTGATCTGCCGGACGGCCCTGCCCTTGCTCCTGAGCCTGTCCGCCGCCGCGACCGTGGCACAGGAGTCACCGGCGCCACCGCCGCCCTCCGTGCCTGGCGAGGCGCAGGTCGCGTTCAGTGCCGACCGGCTGGAATATGACCAGAATAGCGAGCAGGTGACCGCCTCCGGCGAGGTCCGGATGACGCGCGAAGGTTACGATCTGCGCGCCAACACCGTGGTCTGGAACCGCAACAGCGGCGAGGTTCGCGCCATCGGCGCGGTGCGGGTGATCAGCCCGGAAGGCGATGTCGCTTATGGCGACAATGTCGTGCTTGAGGATACACTGCGCGACGGGATCGTCGAAAATCTCCTGCTCGTTCTCGCCGACGGTGGCCGGCTCGCGGCGGTTTCCGCCGAGCGCCGCAACGGCATCACGATCCTCAACCGTGCGGCATATACGCCTTGCGCGGTCATCGACGAGAATGGCTGCCCGCGCGATCCGACCTGGCAGATCAACGCGGTCCGGGTGGTCCACGATCCGGTGCGTCACCGGATCACCTATCAGGGCGCCAGCCTGAACCTGTTCGGCTTGCCGGTCTTCGCCCTGCCCGGCCTTTCGCATCCCGACGGCAGCCAGGGCGGCGGCAGCGGCCTTCTCGTCCCGGAAGCACGGTTCAGCCGTCAGAACGGACTGGAACTCAGCGTTCCCTATTATGTCCGGATCGCCCCGAACCAGGACGCGACGTTCACGCCGCATGTCTATTCGGATGTGCTGCCGATGATGGAGGCGGAATATCGCCACCTCACTGGGCGCGGCGCGTTTCAGCTGCGGGGCTATCTCACTTACGGATCGCGGTTGCCGATCACGGCGCCGATCGGCACCCCGGCCGACGATGCGGTCCGTGCCTATATCGAAGGCAATGGCCGCTTCCAGTTGAGCCCGGCCTGGAGCGTTACCGCGTCGGGCCGTTACGTCACCGACCGTACCTTCCTGCGCCGCTACGACATCAGCCGCGACGATCGGCTGCGTTCGGTGATCGATGTCGAGCGGATCGGCCAGACCAGCTACATCTCGATCGCCGGCTGGGCATTCGAGGGCCTGCGGGTCACCGATGTTGACGGCACCCAGCCGATCGTCCTGCCGGCGATCGACGCCCGCTGGCGGCTGGCGGATCCGTGGCTGGGCGGCCGGATCGAATTGCAGGCGAACAGCCTCGCCCTGTTGAGGCGCGAAGGGCAGGACACGCAGCGCGCCTTCGGCAGCGCCCAATGGAACCGTCGGCTCCTGACGCCGCTTGGTCAGGAGCTGACCTTTACCGCCTTCGCCCGCGGCGATGTCTATCACACCAGCGATATCCTCTCGACGCCGACCGTTTCCTATCGCGGCGACGATGGCTGGAACACACGCTTTATCGGCGCGCTCGCCGCCGATCTGCGCTGGCCTTTCATCGGTCCCTTCATGAACGGCACCCAGCGGATCACGCCCCGTATCCAGTTCGTCGCTTCCCCGGTGACTGAGAATATCGACATCCCGAATGAGGATGCGCGTGCCGTCGACCTCGAAGATTCGAACCTATTCGCGCTCAACCGCTTCCCCGGCTACGATCGCTGGGAGGACGGCGTGCGAGTCACTTATGGCGCGGACTGGGATGTCGACCTGCCAGGTATCACGTTCCACACCAATATCGGCCAAAGCTACCGGCTCAGCACCAGGGCCGCGATCCTGCCGCCAGGCACCGGGCTTTCCGATCGATTCTCCGATTTCGTGGGCCGCACCAACCTCAGGATCGGCCGACGGCTGAACATCGTCCACCGCTTCCGCATCGACAAGGACAATTTCGCCATCCGCCGCAACGAGGTCGACGCGACGATTGGCGGCCGGCGGACCTATGCGACGGTCGGCTATTTGCGACTCAACCGGGACATCGATCCGGCGATCGAGGATTTACGTGACCGGGAGGAGATTCGGGTGGGCGGCCGCGTCCAGTTCGCGCGCTACTGGTCGATCTTCGGCTCCGCGATCGTCGATCTGACCAGCCGGCGCGAGGATCCATTGTCGCTCGCGGACGGCTTCGATCCGATCCGTCACCGGATCGGGATCCTCTACGACGACGATTGCATCGAGCTCGGGGTCACCTGGCGGCGCGACTATGAAACGACTGGCGACGCGCGCCGCGGCAATACCTTTCTCATTCGGGTGGCGCTCCGGAACCTTGGACGCTAGAGAAGGCCGCTAAGCTGCGGTTCAGATCGTTGCCGGCAGGATAGGCGCCTGCAATCATTGGAGGAATGATGAAGCTCGGTTGGTTCAAGGGCGTGGGCGTTATGTTGACCACGGCCCTGCTTTCGGTGGTCGCAGCTGCGCAGACCGGTCAGGGCGGCCTGCAAATCCCCAACACCGTCGAATTCGTCGGCAGCCAGGCGGAGGGCGTCCGCAAGGCCACCGCGATCATCAACGGCGAAGTGCTCACCGAAACCGACGTCGACCAGCGGCTGGCACTGATCGTCGCCTCGAATCGCGTCGAGCTGCCGCCCGAAGAGCTGCAGCGGGTGCGTGCCCAGGTGCTGCGCAACCTGATCGACGAGACGCTTCAGATCCAGGAGGCAACGCGACAGGAAATCAGGATCGAGGACAGCGAGGTCGATCAATATTTCGCCCGCTTCTCACGCAACTTCAACCAGACGCCGGCGCAGTTCACCGCCTATCTGCGCAGCGTCGGATCGTCGGACCGGTCGCTGAAGCGGCAGATCCGCGGCGAAATGGCCTGGCAGAGGTTGCAGCGGCGGCAGATCGAGCCGTTCGTGACCGTCGGCGATGATGAGGTGCGGGCCATTCTGGCGCGGCTCGAAGCCTCGCAGGGGACGACGGAATATCGGGTCGCGGAGATTTTCATCTCGGCAACGGCAGAGACGCAGGCCCAGTCGCAGGCGAATGCAACGCGTATCGTGCAGCAGGTCAGGACTGGCGCCTCCTTCGGCGCATATGCCCGCCAGTTTTCCGAAGCTTCAACCGCTGCGGTGGGTGGCGATCTCGGCTGGGTCCGCATCGAACAGCTGCCCGAGGAGCTGGCGGCAGTTGTGCGCCAGATGCCGGTTGGCGGTATCAGCGATCCTATCCCGGTCTCTGGCGGTTTCTCGGTGGTCGCCTTGGTCGACGCGCGTCGTCTCGGCATGGCCGACCCGCGTGACGCCCGTTTGAGCCTATTGCAGCTTTCGATCGCCTTCCCGGCCGGTACGTCGCGTGCCCAGGCGCAGGCACGGGCGCAGCAGCTGCAGCAGCGGACCCAGAGCATGGGCGGCTGCGGCGGAGCGGCGGCGGCGGCGCAGGCCGTCGGAGCCGAATTGGTGTCGAACGATCAGGTCCGGGTGCGCGAGCTGCCCAGTGCTCTGCAACAGATTTTGCTCAATCTGGGCGTTGGCCAGGCGACGCCACCGTTCGGAACGAACGAACGGGTGAGCGTACTCGTACTTTGCGGCCGGGACGAGCCGCAGGCGCCTAGTGCGCCGTCGGCTGATACGATCGCCAATACCCTGCTCGAGCAGCGGGTCGCGATGCGCGCGCAGCGTTACCTGCGCGATCTCAGGCGCGACGCGGTGATCGATTATCGCTGAGGCCGTGACCGCACCGCTCGCGGTCTCGCTGGGTGATCCAGCCGGCATCGGCGCCGAAGTCATCGCCAAGAGCTGGGAGCGCCGTGAACAGGAATCGCTGCCTCTGTTCTTCGCGGTCGGCGATGTCGACGCGCTGACGGCGGTCTGGGACGGGCCGGTCGCGATCATCCGCGATCCCGGCGAGGCGTCAGCCGCGTTCGCGCACAGCCTGCCCGTCATCGATGTCGGAGATTCGGCTGACGCGCTCGGTAGCCCGGATCTCATCGAAGCGCGGCATGCGCTGGATGCGCTGGAGCTCGCCGTTGGCCTTGCTCGCTCGGGCACCGCCTCCGGCCTTGTTACCGGCCCGGTGTCGAAAAGCCGGCTGCATGCGGTCGGCTTCTCCCATCCCGGCCAGACCGAGTTCGTCGCCGAACGCTGCGGCGTGTCGGTCGAGTTGGTGGCGATGATGCTCGCCGGCCCGACCCTGCGTGTTGTTCCCGTCACCACCCATATCCCGCTCACCAAGGTCACGATGGCGCTCACCACCGAAGCGATCGTCGCCAAGGGGCGTGCCGCCATCCGCGGCCTGCAGCGGCAATTCGGTATCGAAAGGCCGAGAATCGCGGTCGCCGGGCTCAATCCCCATGCCGGCGAGGCTGGCGCTCTCGGTCGCGAGGAGATCGAGATCATCCAGCCAGCCATCGAGCGGCTGATCGAGGACGGCGCGGAGGTCACGGGGCCGCATCCCCCGGATGCGATGTTCGCCGCCAAGAGCCGCGCCCGTTACGATCTCGCCTTGTGCATGTATCACGATCAGGGGCTCATCCCTCTGAAGGCATTGCATTTCGAAGAGGGAATCAACGTTACGCTCGGTTTGCCGATCGTCCGTACCTCGCCCGATCACGGCACCGCCTTCGATATCGCGGGACAGAATGTCGCCGATCCGGGTGCGATGATCGCCGCGATCCGCGCCGCCGGGGAGTGCGCGCGGCGTCTTGCCGACGCGTGAGTTCAGCCCTTCCTCCCCTGCGCGAGGTCATCGCTCGACACGGTCTCAGTGCGAGCAAGGCGCTCGGTCAGAACTTCATCCTCGACGAGCAATTGCTGGCCCGTATCGCGGCCATTCCCGGTTCGCTTGAGGGCGAGCGCGCCTATGAGGTTGGACCGGGGCCGGGCGGCCTCACCCGCGCCTTGCTCCGCGCCGGAGCCGACGTCGTGGCGGTCGAGCGGGACAGGCGCTGCCGCCCCCCGCTGGCCGAGCTAGCGGAGGCGTTTCCGGGCCAGCTTACGGTTATTCAGGACGATGCGCTGGCGATCGACGAGGTCGCGGCAATCGGTCCGGCCCATGTCGTCGCCAACTTGCCCTATAATGTCGGCACCGCCCTGCTGGTCCGCTGGCTGGGCGGGGAAGCCTGGCGGCCCTGGTGGAAGTCGCTGACGCTGATGTTCCAGAGCGAAGTGGCCGAGCGGATCGTCGCCGCGCCGGGCTCGTCCGCTTACGGCCGGCTGGCCGTGCTCGCCCAGTGGCGATCGACCGCCAGACTGGCGATGAAAGTCCACCGCTCCGCCTTCACGCCGCCGCCCAAGGTGATGTCGGCGGTGATCCATATCATGCCGGCCGAGGCGCCGGTGGACGTCCGTTTCGCGACACTGGAGAAACTCACCGCAGCGGCTTTCGGCCAGCGCCGCAAGATGCTGCGCCGGTCGCTCTCGGCAATCACGGGCGCGGACGCTGCGATGGCCGAGCTAGGCATCGATCCCGAACGGCGCGCGGAAACGCTCGCCGTCAGCGATTTCGTCAGCCTGGCGCGGCTGCTCGACGCCTAGTTGCGGCGCGGCTGCGCCGGCGGCGGCGCCGGCTCGACCCTCTGCGCAGCCAGAGCCTCCGGGGGCGGGCCGCGTGTGATCGCCGCGGCGAGCTGGTCGGCGGTGGCGCAGGATTGACCGCACAGGGTGCGCAGCCGGGTGAGGTTCGCTCTCGCCCGCTCGACCGCGCCGCGCTGTATATAGGCTTCGCCCTGCGCGGCGAGCGCCGTCTGGTCGTTGGGCTCGATCCGGAGCGCATCGGCATAGTGGCCGATCGCCTTGCCGGGCAGCCGCTGCGCCTGCGCGATCCGGCCGAGGGCAATGTAGGCGGCGCGGTTGCGTGGATCGACGGCCAACGCCGTCTCAAGCAGGTCGATCGCCTCGTTATAGCGACTGGCGCTGGACTGGGATCGCGCCTGTTCGACGAGGGCGGTGGAGCGCGGATCGATGACATCGTCGGGACGCTGGCCGAAGCCGGCGCTCGCCATCGTGGCGACGGCGATCGAGAGCGAGAGGGCGATGGGGGTAAGGCGCATCCAATACTCCATGGTCGGTCGCGGGCGGCCTAGCATGGCCGCCGCCAGCGCGCGACGAAAAAGCCGTCCGTGCCGTCATGGCCCGGGCTGAGCAGGCGCCCCGGTCCGGCCATCCGTCCAGCCTTCATGACGATCGTATCCGGAACCAGCGATGAACGGACCGAGAGTGCCGCTGCCTGTTCCCGACCCTCTTCCGCCAGCAGTGAGCAGACGACATAGACGAGGCGGCCGCCCGGAGCGAGCAACCCGGCGGCCAGATCGAGCAGCCGCGCCTGCAGCGCCGTGAGGCGAACGAGGCGCTCGGGCGTGATCCGCCAGCGGGTCTCCGGATTGCGCCGCCAGGTACCTGAGCCGGAACAGGGTGCGTCGACCAGGATCAGATCGAAGCCCTCGCCCTCCAGCATGCCGCGTTCGCGGTCGGGATTCAGCAGCCTTGTTTCGACGATTGTTGCGCCAGCCCGTTCGGCGCGTGGCGGCAGGCGGCCCAGCCGGTTGCGATCGGTGTCCGCGGCCACGATCCTGCCCTCGTTCTCCATATCGGCCGCGAGGGCGAGCGACTTGCCGCCTGCTCCCGCGCAAAGGTCGAGAACCTTCATTCCGCGCGACGCTTCACAAACGCCGCAAGCGAGCTGGCTGCCTTCATCCTGCACTTCGACGAGGCCGGTCCTCCAGGCTTCGCTCTCCTCCACCCGCGTGCCCTCGGGCAGGCGCAGACCGAGCGGCGCATGCGGCGTTGCCATGGCTTCGGGGAAAATCGCGAGCGCCTCGTCGCGTGTCGCCTTGAGCCGGTTGGCGCGAAGATCGAGCGGCGCCCGGTCCAGCAGCGCCGCATGCTCGCCCTCTCCGATCAGCGGGTCGAGCCTTGCGATCAGCCAGTCAGGTGCGACCCGTGCAGCGGCGGCCGTCTCGCCGTCGGCAATCGGCGCCGGCCCGTGTGGAGAACCGTCAAAGGAAGCGATGAGACCGCGATCGTCTTCGGCGAGGCCGAGCATTGCGGCCCGTCCGGATGCCGGCGTCTCCCCCGCCCTGCGAATGGCGCGATAGACGAGATCGCGGATCGCCCGCCGATCCTTCACCCCGGCATAGCGGCGGGTCTTGAAATAGCGGGAGATGAGGGTGTCCGCCGCCGCACCGCCTTCGCGGGCGGCGGCAACAATGACATCAAGCAACTCGATTGCGGCCTGCACCCGCGCGGCGGGAGTCATCGGACGGCCGGCGCGCGCGGTTGATCAGGGAAACGGCGTCCCCTGATAGGCGACCATGATGTTCGTGCCTTCCTGATAGGCGCGCATATAAACGGTGCCGCTGTTGCCGTCGACGAGTTGGGCCGTCCCCTCACAGCGCGCATCGTTGTCGTTGCGCGACGTTTCGCGGACATTGTCGATGGCGCGGAAGCGGATCGGCTGGCTCTGGGAAAGCTCGACCGACTTTTCGGCGATCCGGGCGCAATCCCAGTCGGCCACGCTGTTGCAGCCGGCAAGCAAGCCGGCGCTCAATAAGGTGGCGGCGGCAATGCCGAACTTGAGGTGAGGCAGTTTCATCGCGAGGCCCCCATGTTGTCGTGGGCTGGAAAACGCCCGGGGCCCCAGCGTTGCCGATTCGGGCGCATATGGCAATGGCCGGCGATGCAACCATCTTAGCGCGTGGGATAATTAGGCGCCTCACGCGTGATCGCGATGTCGTGGACATGGCTCTCGCGCAGTCCAGCATTGGTGATCCGGATGAATTCAGCCCGCTGCAGCTCGGCGATCGTCGCCGCGCCGGTATAGCCCATCGCGGCTTTCACGCCGCCAACCAGTTGATGCACAACGTCACGCGCATGGCCCTTGAACGGAACCTGGCCTTCGATGCCCTCCGGCACGAGCTTGAGCTGATCCTTGATGTCTTGCTGAAAATAACGGTCTGCAGAGCCCCGCGCCATTGCGCCGACACTTCCCATACCTCGGTAGGATTTATAAGCACGGCCTTGATAAAGAAAGGTTTCTCCCGGCGCCTCTTCGGTGCCGGCGAGCAGCGATCCGATCATCACCGCCGAAGCCCCGCCGGCCAGCGCCTTGGCGACATCGCCGGACGTGCGGATGCCGCCGTCGCCAATCACCGGCGTGCCGGACTTCGCCGCTTCGTCAGCCGCTTCCATGATGGCGGTCAATTGCGGCACGCCGACCCCGGCGATGACCCGCGTCGTGCAGATCGATCCCGGTCCGATGCCGACCTTCACGGCGTCCGCGCCAGCATCAAGCAACGCCTTGGTGCCTTCCCGGGTCGCCACATTGCCGGCCACGACCTGCACTTTGTTGGACCGGCGCTTCAGCCGCTCGACCGCAGCGGCCACCTCGCTGTTGTGGCCGTGGGCCGTATCGATGACGATCAGGTCGCATTCGGCGTCGATCAGCGCCTCGCTGCGTTCGAACCCCTTGTCCCCCACCGTGGTGGCGGCGGCCACCCGCAGCCGGCCGGCTTCGTCCTTCGTCGCTTCGGGATAGGTCACCGCCTTCTCGATGTCCTTCACGGTGATCAGGCCGATGCAGCGGCGGTCATCGTCGACGACCAGCAACTTCTCGATCCGCCGTTGGTGCAGTTTTCGGCGTGCCTCTTCCTGAGAAACTCCAGGACCGACGGTGACCAGATTCTCGCTCGTCATCAGCTCCGACACCTTCTGGCGCGGATTCTCGGCGAAGCGGACGTCGCGGTGAGTAAGGATGCCAACCAGCCGCCCGCTGGCCTCGGTGACCGGGATTCCGGAGATCTTGTGGCGCTCCATGAGCTCGCGCGCGTCCGCCAGCGCCTGATCCGGCCGGATGGTGATGGGATTGACCACCATGCCGCTTTCGTAGCGCTTCACCGCGCGGACGGCCGCCGCCTGCTCCGCGACTTCAAGGTTGCGGTGGAGGACGCCGATGCCGCCAAGCTGCGCCATGACGATGGCCATGTCCGCTTCGGTCACGGTGTCCATGGCCGACGAGACGATCGGGATATTGAGTGCGATGTCGCGGGTCAGGCGGGTGCGCGTGTCGGCTTGGCTGGGAAGGATCGACGACGCCGCCGGGCGGAGCAGGACATCGTCGAAAGTGAGGCCGAGAGGAATCTCCATGCCCGCCTCAGTTTCCCGGCGCGGCCGGGGCCGCCGGCGCGGCGCGCTGATAGGCTTGCGGGTCGGCGATCCGTCGGCCGAGCGCCACCATCAGAGTCGTGTCCTCGGCCGCCCCCTCCAGCTGCAGGCCCGGACCCGGCTGGTCGGCCGGCTGATGATAATTGCCGCGCAGGAAGCCGTTCAGCAGCTCCATGTTCGAAAAGGATCCGCCCACCATGATCGCCGGGATGCCGGCCTGGGTGAATCGCCAGCCGTCCTGACGCTGGATGAACGCCTCCGCTTCATCGTCCGCATCGAGCCTGCGGCCCATCGCCCGAACCGTCTCGTCGATCGCCCGGTCCAGCGCCGGGATGCCCCGGCCGATTACCGCGACTGGTTCGCCGGCCGGATGGATGGCGATCGTATCCAGGTTGATCGCGGCGACGATCGAGGCTGCCGGGACGACCGGGTTGCGGGCGAAATATTCGGCCCCGAGCAACCCGACCTCTTCCGACGTGGTCGCCAGGAACAGGATGTCGCGCGCCGGCCGCGGCTGTCGCGATAGCCGTCCGGCGATCTCGATCAGCGCGGCGACGCCGCTCGCATTGTCGACCGCGCCATTGCAGATCCGATCTGCTTCGCCCTCCGGCCGGCAGGTGCCGAAATGATCCCAATGGGCGAGATAGACCAGATTCTCGTTGGTCGAACCGCCGCCGCGCAGTCGGCCCACGACGTTATTGCTGGTGTAGCGGCGAACCGTCGTGGCCACGTTCATCGATGCGGTCGCATTCAATGTTACCGAGCGAAAAGACGATCCGGGCTGGTCGTTCAACAATCGCTCGATATTGCCGCCCGCGGCCTCGATCAGCCGCTGCGCTGCCGCAAGCGGCATAGCGCCCGTGATCCGCGGTACGACGGTCGAATCCAGCCGGGTCGTGCCGCGTTGCAGCGTCGGGCGTATCTGCGCCCATGGCACCTCGGCACCCACGATCGCGATCACCGCGACGGCTCCGGCCTCGGTCAGCGTCCGGACCCGCTCGGCGAGCGGGGGGAAGCCCTCTATGCTCGGTCCCTGCAGCATGATCAGCGCGACCGCGCCCTGGAAATCGGCACCGGCCAGCTGATCGATGCCGCGATCCGCGATCCGGGCGCCGTGACCGGCGAAGATGATCGGCGCGTTGACGATCGCTTCCGATGCTTCGCGTCCCATCAGGAACAATTCTTCGGGCGCGATCTGGACCGGCCGTCCGGCGGCGGTCCAGCTCGTCGTCGCCTCGCCCGGCACCCGCTCGACGATCCGCACCGGCTGGAACCACGTTCCGTTCTCGCCCGCCGGCTCCAGGCCGCGCGCCCGGAACTGTTCTGAGATATAGTCGATCGTCAGCCGCTCGCCCTCGGTTCCGGGCGCGCGACCCTGAAAAGCGTCGCTGGCGAGCCGATCGATATGGGCGCGCAAATCGGCGGGAGTGACCGCGGGATCGGCCGCAGTCTGGCCGAAGGCGGGTGCAGCGAGGAGAAGCGCGAGGGGCGCGGCGGCGCGGACGAGGCTGGGAAACATGCGGCTGCTTAGGGAGCGTCCCCGGTGCTGGCAAGCGATTCGCCGTCCTCCCCCGCCCGTGCCAGCACGACACGCGCTTGGTCGACATGCATGGCTTCGATCATCCGTCCTTCGTGCCGCTCGGCGCCGCCGGTCGCCGCGGCAACAAGCCGGCGTGCCGCCTCGATCTCCGCCTGGCTTGGCGAAAAGGCGCGGTTGATGATGTCGAGCTGCCCGGGGTGGATCGCGCTCTTGCCGTCGAATCCGAAGCTGCGTCCCTCCGCGCACTCACGCTCCAGCCCGATCTCATCCTCGAGCCCGTTGAAGACACCGTCGAACACCGCGGCGCCATGCAGCCGCGCCGCCAGCACGATCGCCTGCAGGCTGTATGCGAGGCCCGCCCGTCCGCTGACCGGCGGCAGCCCGAGGCCGGCGGCCAAATCGTTTGTGCCGGCGATCAGGGCGTCGGTCTCGGCCGCGATCGCCCGAGCGTCGGCCACTCCGGCCGGCGTCTCGATCATGGCCAGAGCATGATGCGAAAAGAGCCGTCCGGACTCATGCGCCTGCTGCGCCCGCTCGACCTTGGGCAGAACAATCGCGACCTCCTTGAGGTTGCGGAAGGCGACGACGTCCTGGCCGAACTGATCGCCGCCGAAGGTGTTGATCCGCACCGCGATCTGCCGCCCTTCGAAAGCGGGCAGCGCCTCCAGCGCCATTCGGCGCGCCTCGTCCTTGTCTTCCAGCCGCACCGAATCCTCGAGATCCAGGATCACCAGGTCGGCGGGCAGCGTTTTTGCCTTCTCGATCGCGCGGGCATTGGAGGCGGGCAGGAACAACAGCGAGCGGCAGCGCTGGAGGGTCTGGGCGGTCATCGTTGCGTCCTTTCCGATTCCGCTTGGATGCAGGCGCCTTTCTCTACATGATATCGGATGAAGAGGGAGGAATCGCGATGGAAGCCGTGATCATGATCGTCGCCGGGGCAGTGCTCCTGTGGCTGTTCGCCAGCGTGAAAGTGGTGCGGCAGGGCTATCAGTACACGATCGAGCATTTCGGCCGCTTCACGAAGGTCGCCGCGCCCGGCCTGAATTTCTATCCGGCCTTCTTTTACCGGGTAGGCCGGAAGGTGAATATGATGGAGCAGGTTCTGGACATTCCGGGCCAGGAGATCATCACCCGCGACAACGCGATGATCCAGACCGACGGCGTCGTTTTCTTCCAGGTGCTCAACGCGGCCAAGGCCGCCTATGAGGTGTCCGACCTCTATCTCGCCATCATGCAGCTGACGACGACGAACCTGCGCACCGTGATGGGCTCGATGGACCTCGACGAAACGCTGTCGAAGCGAGACGAGATCAATGCGCGGCTGCTGTCTGTGGTCGATCAGGCAACCGAGGCCTGGGGCGTCAAGATCACGCGGGTCGAGATCAAGGACATCCGACCGCCGGCCGATATCGTCAATGCCATGGGGCGGCAGATGAAGGCGGAGCGCGAAAAGCGTGCCCTGATCCTCGAATCGGAAGGCCTGCGCGCATCCGAAATCCTACGGGCGGAGGGACAGAAGCAGAGCCAGATCCTCCAGGCGGAAGGCCGCAAGGAAGCGGCGTTCCGCGATTCCGAAGCACGCGAGCGCGAGGCCGAAGCCGAAGCGAAGGCGACTCAGGTCGTTTCGGACGCCATCGCAGGCGGCAATTCACAGGCGATCAACTATTTCATCGCCCAGAAATATGTCGAGGCGGTCGGCCAGTTCGCCAATTCGCCGAATGCGAAGACGATCCTGTTCCCGGTCGAGGCGACGCAGCTGATCGGAACGCTCGGCGGCATCGGCGAACTCGCCAAGGAGGCGCTCGGTCGTGGCAGTGACGGAGACGAAGCCGATCAGCGTCGTCTCGGACCGTTCGAGGGGCAGTGATGGACCAGCTCTCCGGCATTGAAGCCTATTGGTGGTGGCTGACCGCCGCCGCTTTGCTCGCCATCTTCGAAATCTTCGCGCCCGGCGTCTTTCTGGTCTGGATGGCCGCGGCAGCGGCGGTGACCGGCGTCACAGTCTTCTTCCTCGGCATTCCGATCGCGGCCCAACTCGCCTTGTTCGTGCTGCTCGCCATCTGCGCCGTCTATGGCGGCCGGCGACATTATGCGCGCAATCCGGTCGAGAGCACCGATCCTCTGCTCAACGACCGGGCGGCGCGACTGATCGGCGAGACGCTGACCGTGGTCGACGCGATCGAGGGTGGCCAAGGCCGGGTAAAGGTTGGCGACGGCGTTTGGGCGGCGCGCGGCGCGGATGCGCCGGCCGGGGCGCGAGTCGTGGTGACCGGCGTTCAGGGTGCCTGCCTGCAAGTGCGGCCGTCGCCGCAGCAGCCGCAGCTTCCGGACGAGGCGCCGGCGGCTAGCTGAACAGGCCCCGCGCCATCCCGGCCAGATCGTTGATCGGATTGCCGTCGCCATCCCGGTCGAGGCTGGAGAGCAGCCCGCCCTCCCCGGTCAGCCGTGTCATCAGCCCTTCGACACCGCCCTCGCCGAGCTGCGCGGACAAGGCGGGAAGCAGCGCTTGCAGCGACTCGAGCGACAGCCCGGTGTCAGCTGCGGCACCTGCCGCCGCCTCGTCGCCATTCTGGCCGCCCGTGATCCGGCCCAGCATCGATTCCATGCCCTGGCGGACCTGATCGGGATCGAGCCCGACCTGCTGGCCGAGCGCCCCCAGATCGATATTGCCGCTCTGGCCGATCAGATTATCGAGCAAGCCCATCGCGCGTCTCCCGTGATTCGGGCGCGATCCTAACATGGATCGTGGCGCGGGGAAGCGGCGCGCCAGCTTAGAAGCCGCGTCGCGGGGCGGTGAAAAAGCCGTAGGCGCCGCCGGCCAGCGCCCCGAAGAGCGGCCCCACGAACGGCACCGGGATCGCGATCAGCGCCCCGATCCCGGCTGCAATCGCGGTGCGCTTTGCCACAGGATTGTCCAACATAGCCTGATCCTTTCAATGGGTGTATTATAAGAATAATACGGCTGGATGTCCAGTAGGCGATATCCGACAGGCCGGTTGCGAGGATCAGGATTGCGGCGCCTCCAGATCCGGATCCACCCAGCCCAAGCGCGCCTCCTTGGAAAACAAGCGCTCGCGCGAGTAGAACCGCAGCGGCCAGTCCCGTCGCCCTTCCGGCGCTTCCAGCAGTGCGTTGACCCGGTCCACCAGCGCCTGCGTCTCGCTCCGCATCAGGGCGGCCCGGACGGCGCGGATCGAGACCTGGGTGATCGTCTCGTGATAGCCTTCGGTGTCACTGTTCACGCCGCCGACGCTCTCATTGTAGCGACGGATAAGGCGAGGCAGGTCGCGCTCGGGCTGGATATCCGGCCGCTCGAGGATCAGCCATGCACAGGTCGAAAGGTGTGCTTCATGGGTCCATTCGGCCCTGGGCAGGGTGCAGGCGAGCATTCGCTCGCCGATGCTTCGGATCGCGTCGTCGCTCGCGAACAGGCGGGGCTCGTGGGTCATCGTTCGGTCCTTCTTCGCGGACAAATGAAAAGGAGCGCGCCGGCCGGGCCGACACGCTCCTCAAGAGGAAGCTGTTGGGCTGCGGTCAGGCGGCTGTGATCACGGGTTCCGTCTGTTGTTGCGCATTCGCCTTGGGTGCGGCGGCGCGGACACCATCGTCGACATGGGCGGAGAAACGCGCGAAATTGTCGTTGAACAGGGTCACCAGCTTGGCCGCCGTCGCGTCATAGTCCGCCTTGTCGGACCAGGTGTCGCGTGGATTGAGGATCGACGGGTCAACCCCCGGGACGCTCACCGGCACCTGGAATCCGAAATTCTCGTCGGTGCGGAACTCGACGTTGTTGAGGCTGCCGTCGAGTGCGGCGTTGAGCAACGCCCGCGTCGCCTTGATCGGCATCCGGCTGCCGATACCATATTTGCCGCCGGTCCAGCCGGTGTTGACCAGCCAGCAATCCACTCCGCCCTTGGCGATGCGCTTCTTGAGGAGGTTCCCATAGACGCTCGGATGGCGTGGCATGAACGGTGCGCCAAAACAGGTCGAGAAGGTCGCCTCCGGTTCGGTAACGCCAATCTCGGTGCCGGCCACCTTGGCGGTATAGCCGGACAGGAAGTGATACATCGCCTGATCCGGGGTCAGCTTCGCCACCGGCGGCAGCACCCCGAAAGCGTCGGCGGTGAGGAAGATCACGTTCTTCGGCACCGGCCCCATATTCTCGGCCGAGCAATTGGGAATGAAGTCGATCGGATAGGCGCCGCGGGTATTTTCGGCGAGCGTCGCATCGTCGAGGTCGAGTTCGCGGGTCTCGGGGTCGATGACGACATTCTCCAGCACCGTTCCAAAGCGCTTGGTGGTCGCGAAGATTTCCGGTTCCGCCTCCGGCGACAGGCGGATCATCTTGGCGTAGCAGCCGCCCTCGAAATTGAAGACGGCGGTATCCGACCAGCCATGTTCGTCGTCGCCGATCAGCGTGCGGCTCGCGTCGGCGCTGAGCGTCGTCTTGCCGGTGCCGCTGAGGCCGAAGAAGACGGCGGTGTCGCCGTTCGGGCCGATATTGGCCGAGCAATGCATCGGCATGATGCCTTCGACCGGCAGCAGGTAATTGAGCAGGCCGAAAACCGACTTCTTCATCTCGCCCGCATAAGCGGTGCCGCCGATCAGGATCGTCCGATCGGTCAGATTAACCGCGATCACCGTCTCGCTGCGGGTGCCGTGGCGGGCCGGATCGGCCCTGAAGCTCGGCAGGTCGATGATCGTGAATTCGGGCTCGAAGCCCTCCAGCTCTTCGGCCGTCGGGCGAACCAGCATCGTGCGGATGAAGAGATTGTGCCAGGCAAGCTCGTTGATCACCCGGACACGGACCCGGTGCTCGGGCTGCGAGCCGCCGTAGAGATCCTGGACGAACAACGTTCCCCGCTCGCCCAGCGCGGCGAGGAAATCGGCCTTCAGCGCGGCGAACTGGTCGGAATTGATCGACTTGTTATTGTCCCACCAGATCGTCGTCTCGGTCTCCGCGTCGCGGACAATGAACTTGTCCTTGGCCGAACGGCCGGTGTGCTTGCCGGTCGTCACGACCAGAGGTCCATCCTTGGCCAGCATGCCCTCCCCGCGCGATATCGACTGTTCGACCAGCGCCGGCGTGCCGAGGTTCCAGTGAAGCGCGGCGGGAGTATCGATCCCCTGATGATGCAAATCGAAACGCGGGACCCGGTTGGCCACCTTACAATTCCTTTTTCTGAAATGGTCCGGTCCCTCGTTTGGGGACCTCTTTTCATGCCGCGGCGCATATCGAAGACAGCTCGTTTCGTCAAAGGGTGGCGCGGCGGGCCGCCCTTGCGCTAAGCCGGTTCTCCCGCACAGGAAAAGCGCCATCATGTCGACCACGATCGCCCTCGTCGACGACGATCGCAATATTCTCACTTCCCTCTCCGTGACGTTGCAGGCGGAGGGGTTCGCGACCCGTCTCTATTCGGACGGCGAGGCGGCGTTGAAGGCGCTCGTCGACACGCCGCCCGATCTTGCCGTGCTCGACATCAAGATGCCCCGGATGGATGGGATGGAGCTGCTTCGACGGCTGAAGGAAAAGACTGAATTTCCGGTGATCTTCCTGACCTCGAAGGACGAGGAACTGGATGAGGCGCTGGGTCTCGCAATGGGTGCCGATGACTATATTGCCAAACCCTTCTCCCAGCGTCTGCTGCTCGCCCGGATCAAGGCCGTGCTGCGGCGATCCGAGCTGCGGGCGCAGCCGCCGGGCGCTGAGGCCGAGGAGGAGGCGGAGGAGATCGAGCGCGGGCGGCTGGCGATGGATCCGGCCCGGCATCGGGTTCGCTGGAACGGCGATGACGTCGTTCTCACCGTCACTGAATTCATGATCCTGGAGGCGCTTGCGCAACGGCCGGGTGTGGTAAAGTCGCGCAACCAGCTGATGGACATCGCCTATCACGACGACATCTATGTCGACGACCGCACCATCGACAGCCACGTAAAGCGGATGCGGCGGAAGTTCCGCGAGGTCGATCCGGAATTCAAGGCGATCGAAACGCTCTACGGGGTCGGATACCGCTTTGCCGAGGAATGATGGAGACGAGCCGCGGCCGGGCTGGTCGCTGCGCCTCTCGCTCCGCCAGCGCATTCTGGCGGTCAATATCTTCGTCGTCGCCATTCTCGCCGGCGGGCTCTTTTATCTGGACAGCCTGCGCACCCGATTGACCGAGAGCAGGGTGGACCGGGCACAAGCGGAGACGATGATGGTCGCCCACGCTCTGGCCGGCCTGCCGCGGGCCACCTGGCGGGAGATGCTTGACCGTCTCGGCCGCGATTCCGGTGCACGGCTGCGTGTCTTCAGCCGGGACGGGACATTGCTGGCTGACAACTGGACGTCGGGCGCGCCGACCTACGAGATGCGCGATCCCGCCGACGAGGCCTGGTATCGGGCGGTCGCCGTCTGGCTCGACAATGGCTTCGACGCGATTGTCGGAGCGCCCTCGCGACCGCAACTCACACGGGACGAGAGCCGGCGGGACGCCTGGCCGGAGATCGGTGCGGCGAGACGATCCGGACAGGCGACAACCGAGATCCGTCGCGCTCCGGAAGGAACCCCCTTCATCAGCGCGGCCATTCCGATTCAGCCGGGCACCGAGACCCTGCTGCTGACCGTCAACGCGCGCGACATCCGTCGGCAGGTCCGGGCCGAGCGCTTCTCGCTGGCCTTCGCCTTTCTCGCCACCTTGATCCTCGCGATCCTGCTCTCCCGCTTTCTCGCCCGCACGATCGCCAACCCGCTGCGGCGGC
>JBFWUJ010000001.1:4656-7085 GCA_050247295.1 Sphingomonas sp. | reverse complement strand
CGCGACATCCGTCGGCAGGTCCGGGCCGAGCGCTTCTCGCTGGCCTTCGCCTTTCTCGCCACCTTGATCCTCGCGATCCTGCTCTCCCGCTTTCTCGCCCGCACGATCGCCAACCCGCTGCGGCGGCTCGCTCAGGCCGCACATCGGGTGCGTCTGGGCCGGGCGCGGGAGGTCGATGTGCCGACCCTGCCCGAGCGGCGCGACGAGATCGGCCTGCTCGCCCGTGCCCTACACGATATGACGCAGTCGCTCAGGCAGCGGATCGACGCCACCGAAGCCTTCGCCGCCGATGTCACGCACGAGCTCAAGAATCCGCTGGCCTCGCTGCGATCGGCCGTTGATTCGCTCGACCGGATCGACGATCCAGCCCTGAAAAGTCAGCTCCTTGACGTGGTCCGTCAGGATGTGGGCAGGCTTGACCGCCTGGTCGTCGACATCGCGGAAGCGTCGAGGCTGGACGCCGAATTGTCGCGCGCCCGATTCGAGCCGATCGACCTCGCCTTGTTGATCGGATCGCTCTTGCCCACTTGGGAGTCGCGGCGCGAGGACGTTTCGATCGCCTTCGCCCGGCCCCGTCTCGGCTCGGCCGTGGTCTTGGGCGAGGAATCGCGCCTCGCCCGGCTGCTCGACAACCTGGTCGACAACGCCATCTCTTTCTCGCCCGGCGGCGGTCTGGTCGAGATCCGCGCCACCGCGGATGGGGAGGAGGTGCTGATCGGTATCGAGGACGAAGGAAGCGGCGTGCCGGAAGATGCGCGTGAGGCGATCTTTAACCGCTTTCACAGCATTAGGCCGGAAGCGGATTTCGGCCGCCATTCCGGGCTCGGGCTCGCCATCGCGCGTGCGATCGTGGAAGGACATGGCGGCCGGATCGAAGTCGGCGATCGGCGCGATGGGAACGCCGGCGCTCGCTTCGTCGTCCGCCTGCCGGGAGCCGTGACATGAGCATGCAGACGCCTTCTTCAGAAACGATCCACGCAAGCACGGTCGCGATCGACGGCCGAGCGGTCCTCATCGGCGGCCCCTCGGGCAGCGGCAAATCGGACCTGGCGCTGCGGCTGATCGACCGCGGCGCCATCCTCGTCAGCGACGATTATACGATCGTCCGGCGGGCCAGCGGCGGACTGATGGCCGATGCCGCGCCCAACATCATCGGCAAGATGGAGGTGCGCGGTCTGGGCATCGTCGAGATGCCGACCGCGGGAGAGGTGCCCGTCGCACTGTTCGTCGATCTGGACATCGCGCCCGAGCGGCTGCCCGAACCGGGCGAGATGCGGACGCTCGCGGGTGTCGCGATCCCGGTCGTCGGCCTCAATGCGCATGAGAACTCGGCGCCGATCAAGGTGGAGCTGGCGCTCAAGCAAGCTCAGGGCGGCGGCTGATGCCGGCGCCGGCCTCCCCGAAGCGCTTCCTCCTCGTCACCGGGATGTCGGGTGCCGGCAAGTCCACCGCCCTCGACACGCTGGAAGACCTCGGTTGGGAGGTCGTGGACAATCTGCCGCTCACCCTGCTCGATCATCTGCTGGCGACGCCGCTCGCCGCTGGCGCCGAACGGGGCCGCTCGCTGGCCATCGGCCTCGACACCCGGACTCGCGGCTTCAACGCCGAGCGCGTGGTCAAGCAGATTCAGCGGGTCGCCAGGGACCATGACCAGCCGGTCGAGACACTTTTCCTCGAATGCCAGGCGGCGGAGTTGCTTCGTCGCTTCTCCGAAACGCGCCGACGCCATCCGCTGGCGCCGGACCGGCCGACCAATGACGGCATTTCGCAGGAGCGGGAAATCCTGGCGCCTCTGAAACGCTGGGCCGATCATGTGATCGATACCACGGACAGCGACACGAACATGTTGCGGCAACAGATCCGGACCCGCTTCGGCGGCGACGATGTGGCGCCGATCCTCGCGATCCAGTCGTTCGGCTTCGCCCGCGGCCTTCCGCGCAACGCCGATCTCGTTTTCGACATGCGCTTCCTGCAGAATCCGCACTGGGTACCGACGTTGCGGCCGCTGACCGGGCTCGATCAGCCGGTCGCGGACTATATCGCCACCGATCCGGCTTATGAGGAGACGCTGACGAAGATCGAGGACCTGCTGCTCGCCCTGCTTCCCCGCTACCAGCTTGAGGGCAAATCCTACGTCACCGTCGCCTTCGGCTGTACCGGCGGGAGACATCGTTCGGTTCACATCGCCGGCCGAATCGCCGAACGGTTGCGCGCCGAAGGTTTTTCGCCCAGTCTGGACCATCGCGATCTCGCCACGCCGCCGCGCGACGGCAGCGAGCGCGCCTGAGAGGCCAGACGAGCGGCGGACGCAATCAAGGTGGATCGATGATCGGTTTGGTGCTGGTGACCCATGGCGGGCTGGCGAAGGAATTCGTCATCGCGATGGAGCATGTGGTGGGTCCGCAGGAGCGGATCGAGCCGATCTGCAT
>JBFWUJ010000001.1:0-4556 GCA_050247295.1 Sphingomonas sp. | reverse complement strand
GCGGACGCAATCAAGGTGGATCGATGATCGGTTTGGTGCTGGTGACCCATGGCGGGCTGGCGAAGGAATTCGTCATCGCGATGGAGCATGTGGTGGGTCCGCAGGAGCGGATCGAGCCGATCTGCATCGGCCCCGACGACGACATGGAGAGCCGCCGCACGGAAATCGCGGCGGCGATCGAAAAGGTAGATACGGGATCCGGGGTCATCGTCCTTACCGACCTTTTTGGCGGGACGCCGTCCAATCTCGCGATTTCGCTGATGAAGGACGCGCGGACCGAAGTGATCGCCGGCGTCAACCTGCCGATGCTGATTCGGCTCGACGGCGCCCGCAAGACGATGGACGTCAGAGGCGCCGTCGCCGCCGCGCGTGAAGCGGGACGGAAATATATCTCGGTCGCCTCCGAAGTGTTGGGCGAGGCCGCCGCTTGACGGCGATCAGCCGCACGGTCGAAGTCCGCAACAAGCGAGGCCTGCACGCCCGCGCCAGCGCGAAGTTCGTTACCCTCGCGGCGGAAATCGGCGCCGCCATCGAGGTCGAAAAGGACGGCAATTCGGTCAGCGGCACCTCGATCATGGGGCTGATGATGCTCGGCGCCGCGATGGGGGATTCGATCACGATCAGCGCCATCGGCGACGGCGCCGAGGGGGCGGTGGAGCAACTCGCCGCGCTCGTCGAATCGCGCTTCGGTGAGGACTAGTGCCCCGCTCCATCACCGCTTTCTCGAACCCCGTGGTCAAGCAGGCGCGCGGGCTGCGGGATAAAAAGCATCGGCGCGCCGAAGGGCTGTTCCTGGCCGAGGGGCTTCGTATTCTGACCGAGGCGCGTGAGGCCGGCACGCTGCCACAGACCCTTTTCTTCAGCGATGGCGGGCCGCCGCTGGTCGCGGCGATGATCGAGGCGGTCGAGGCTGGCGGTGGCGAAGCGATCGAAACCAGCGCCGATATTCTCCACAAGATCAGCGGCAAGGACAATCCGCAAACCGTGATCGGCGTCTATCGGCAGTTCGAGCTCGGCCTCGATCGCCTCGACCGCGGTGCCGCGCCAATCTGGATCGTCGCCCAGGCGCTTCGCGATTCCGGCAATCTCGGCACGATCCTGCGCACCGGCGACGCCGTCGGCGCCGGCGGCCTGATTCTCGTCGACGATTGCGCCGACCCCTTCTCGGTCGAGGCGGTCCGCGCCTCGATGGGTGCCCTGTTCACCCAGCGGATTGCCATGGCGCGATGGCATGATTTCGTACCATGGCTGCGTTCGGCACCAGCTCAGTTGATCGGAACGAGTTTGCGTGCGAGCGTGGATTATCAGGCAGCGCGATACGAACCGCCCGCCTTCATCCTGGTCGGCAATGAGCAGGCCGGGCTGCCGGCGGCCTATGAGGAGGAATGCGACGTGCTGGTGAAGATGCCGATGCGGGGCAAGGCGGACAGTCTGAATGCGGCGGTCGCGACCGCCGTCATGGCCTATGAAGTGATCAATCAGTGGCGGGCCGCGTGATCGGCCTCGTCTTGTTGGCGATCCAGGCCGCCGCGGGCGAGCCAGCCGCCGATCAGCCCGGCTCGCTCTATCGCGCGCTCGGCGTCCAGCCGGCCTGGTCGGTCGCGATCGGCCGCGGCCAGATGCGCTTCGAAGCGCTCGGCCAGCCGAGCTTCACGGTGCCGACGCCTCGCCCGCGAACGACGGTGAATGGTTATCGGCTGGAGACGGCGAGCCTCACGATCGATGTCGTCCGCGCGGCCTGCGCCGATGAATCGAGCGATCGACGCTATCTCGACACGGTTGTCGTGCGCGCCAACGGCCGGACCTATCGCGGCTGCGGCGGTGGCCAGGCGGCCGATCCGGGCCTTGTCGGCACCAACTGGTCCATCGTCGCGATCGGGCAGGAAGCGGTGAGCGGCGGCGCCTATGTGCTCAGGATCGGCGCCGCCGAGATTGGCGGCCGGGTCGGCTGCAACACGTTCTCCGCCCGCTACACGATGGACGGCGACATGCTCACCGTTGCCGCCGCAACATCGACCCGCATGGCCTGCGCGCCGGCGATCATGACCCGCGAGCAGCGGGCCTTCGCAATCCTCTCCGGACGGGTGCGGGTCAGCCGCCCCGACGCCAATTCCCTGGTCCTAGCCGGCGACGAGGGTGTGATCCGGCTGCGCCGGACGCCGTGAGAGCTGCGCTCGCCGCGTTGATGATCGCCGGCTGCGTGACGATGCCGGACGCGGCACCCGAAACCTATCGGGCGCTCGGCACCGAGCCGTTCTGGTCGATCACGATCGAAAACGGGCGGATGACCTATTCGACACCGGACGGCGGCTTCTTCGTCCCCGCCCCACGGGGCCGGGAGCTGGGCGACGGGCGACTCTGGGAAACCGGCCGGATGAGGCTGCAGGCGTCGAACCGGGAGTGCAGCGACGGGATGAGCGATCGGCGTTACAGCCAGACAGTAAGGGCGGTGGTCGACGGACGGACCCTGTCGGGCTGCGGCGGCGCGGTTACGGAGCCGGCGCAAAACTGATCCTAATTGGGCTGTCCGTCACCTTCCGTGGCGAACAGCTTGGTCAGCGGTCGCGGCGCGCCTTCGACGACGGGCATCGATTCGATCTCCTTGGCGCCTGAGGCGACCTCGAGCGTCTCGAAGCGCTTCGCCTGACTCAGCACCTGCGATTCGAGGCTCCCGACAAAGGCGTTGTAGGCGCCTGTCGCCAGCTCGAGGTTACGGCCCATCCGCGCGACATGGCCCCCCATCGTCGCGAGCCGCGAGTGAAGCTCCTTGCCCAGCTTCACGATCTCGGCGGATTGCTCGGCCAGCTTTTCCTGTCGCCAAACGCTGGCGACGGTGCGGGCGATAGCGACAAGATTGGTCGGCGTCGCCAGCAGAACCCGCCGCTCGAACGCCCATTCCCAAAGCCGGTCGTCCTGCTCCAGCGCGGCGGTCAGGAAATGTTCGCCGGGAATGTACATGACGACATAATCGGCCGCGTCGCCGAACTGCTCCCAATAGTTTTTGGAACCGAGCTGTTGGGCGTGATTGCGGATCGAACCGGCATGGGCCTTGAGATGGCTTATCCGCGCATCATCGTCTGTCGCCTCGCTGGCGTCGAGAAACGCGTTGAGTGAGCATTTCGCGTCAATGACCAGCTTGCGCCCACCCGGCAGGCGGACAATCACGTCGGGGCGCAGCCGTCCATCTTCGGTGTCGACGGAAACCTCGGTCTGAAAGTCCGCGAACTGGGAGAGGCCCGCCTGTTCCAGCACGTTCCTGAGGCTCTGCTCGCCCCATTTGCCCCGCGCCTTCGGGCTTGAGCGCAGCGCGTTGACGAGATTGCGCGTTTCGTCGCGCACCTGGGCGTGGCCGGCATGGAGCAGGCCGACCGCCTCGCGCAACGCCTCGTAGCTTCCGACCCTTTCCTTTTCGACCTTGGTCAGGCCCTCCTCGTAGCGCTTCAGCGTCGCCTCGACCGGTTGAAGCAGCGCCTTCAATTGCTCCTGGCTCTTCTCGCCGGCCTGGTTGAAGCGGGCATCGGCGCGCTCAAGGAACGCCTTCTGCGCGTCACCGAGCAATTTCGCGCCGATCTCGTTGAATTGGGCGGCCAGCACGTCCTTTGCCTCGCGCAGTTCCTGCATCCGCGCATCAAAATTGCGCGAGTCGGCCTGCGCTGCGGCGAGCTCCCGCTGCGCCGCATCGCGCTCGTTCGTCACCTCGGTCAGTGTCATCCGCAGCAGCTCGGCCGCCTTGCCGCGCTCGTCGGCCAGCGCACCAGCCCGCCCGCGCCCGACCAGCCATCCGAGCCCAACGCCGGCAGCCAGCGCAGCAAAGACGAGGAGAATGACGACGACCGGTTCCATGCTTACCCCAACGAGGGAACGAAGCACGAACCTAGTCGAAGTCCGGAAGAGAAGGAAGCGGCTTTAGGCCGCCTTGCGCGCGCCGCTGTCGCGGCGGGCCTTGACCAGCTTCTTCATGATCATGTCGCGCTTCAGGCGTGAGAGATGATCGATGAAGAGAACGCCATTGAGATGGTCGATCTCGTGCTGCAGGCAAACCGCCAGCAGGCCCTCGATCCATTCCTCGCGTTTCGTGCCGTCGCGTTCCTGCCAGCGGGCGCGGACCCGGTCCGGGCGGAGCACCTCGGCATATTGGTCCGGCACCGACAGGCAGCCCTCGCTATAGGGGACCGTCACCTCGGAGGTCTCCAAGATTTCGGGATTGATGAAGACGCGCGGGTCCTTGACCGCTTCCGCCCCTTCCTCATCGCTCTGCGGTTCCTGCAGGTCGATGACGAGCAGCCGCTTCGGCACGCCGACCTGGATCGCCGCGAGGCCGATGCCGGGCGCCGCGTACATGGTCGCGAACATGTCGTCGATCAGCGTCTGCAGCTCGGGCGTGATCTCCTCGACCGGCGAGGAAATCTGCCGCAGCACCGGATCGGGCGTCTCGTAAATGGGCAGGATGGCCATGCGGGGGAGGTAGGGAAAAAAGCCCGATTCTTCAAGCAACCGGGCGGCGAGCCCGCAACGCCTGCGCGAGCGTGCCTTCGTCCAGATAATCGAGCTCGCCG